>JAZSHK010000043.1:0-19923 GCA_045533185.1 Acutalibacteraceae bacterium | reverse complement strand
CCGGAGGACCTAAAGGCGCTTACAAGAGGGAAGGGGGCATAAAAAATTCCGCGATAGAATTCTATCGCGAAATTTTTGTCCGTTTAGGGTGAGCAGTGAAACCCTACCCGGAAATCAGCGAGTTCAGCTCCGCTCTGGCTTGATGCAGCATCTCCCTCTGTTTATCCAAAATCAAATAGCCGCATTCCTTACGGATCCAATCCGGATAATCCTCGTCGGCAAGCGGGTCTGAATCCAATGCACACAAAAGATAATTGCAGCACATAATCTTTGTTAAATGCATACTCAATCTGTCGATGTCATCCATTGTAACTTGATACGACATAGCTATACTCTCCTTTTTAATAAAAATCCTTGCACAAAGTCGAATTATACGCTATAATTAGTTTTAAGTATAGATTTTTGCTTTTAGATGCTGTAAGTGATTTCAAAGTGATATCACGTGTATGATATCATAGTGATTTCGATTTGTCAAGAGTTTTTTGAAAAGGAGGCGTTTTTATGACAGAAAAAACACCTGTGATGCTAAGACTACAGAAAGAATTGCACGAAAAACTAAAAGCCGTAGCCAAGCAAGAGCGACGAAGCGTCAATAATCTGTTGGAAATCATCATCGAAGACTATATTCGGAACTACACAACAATTGACAAGGAATAATTACGGTCAATACAAATGAACAGCCCGTGAGATGCACAGCATCTCACGGGCTGTTTTTATTTTCCCTTGATCTCTTTCCAGTACGCCGCGAAGGCTTGCTCGTTCTTGTTGTCGCCGGGGACGTAGTACACCGCATCCTTGAGGGCATCGGGGAGATACTGCTGCTCCACCCAATGGTTGGGGAAGCTGTGAGGGTACTTGTAGAATTGCCCCTTTTGCTCCACGTCGTCGCCGTCGTAGTGCTTGTTCTGCAGTTGTCGCGGCACGGGGCCCGATTTCCCCGCCTGAATATCCGCCTGCGCCGCCGCAATGGCATCGTGCGCGGCGTTGGATTTCGGCGCTTGGCACACCATGATCACTGCGTCCGCGAGCGGCAGACGCGCCTCGGGGAGTCCCACCTGCAGGGCGATGTCCACCGCCGCCTTGACGATCGGGATGATCTGCGGATACGCAAGCCCGACGTCCTCGCACGCGCACACCATCAGGCGACGGCAGGCGGAAGGAAGATCCCCCGCCTCAAGCAGGCGCGCGAGATAGTGCAGGGCGGCGTTCGCGTCCGAGCCGCGCATCGACTTCTGGTAGGCGGAGATGATGTCGTAATGCTCGTCCCCCTCGCGGTCGTACCGCATCGCACTGCGCTGGGCAAGCTGCCGCGCGACGTCCTCGGTGACGGTGATGCCGCGCTCGGTGCGCTCGCCCGCGAGCACGCATAATTCTACCGCGTTGAGTGCCTTACGCACGTCGCCGCCGCAGGCGCGGGCGATATGCCCGTACACACTCTCCTCGACGGTGAGCGCGTCCTCGCGTTCACCGCGAAGCACATCAAAGCCGCGGCGCACCGCCTTTTCGATCTCCTCGGGCTCAACGGACTTAAATTCGAACACCGTCGAGCGGCTGAGGATGGCATTGTAGACGTAGAAATACGGGTTTTCCGTCGTAGAGGCGATCAGCGTAATGCGCCCGTTCTCGATATACTCGAGCAGGGTCTGCTGCTGCCGCTTATTAAAATACTGGATCTCGTCGAGGTACAGCAGGATGCCGTTCATCCCCGCGAAGGTGTCCAGCTCCTCCACCACCGCCTTGATGTCCGCGGTGGACGCGGTGGTGCCGTTTAATTTATGCAGGCGCATATTCGCCCGCTCCGCAATGATGCGCGCAACGGTGGTCTTGCCCACCCCCGACGGGCCGTAGAAGATGAGATTCGGGATGTGCCCCGACTCCATAATGCGGCGCAGAGCCTTGCCCTCGCCGAGGATATGTAACTGTCCGACCACCTCGTCCAGATCGGACGGGCGGATGCGGTCTGCCAGCGGTGACGCCATAGTATCACTCCTAACGTTTACCTCTTTATGATACACGCCTTTTGCCCGCGTGTCAAGGGATTGACACGCCCCTTTTCGCCGTGATAGAATAAAGGCACAAGGAGTGATCCCGATGACGAAAAAGCAACGCGCCGCGATTGCGGTCGAGGCGCTGAAAACGTTATATCCCGAGGCAGTATGCTCGCTCAACGCCGATAACCCGCTGCAGCTGCTCATCGCCACGCGCTTGTCGGCGCAATGCACCGACGCGCGGGTGAATATGGTGACACCGGCGTTATTTGCGCGGTTTCCCACGCTGGACGCGTTCGCCGACGCGACCCCCGACGAGGTCGGGGAATACATCCGCTCCTGCGGGCTGTATAAGACCAAGGCGAAAGACATCGTCGCGGCGTGCGTGATGCTCCGTGACGTGTACGGCGGCGTGATGCCCGACACCGTCGAGGAGCTGACGAAGCTCCCCGGCATCGGACGCAAGACCGCGAATCTGATGTGCGGCGACGTGTTCGGCAAGCCCGCCGTCGTCGCCGACACCCACTGCATCCGCATCGCGGGGCGGTTGGGGCTCACCGACGGCAGCAAGGACCCCTACAAGGTGGAGATGCAGCTCAAAAAGGTGCTCCCGCCCGAGGAGAGCAACGATTTTTGCCACCGCATCGTGCATTTCGGACGGGATATTTGCACCGCCCGCTCACCGAAATGCGGCGAGTGCCCGCTGGCGGAAAGCTGCAAGTCCGCATCTAAACAGGGCTCATAAGCCTCTCCCTTTGGGAGAGGTGGCGCGCGAAGCGCGACGGAGAGGGCATTAATGTACACCCTTTCTTGTAATTGTGCCATCGTGTCGCAATGCGACTGCTTGCCCTCTCACCCGCTGGCGCGGGAGCTCTCCCAAAGGGAGAGCCTCTATTCGTTCGAACGGAAAGCACAATGTCTTCCCTACCGTGTCCTATGCAACCGCACTAACCCCTTGCGGCACAGCGCGTACAGCGGCAACGCCGCCGCGCTGAGCAGCAGCCAGAACACCGAATACAAGAGGCACACCTGCCCTTTGATGTTGTATTTCATCCGGCTGTAATCCCACACGCCGAGCTTTAGCCACAGGTTGAGAATACACCCGCTGACCAGCTCCACCGCGGTGACCCCGAGCGCGCACAGTCCGCACCGCACCGCGAGCGGGGCTTTCACGCGGTGTCCCACCTGCCCGATGAGCTGAAAGCACGCCCCGCCGACGAAAAACATACTCCAGTGTGTCCGCCCGCGCCATAGCAGTTCGATAAGATTATACCCCAACCCGCCGATGGCGGTCATTTCGGCACCCAGTCGCCATTTCTGCCGCTTATCCATCATCCCCACCCCTTTTTCTTTTAGCCTGTACCGAAAAAGGAGCGGTTATGCGATAATTTTGATGCGTTCTTCGCCATTTTTCTCTTGATTTTTTAAATTCTGTGTGGTACAATGTGTGCAATGCGAATACGCAGGTATAGTTCATCGGTAGAACGCAAGCTTCCCAAGCTTGATAGGAGGGTTCGACTCCCTTTACCTGCTCCAAACAAGAGGGCATCCCACTCGGGATGCTCTCTTGTTTTGTGAGCGGGTATAGAGGCAGGAGAACTCTCCCTAGTTGCCGCAGGCAACTAGGGAAGTAAGCCGCAGTACACAATTTGTTTTTTGAGCACAGCCAAAAGGCGGCGGCTTCGGGGTTCAGACTCCCTTTACCTGCTCCAATGGGAACAGCCGCACCCGTGAGGATGCGGCTGTTTCGCTTTATTTTTGTTTCTCACAATACGTCTTATACTGCTCCTCAAGCCACGCCTTGACCGCGGCGAGGCCGTCGGTGTCCAGCGGGAAGGTCGCCTCGGCCTGCTTTTCGGCAAGCTCGCTCGACAGCATCCCGTACCACGTGTATACCTCGAAATGGCTGTCGATGTCCTCCTCTGCCTTCGCTTTCACCGGGGTGATGCGGTAATTAAGCCCCTTATGACTGCCGCAAAAGGCGTTATCGCTGATGAAAAAGTGAATGCCGGGAATTGGAAAATCGGGTAATGCCATAGCTATATCTCCTCAATCTAACATAAATTCGATCTGCTGCACCGTCTCCTCGCTCATCGCGAGGGTGGTCGGGTGGATATACACAATACGCTTGAGCTTTTTTCGTGCGTAGCGCACGGTCGCGGCGGTGCCGGAGCGGCGCTCGGCGTCGATGGGGGTATACACCGCCAGCACCGTGTCGGCGTTGTCTACCATCCACTGATTGCGCTTGCGGTAGCAGGCGGCGGAATTCTCCTTTGCTTGCTCGGGAGAAAACAGCACCTCCACCCGCGTGCAGGCGGCGAGGATACGGCGATATTCCCGCCCATCGGCGGCGGGCCAGCGGCTCTCCTGCCCCGAAAAGGGCACGGCGGCGATCAGCTCGACCTCTGGGTGCTCCGCCCGTAAGGTCAGCACCTCAGCCGCCGCCCACAGATCGACCCCGACGCACATTCCGCTGATAAACGTACGGCAACCCTCGTCGTACAGACGGCGGATCTGCCGTCCGAGCGCGGCGCGCACGTGCTCGGGGCGAAGCCCCTCCTGCTCAAAGGGAAAGCGATGCGGACGATAGCCCGTAAAACAGCACACGCGGCTGTTCTCACCCGATTTCTCTGTCGGCATACACGCTCCCTCCTCTCCGTGTTCTCCATTGTACCACATAAACCAACGAAAGCAAAGTGGAAATTTGTCAAACGATGAAAAAAGCGACGACTCAACGGTATTTTACCATTGAGTCGTCGACATTACTATAAAATTTTACAGGTGCAGGACGCGCTCCTTGATCTCCTGCGTGCGGCCCTGATTCCAGTACTGCGTGCCGATGTAGCCGCAGGTGCGGCGGGCAACGTTCATCTTGCTCTGGTCGGTGTTGCCGCAGTGCGGGCACTTCCAGATGAGCTTGCCGCCCTCCTCTTCGATGGCGATCTCGCCGTCGTAGCCGCACACCTGACAGTAGTCGCTCTTGGTGTTGAGCTCGGCGTACATAATGTTGTCGTAGATGAACTTCATCACCGACAGCACCGCGTCGAGGTTCTGCTGCATATTCGGCACCTCGACGTAGCTGATCGCACCGCCGGGGGACAGCGCCTGGAACTTCGCCTCCAACGCGAGCTTGTCAAACGCGTCGATCGGCTCGGTGACGTGGATGTGATAGCTGTTGGTGATATAGCTCTTATCCGTCACGCCCTTGATGATGCCGAAGCGCTTCTGCAGACACTTGGCGAACTTGTAGGTCGTGCTCTCCAGCGGGGTGCCGTACAGCGAGTAGTCGATGGTCTCTGCCGCCTTCCACTTCGCGGTGTACTCGTTGAGCTTCTTCATAATCTCAAGGCCCAGCGCCTCGCCCTCGGGCTCGGTGAGCTTCTTGCCGATGAGGCTGTACACGCACTCCCACAGACCGGCATAGCCGAGGGAGATGGTGGAATAGCCGCCGTGCAGGAACTTGTCGATGGTCTCGCCCTTCTTGAGGCGGGCGAGCGCGCCGTACTGCCACAGGATCGGCGCGGCATCCGACACGGTGCCGGTCAGACGCTCGTGACGGCACTGCAGTGCACGATGGCACAGCTCCATACGCTCATCGAAGATCTCCCAGAACTTGCTCATATCGCCGTGGGCGCTCAAACCGATGTCCACGAGGTTGACGGTGACAACGCCCTGATTGAAGCGGCCGTAATATTTCGGCTTGCCCTCCTCGTCAACATAAGGCGTCAGGAAGCTGCGGCAGCCCATACAGGTGTAGCAATGACCCTCGCCGTTCTTGTCGATCTTGTTCTGCAGCATAATTTTTTCGCTGATATAATCGGGCACCATACGGCGAGCGGTACACTTCGCCGCGAGCTTGGTCAGCTCATAGTAGGGGCTGCCTTCGTGGATGTTGTCCTCCTCGAGCACGTAAATGAGCTTCGGGAACGCGGGAGTGATCCACACGCCCTCCTCGTTCTTGACGCCCTTATAGCGCTGCTTGAGGGTCTCCTCGATGATGAGGGCGAGGTCCTTCTTTTCCTGCTCGTTCTTCGCCTCGTTGAGGTACATAAACACCGTAACAAAGGGGGCCTGGCCGTTGGTGGTCATCAGAGTAACGACCTGATACTGGATGGTCTGCACGCCCTTGCGGATCTCCTCGCGCAGGCGGCGCTCGACGAGCTTCTCCAGACTCTCGGGTTTAATCGTCTCGCCCACTTCTTCAAAGCCCGCAAGAAGCTCGGCACGGATCTTATCGCGGCTGACCTGCACGAAGGGTGCGAGGTGGGTCAAGCTGATGCTCTGACCGCCGTACTGATTGGACGCGACCTGCGCGATGATCTGGGTCGCGATGTTGCACGCGGTGGAGAAAGAATGCGGACGCTCGATGCGCGTGCCGCTGATAACGGTACCGTTCTGCAGCATATCCTCGAGGTTGACCAGATCGCAGTTGTGCATATGCTGGGCAAAATAGTCCGCATCGTGGAAGTGAATAAGGCCCTCATCGTGCGCCTCGACGATCTCCTGCGGCAGCAGGATACGCTTGGTGATGTCCTTACTGACCTCACCCGCCATATAGTCGCGCTGCACGCTGTTGACGGTGGGGTTCTTGTTGGCGTTCTCCTGCTTGACCTCCTCGTTGTTGCACTCGATGAGGCTGAGGATCTGCTTATCGGTGGTATTGGATTTGCGCATCAGGGCGTGGGTATAGCGGTAGGTGATATACCGACGCGCGAGGTTATACTTGCCCAGTGCCATCAGGTGATTCTCCACCTGGTCCTGGATCTCCTCGACGCTCATCGCGCGCTTGAGCCCACAGCAATACTGCTCGACCGTGCAGGCGATCATCCGTGCCTGCTCGGGGATTACGCGGTCATCCCCGCTGACACTCTCATTCGCCTTCAGGATAGCCATTTCAATTTTCGACCGGTCGAACTCCATCTCCGAACCGTCTCGCTTGATGATCTTCATAGTTTTTGTGTCCTCTCTTATGTATTTTCATAAATTTATTCGCTACGAAATCTATTATAGCACGGCACATATACCGTGTCAATATATTGTTTCGAAAAAGCCCGATTTATTTTTTGAACCACAATATCTTGTGTCAAAAAGAAACGAGAGGAAGAGCGAAAAATTCACAAAATCGCACAAAACCGCACAACAAAGCCACTGTACGGGTGATACAGTGGCTTTGTTATTTTGATCAGTCTTGTGGTTTTAGTTCGTTACATTACCCGACAAGCGGTAGGAGAAATCACTCAGGTCATAAACCTCCGAGAAGGACGCGGCATACTGCAGGGCCATTCCGGCGCCGATCGCCGCGCACAAAGCGGGATCTTCGGGCACGTGGCAGGGAAGCCCCGTGATCTTGGTCAGATACGCAGGCAGATCGCGCAGCTGCGCCATCCCGCCCGTCAGCCACATCCCGTGCTCGATGATATCGCCCGCGAGCTCGGGCGGGGTGATCTCCAGCACCTGCTGAACGATACCGACCGCCTCGGCGACCGTCGGTGCCATCGCCTCGATGATCTCATCGGAATTGACCGTCTGCACGCGAGGAAGTCCCGTGAGGGTATCGCGGCCCTTCGCGCTCATCGTGATAGTGTCCGCGCGCGGAAGCGCCCCGCCGACGGTAATCTTGATCTTCTCCGCCATCCGCTCGCTGATGAGCAGCCCGTAGCGAGTGCGGACATAGCGGGCGATCGCCTCGTCCACCGCGTCCCCCGCGAGGCGGGCGGAATCGGACACCGCCAAGCCTTTGAGCGACAGCCCCGACACGTCGGTGGTGCCGCCGCCGAAATTGATGATCATCTGTCCGCGCGGCAGGCTGACGTCCAGACCCGCGCCGATCGCCGCGGCGACCGTCTGCGGCACCAGCGTCACCTTACGTGCACCCGCGGACACCACCGCCTCGATAAAGGAGCGGCGCTCCACCTCGGTGATCTTCTCGGCAATGCTCACCGCGACGCAGGGCTTCGCGATGCGGTTGGAGCACACCCGGCGCAGAAAATAGCTTAGCATCTGCTCGGCGAGGGCATATTCCGCGATGACTCCCTTTTGCACCGGACGCACGGCGAGGATGCTGTCGGGGGTGCGCCCGAGCATCGCCTCCGCCTCACTGCCGCAAGCGATGAGCTTGCCGCTGTCCGCGGACACCGCAATGACCGCAGGCTCGTCCAGCAGGACACCGCGCCCCGGCTCATAGATCGCCACCCGCGAGGTGCCGAGGTCAATTCCTAAATTCATACGTCTTCTCCTTTTTATCCTTATAAACAGAACAGGCGGCGGTGACGGCATACACCTCGCGTGCACCGTAGATCTTCAGCATTTTCGCACATTCGTCCAACGTTGAGCCCGTCGTGATCGTATCATCCACTAACAGCACACACTTGTCCTTTGCCGCCTGCGGCTTGTCCACCGTGAACGCGCCGAGCAGGTTGCCGCTGCGCGCGACAGCGCGCAGCTCCTTCTGCGGCGTGGTGTGAAACAGCTTACGCAGCCCGTTCACATACGGGATGCGCGTGCGACGGGCCAGCGCCCGCGCGAGCAGCGCCGCGGGGTTATACCCCTTCTCGCGTTCATCCTTTTTATACTGCGGCACGGGCATCAGGCAATCGAAAGCGATCCCACCGTATTCGCGGCGCATCACCTCCGCCATCTCGGCGGCAAGTCCATCCGCAACCGCGCTGTCGGCGGCATTCTTGAGCTGACCGATGCCGCTCTCGCCGAGTCCGTCGTAATAAAACGGCATCACGCACCGTTCAAAATTGCGGCGGCGCTTGCGGCAGGCGCACTTGTCCTCACCGCGCCCGCAGAGATCGCAGATCGGCGGCAAAACATAGGGCGCATCCTTACGGCAATCGGCGCACATCGTCTGCCGCCACTCGATCACCCTGCCGCACAGGCAGCAGCGCTGCGGAAAGAACAGGTTGACCACCCACGACCAAACCGTCCTCACAGCCCCGCCTCCGCGGCACGGCGCAGAAACGCGCCCAAGCCCGTATACCGCAAGGTCTTGCGGTCGTTCTCGATCATCCGCTCGACCGTCTCCATACTGCCGACCACGATGAGCAGCTTCTTCGCACGCGTGACGGCGGTATACAGCAGATTGCGGTAGCACAGATTCGGCGTATTGCGAAACAGCGGCAGGATCACCGCGTCGAACTCACTGCCCTGACTCTTATGTACCGTGATGGCGTAGGCAAGCTCGATGTCCTGCGCATCCTGCTTCGTATAGGTCGCGACGCGGTCCTCATACCGCACGGTGAGGGTTTCCTCCCGCGGGTGGATGCTCTCCAGCACGCCGATGTCACCGTTAAAAACGCCGCTGCCGCACTCGCCGTTGTCGCGCGTCCATAGAATATCGTAATTATTGCGGGTGTGCATCACCTTATCCCCCACCCGCAGGGTGATCCCCGCGACGGTCATCTCCGCCTTTTTCTTATCGGGGGGATTGAGCAGCTCCTGCAGGCGGCGGTTAAGCTCGACCGTGCCCATCTCGCCCTTGCGGCCGGGGCACAGCACCTGCAAGCCCTCCCACGCGGTATAGCCGTAGGCGGCGGGCAGTCGGCGATGGCAGAGATCCAGCACCGTTTTCGTCACATCACCGAGGCTTGTGCGCGGCATAAAGAAGCAGTCGCCCTTGTTATCAAGCTGCATCGGCTCGCCCGCGACGATGCGGTGGGCGTTGAGCACGATGCGGCTCTCCAGCGCTTGACGGAACACCTGCGTAAGCTGAACGACGGGCACGGTGCCGCTGTCAATAAGATCCTGCAGCACACAGCCCGCGCCCACCGCGGGGAGCTGATCGGTGTCGCCGACCAAGATCAGCCGACACCCCGTCTTAACCGCGCGCAGCAGGCTCTCAAACAGCAGGGTATCCACCATCGACATCTCATCGACGACGACCGCGTCCGCATCGAGCGGATTCTTCTCGTTGCGTTCAAAGGTGTGGGTATCGCTGTCGTCCCATTTGACCTCGAGCAGGCGGTGCAGGGTCTTCGCCTCGTGCCCCGTCAGCTCGGCAATACGCTTCGCCGCGCGCCCCGTCGGGGCGGCGATGGCGACCGTCTCCCCCATACTCTCGAGCAGGGTGATGATGCCACGCAGGGTGGTCGTTTTACCCGTGCCGGGGCCGCCCGTCAGGATCAGCGTGCCTTTTTCGATGGCTTCGAGCATCGCGCGGCGCTGCTGGGCTTCGTATTCGATGTGAAAATTGCGCTGCATCGCGTCGATGCGCAGCTCGAGGTCCTCGGCGGCGATCTGCGAAAAGCCGCTCATCAGCCGCATGCGCATCGCAATGAAGCTCTCCGCCTCATACAGCCGCGGCAGGAACAGAAATTCCCGCCCGCCGATGGTCTCCTCGTGCAGATCAAAGCCGATCATCCGCTCGAGGACAGACTCCACCGCCTCGGTGGGGACGTCGAGCAGTGTCACTGCCGTCGGGATGACCTTATCGCGCGGCAGGCAGGTGTGCCCGTTACCTTGATTATGCTGCAGAACGTACACGATCCCCGCCTCGATGCGGTGCGGGTCGAGCTTATCCCCGTTCATCCCCATACATAGCTGATCCGCCCGCTCAAAGCCGATATACAGCCCCGAGGTGCACAGCAGATACGGATTTGCCTTGATCTTGACCAGCGTCGAGGGGCCGAACTTCTTCCAACAGCGCAGCGCCTCGGCGGGGGTCAGCCCGTAGGTGGCAAAGGTCATCACCACCTCGCGCAGGCCGAACTGGGAGCAGAAGCTCTGCCCCATCTCGCGCGCTTTTTTGAGCGAGATGCCCTTGATCTTGGCAAGCTCCTCGGGCTCCTCCTCCAGCACGCGCAGGGCGTCCGCGCCGAAGCGGTCGACGATACGCGCCGCGGTGCTCGGGCCGATGCCGCGCACCGCGCCCGAGGCAAGATACCGCAGGATTGCGGTCGCGTCGGTCGGCAGACTGCTCTCGCAGGCGGTCGCCTTAAACTGGCGACCAAAGCTCGGATGCTCGACGTAGTCGCCCTGCAGACGCAGGTATTCCCCGACCTGCACGGTCGGGAAGGTCCCCACCACGGTCGTCAGCGCGTCACCGGTGTCCAGCTCCAGCACGGTCCAGCCGTTTTCCTCGTTCGTGAAAACAATGTGCTCCACCGTGCCGTTCAGTTGTATGCCATTGTCCTGCGCCACGCCGGCGACCTCCTTTTATATAATCTTCCTATATCCTTTGCCTATCCGCCGCCAGAGCGGCTAATTCCTCGGCGGTCACGGCGGTGACCGCGGGGTTGTCGTTTTGCAACCGCTCCACCATCCGCCGCTGTTCATCGCCGAGCGGCGGCAGCAGCACCAGCGTGCGTTCCGTGCGGGCGTCCGCCCACGCCGCCTGCGCCTGCAGGCAGCGAAACAGCGGCTCGATCGCCCCGCGTTCCTGCGGTACGGCAAGCCGCACGCAGGTCACCGACCGCGGACAGCGGGTCACCCACAGACACAGCCGTCGGATAAGCTGTGCGCATCCATACAGGGCGAGCAGCAGGACACCCACCGCCGCCAACCATTCTCCGAAAGACATTGACACCCCTCCCCATAACGGCTATACGCCAGTGTATGCGGGGTTTCGGGGCGCGTGCGTGTCCCGTGTCAGCAGAAAATCAACTGTTATGACGGCTGATGTTCTGACGGAATATGAGGCGCATCAGCGCCTTGCCGTTAAAGGGGATGACGGGATAGAGGTATTTGCCCTCCGCGGCGGTGCGGGTGGTGACCATCAGCACCGCGATGAGCAAAAGCCCGCCGATCAGCCCCCAGCCGTGGAACAGCCACGTCAGGAGCAACAGCAGCATACGGAAGAGCTTGACCGCATAAGTCAGCTCATGGCTCGGCTGGGTGAAGGACGCGATGGCAACGAACGCCATATACGCGAGCAGCTCGGGCTCGAACAGTCCCGCCTGCACCGCGAACTCACCGAACACCAGCGCACCGACCAGGCTCAAGGCGTTGCTCAGCGACGTCGGGGTGTTGAGACTTGCCAATTTAAGCACGTCAATGAGCAGCTCGACGAGCAACAACTGCACGATGATCGGGATGCCGCCCGGCTCCTTGACACGGATAAACTCAAGCGCCTGCGGGATGCGTTCGGGATTTTGGATGAGCCAGTACCACACAGGGGTGAGGAACAGCGTCGCGACGAAGATAAAACCGCGCACCAGCCGCAAATACGTCCCCACCAGCGGCGGAAAATAGAAATCGTTGGTGTCCTGCGAAAAATCGAAGATCGAGGTCGGCAGGATCATCGCGGCAGGGGAATTATCCACCAGCACGATGATCTGTCCCTCCGCGATACACGCGGCGGCGCTGTCGGGTCGCTCAGTATAGCGGATGCGGGGGAAGGGATTGTACCACTGCCCGCGCAACAGACATTCACCAAGGCTCTCCTGCCCCATCGACAGGGTCGGGATGGTGATATTTTTAATCCGCTGCCGCAGCTTTTCGAGATATTTCTTATCCACCCGACTGTTCATATAACACAGACACACGTCGGTCGAGGACACGCTGCCCACGGGGATGACCTCGAAGGTCAGCGACGGGTCACGCAGGCGGCGACGGATCATCGCGGCGTTAAACACCAGCGTCTCCACCAAGCCGTCGCGCGAACCGCGCAGGACGCGGTCAGACTCCGGCTCCTGCACACTGCGCACGGGATAGGTGCGGGTATCAATGAGAATGATGCGGTCAAGGTCCTCAACGACCAACGCCGTCACACCCGACAACACCTGCGTAACCACCTTTTCCATATCGGCGGTGCAGCCCACCTCAATAAAGGTGATAAAACGCTTGATAAATTCATTGGCATCGGTAATACCCTTGGCGTCCCGCTCGGGTATCATCGCCATAAATTCCAGCATTTTCTCCAGCACCTCGTCCTTGGAAAGTCCATCCACAAAGAACATCGATGCCGAACGGTGTCCCACGGTCAATTCGCGGAACATCATATCAAAGCTCGCATCTACGCGCAGTTTGTCTTTGAGCGTAGCCACTGTTTCTGTATACGTCAATCCATATCACTCCTTACGGAGTTAGTATGGATGATTTTTGTACAATTATTTATTCGGCGATCGCGATAAACGCCGCAAGACTGCCGCGGTCGTTGCCGCAATAGCGGTGAGACCACAATTTATCGGGATGACAGCGGGTGCACACGTCGGTGACGGTGATGGCCTCTTCCTTTACACCGGCCTCAAGCAAAAAGCGGCGGTTGACCTCCCACAGATCGATGTGGTATTTGCCGTTTTTGTCATCGGTGTAACAATCGCCGTCGAAGAACGACAGCTTCGCGAACTCATCGATAACGGGGGTATCCACCTCAAAGCAGCACCGCCCGATGGACGGGCCGATGCCGACGAGAATATCCGACGGCTGACAGCCGTAGTTGCGCGCCATCCGCTCGACCGTCACCTGCCCGATGCCGCCGACCGTGCCGCGCCAGCCCGCGTGCGAGGTCGCGACGACCCGCCGCACGGGATCGACGAAAAACAGCGGCACGCAATCGGCATACTGGGTACACAGCACCACGTTCGGCTCGTCGGTGATCAGCCCGTCGACATCGGTATATCCCCGCTCACGGGTGATGCCGCGGCCGCAGTCCGAGGCCGTTGCGTTATAAACATTCACCGTGTGCGTCTGCGCCGATACAACGACTCGCTCGGTCTCCACGCCGACGGCGGTGCAAAAGCGGCGAAAATTCTCCCTCACCGCCGCGTCGTCATCTCCGCGCGTAAAGCTCAAATTCATCGAGGCGAATTTGCCCTCGCTCACCCCGCCGAGGCGGGTGGAAAACCCGTGCCGCACGAACGGAACGCGGTCAAACGCGGGAAAGGAATAATACGGCACCTCACCGCCGTGGGCGGTGAGGGTGCGGCTCTCGGGCAAGGTCATTTCGTCCCCCCGTTCTTGATCGCGGCGGCATCAGCGCAAGCCTTGCCGAGCGCGTCGCACACGGTGTCACGGCCGAATCGCTCGATGATGCTCGCGCGAATTGCCTCGCGGTCGTAGGAGCCCGCCTTATCCAGCATCGCGCGCATCGCCTGCGCCATCGCCTCGACGTCGTCCACCGGCACCAGCACGCCCGATTTGTCGGTGATGATGTCCTGCGGACCGCCGCACATCGTGCCGATGGCGGGACGACCGCAAGCGGCGCACTCGTGCAGCACGCAGGACAGCATCTCGGTGCGGGACGAGCAGATAAAGCAATCGCAATCGTTCATAAAGGTCTTGACCTCATCGCGCGGGATCGCCCCGACAAGCTTGCAGGTGTCGCTGACACCCTCGGTGTCGATGATCCCCTGCAGATACTCCCGCAGGCCGCCCGTACCCGCGATGTGCAGGCGCACGGGGCGGTCGGTCAGCTCACGCAGGCGCGCAAACGCGCGGATGAGGGTATCGTGCCCCTTGATGGGACGGAGCTGTCCCATCGCCGCGAAGGTGAAGGGGGCATCCTTGTCCGTCTTCTCGCCGATGGCAAACCGCCGCTCATCCACGAAATCGGGAATCAGGCGGGTATTCTCGTCGATCGGTTTCATTACCCTCATCAGCACCGAGCCGACGCAGGCGTTCACCTGCGCCGCCGCCATCACGGCACGCAAACGCGCGAGCGCGGGGCTGTCCGCCCCCTCGGTAACGACAAAGGAAGAGTGCTCCATAAAGAATAACGGCAAGTTATGTCGACGGCACAGCGCCACCGCCTCGTACCCCTGCAGGGACGAGCGCAGGTTGACCACGTCGGGGCGTCCCCATTCCTTTTCGAGCTTGCGGTACAGCGTCTCCAGCATCCGCGTGCGCTGCCAGCAGCGGCCGCGCTCAAACCGCGGCGTAAGATTCGGGCGCACCCACACGTAGGTGTTAACGCCGTTGACCACCGCGTGGGTCATCCCGTTGTCCGACGGGCGCAGGCTGCCGCCCACCTCGGCATACAGCACCGCCACATCGTGGCCGCGGGCGACCAGCTCCTCTGCCTGCTCCTTATAAAACGAGCCAAGCAACGGGGCGGTCTTGGTGCCGTACCAGGACGGGATCATCAGGATCTTCATATAAGCAACTCCCTTTAACTTACAGAGATATATGAGTATAGTATACGCAATTTCCCGACAAAGTGCAAGAGGGAAACCGCAGAATATAAAAAACGAATTTTCTCTTTACAATGGCGCAGATTTCGGGTATACTATCATATTGGAAATATCTTGGAATGGGAGAAACACCATGCTGCAATATGAAGAACTCAAACTGAAATTAGAGGGCTTGCTGCCGCAGATCGAGGATCTCGCGGAGTCGATCGGCCTGACCCAGCTCAAGCGCGAAGCGGATGAGCTGGACGCGCGCGCCGCCGCCCCCGGCTTCTGGGACGATATGGAGCACGCCAAGAAGATCACCCAGAAGGCCGCCGCGGTCAAGGGAAAGATCGAGAGCTACGAAAAGCTGCACGCCGACTATCAGGACACGCTGACCCTCATCGAGCTTGCCGACGAGGCGGAGGATCTCTCCCTGCTCGACGAGTGTATCGCGGGACTTGAGCAGATCGAGAAGTCGATGGAGAGCCAGCGGCTCGCCACCCTGCTCAGCGGCGAATACGACTCAAAGAACGCCATCCTCACCTTCCACGCGGGCGCGGGCGGCACCGAGGCACAGGACTGGGCTTCGATGCTCTACCGTATGTACACCCACTGGGCGGAGGCGCACGGCTTCCAGTATAACATCCTCGATTATCTCGACGGCGACGAGGCGGGGCTCAAGAGTGCCTCTATCGAAATTATCGGCGAGAACGCCTACGGCTACCTCAAGGGCGAGGCGGGCGTGCACCGTCTGGTGCGCATCTCCCCCTTCGACTCGTCGGGGCGCCGCCACACCTCCTTCTCCGCACTCGAGGTCATCCCCGAGCTGGACGAGGACGTCGAGGTGGACATCCGCCCCGAGGATATCAAGATGGACGTGTTCCGCTCCTCCGGCGCGGGCGGTCAGCACATTAACAAGACCTCCTCCGCCGTGCGTCTGACCCACATCCCGACCGGCATCGTGGTCGCGTGCCAGAACGAGCGCAGCCAGTTCCAGAACCGCGACAAGGCGATGGCGATGCTCAAATCCAAGCTCGTCGAGATCAAGGAGCGCGAGCACCTCGACCGCCTCGAGGACATCAAGGGCAATCAGGCGCAGATCGCCTGGGGCAGCCAGATCCGTTCCTATGTGTTTATGCCCTATACGCTGGCAAAGGACACCCGCACCGGCTACGAGATGGGCAATATTCAGGCGGTGATGGACGGCGAGATCGACGGCTTCATCAACGCCTATCTGCAGGCACTCGCCAACGGCACTCTCGGCAAGGCGACCGCCGCCGAGGACTGAAGTTAAGCAAGCAACCGCCGCACGGAAAATTCCTTGCGGCGGTTGCTTTTATCCTTATATTTCTATTGAATATCCACTCGGTCGATGGACTTATTCGCCTTTTTACGGTATTCCCCTGCCGTAACGCCGTAGTGGCGACGGAAGCAACGGGAGAAATAGTTTATATCCGAAAAGCCGCATTCCCGTGCCACCTTGGCGATGGATTTCTTCTCGTCCAGCATAAGACGGCGCGCCTTATCGAGCCGCAGCACGCGAATATACTCCATCGGGCGCACACCTACGACTGTTCGGAACAGACGGCAGAAATATGACTCATCATACCCAAACATTTCGCTCAGCGAGCGCGAGGAGATATCCTCGCTGTAATGATCGGCAATATATTCGATCACCTGCCGCAGACGCCCCTCCGCCATCGGTCGGATACAGCGGTCATCCTGATACCTTTCGAATAAGCAGGCGAGCAACTCATACACCAGACCGATCTGCATCAGCGGAAAGCCGTCCCGCTTTTCCTGCGTGACCGTGAAGATGCGTTCAACGATCTCCCGAAGCTGCTCGTCCCGCACCAGCGGCAGAAACGCCGCCGTGCGGTTGGCAAACGAACGCAGCAGCCGCTGAGCACTCTTATCCTGCGCATACTGTTCAATCAGTTCGAACATCAGCACACGATAAGAGATCTCCTCAATCACCGTCGCCTCATGCATACAACCGGGATTGACGATGACAACGTCCCCCGCCTTGGCGACGAATTCCTCGCCCGCAACACGCGCCAGCATCGAGCCCTCGTCGATGATCAGCATCTCGAAACGTTCGTGCCAATGCAGCGGCACGCATTTCATCTGCGGCTTCGCCGTGATGCGCAATAATCTCACCGCGTGTGCGCCGTAGGATGCCATATCCGGCTCGCGAAAATCACTATAATTCATACCGTCCCCCTTGAAATGTCGAAATTGTCCCATCCAAAAAACATAATAGTTTCAATCTTTGTTTTAGTGATTATAGCATAAAATACAGCAAAAATCAACCGTTATCTTTGCTATTTATGCGAAAAGCAGTAAGGCAGAGAGAGATTCGCCGAGGCTTATCACATACAACCACTCGCTTGCTTTCACAGAAAAGTCAAAAACATCCTAAAAAAAGTCAAAACCATCTCTTGTTTTTGCTTTTTTTGGCTGTATGATAAAGGGGAAGGGTAATTCTTTCCGATAATCACACGGAGGTGTTATAATATGTTAAAAATCGGAACCTGCATTGCTTTCGGCTCGATGGAAACCTTAGAAGGAAAACTGCAAGCGATGCGTGACCACGGCCTTGACACTTGTCAATTGATCTCGTGGAAAATGTCCCTGTGGACGGACGAGAACGCCGCCCGCGTTAAAGAGCTGTTCGAGAAATACGGTGTGACCATCACCGCGTTCTGGTGCGGTTGGTGCGAGCCCGTCGCATGGAATCCGCGTCAAGGCCCGCTGACCATCGGTCTGGTGCCGTCTGCCTTCCGGTGCGAACGTATGAAAAATTTGCAGGCCGGTGCGGACTTCGCCCATAAGCTGGGGGTACGGGATATGATTACGCACATGGGCTTTATTCCCGAAAATCCCAACGATCCCGATTTTGCCGGTATGTGCATCGCAGTACGCAGCGTGGCGAACTATATGAAGAACGAGTACGATATGCGCCTGCTGTTCGAGACAGGGCAGGAAACACCTATGGCGATCCTGCGGTGCTTTGAGACCGTCGAGTGCGACAACCTCGGCATCAACCTTGATACCGCCAACCTCATCACCTACGGCAAGGCCAACCCCGTCGATGCGCTGGATACCATCGGCAAATATGTCTATAACATCCACGCGAAGGACGGCACCTATCCCACCAGCGGCTTTGAGAACGGCTCGGAGACCCCGATCGGCGAGGGTAAGGTGGATTTCCCTGCATTCTTCCGACGTCTCAAGGAGCTCGGCTACGACGGTCCGATCACCATCGAGCGCGAGATCTCCGGCACCGCCGTGTCGGTCAACAACGAGATTCTCGCCGCCCGCGATTATCTGCAGAACATTCTTGATGAAGTATACGGAGGTTGAGTAGTATGTTGAGAGTTGCACTGGTCGGTGTCGGCGGCATCAGCTCCACCCATATCGGCCCTTGGATGGCGATGGAGGATGCAGAGCTGGTCGCGATGTGCGATATCCGCCCCGAGCGAATGGAAAAGTATCCCGATGTCCATCACTATACAGACTACAAAGAGATGTTAGAAGCAGAGAAGCCGGATATCCTCGATATCTGCCTGCCCACGTATCTGCATGTCGAAGTGTCCATTTATGCGATGGAGCGCGGCATCCACGTTCTCTGCGAGAAGCCCATCGCGCTGAAGATCGAGGACGTCGCTCGCGTGTATGAGGCGGCTCGCCGCAACAACGTGCGCTTTATGGTCGCGCAGGTCCTGCGTTTTGAAGGCTGTTACAACATTGTCAAAGAGGCGTTTGAGTCCGGCAAATACGGCAAACTGCTCGCTGCCCACATGTCTCGTCTGGGCATCCGCCCCACTTGGAGCTGGGATAACTGGATGATGGACGAGAAGCGCAGCGGTATGGTCCCCTTCGATCTGCACGTGCACGACGTGGACTTTATGCTGTATGCCTTTGGCCTGCCCAAGAACCACTCCGTCAATCGTACCAAGATGACGGATCAGGATTACATCCAGTCCATTTTCTACTACGATGATTTCTTCATCACCATCGAGGCGGCGTGGTTTAACTCAAAATTTCCGTTCAGCGGCGGCTTCCGCTTCCAGTTTGAGAACGCCATCATCCAGAAAGACGCTAACGGCCTGAAGCTCTTTACGATGAACGAAGTCGTCAATCTGGAGGAGGCCGGCGAACTGGATGAATCGGTCAACATCGTCAAGACCAAGGAGGATCCCTATGCCAACGAGATCCGCTATTTCACCGACTGCGTGAAGGCGGGCGTTGACTGCGACAAGGTCAAGGAGATCGAGATGCAGGCCCTGCTCGAGGTGCTCACCAGCCTGTAATCCCTTATACAACATAAAGCAACCGCCCGTTCGTTGAACGGTGCATCTGTCAAGAAAAAGTAGACACATAAAAACACCATAGTTTTAGAAGCCCAGTTCGGTCTTGTACTGAACTGGGCTTTTGTAGCCCAAGGCGGCCGCAGGTCGCCTGTTATTGAAATAATGCACATACTTGTAAAAGAGAAAAGGGACATCTTCTGTAGTGGCTAACCCGAAGTCGAGATACAGTTCTTCTTTCATCCATCCGTTTAATGCTTCAATTATTGGATTATCTGTTGGAGTTCCCTCTCGCGACATTGACCGAAGTATGTTATAATGTTCGTGGGCCTGGCAAAAAGCCCGTGAGGAGTAGACAGAACCCTGGTCGGTGTGGAAGACTACCTGGGGCGTCTGCTCCTCTTTCCTTCCTACGAGCAGCTTCAGCTGCTCTAAACAATGATAATATGGTTTGTTGCTACCAGGAATAGGTGTTGCTTGATGTGCTAAGATTTCGTTGTTGAAAGTGTCTAGCAGAAGAGTCCATTCCCATGGTACGCCTTTATGTTTGAATATGGTCATGTCTGA
>JAZSHK010000030.1:0-18925 GCA_045533185.1 Acutalibacteraceae bacterium | reverse complement strand
TTGATTTTTCCCACAAATTGTAAAGTAACCATCCACGCCCCCCCGCACCGCCGTCGGCTGTCGGGGGCGTGGTTTTTATCCTTCGTAGGTAATTTCAAGCGGCGCGAGATCGGTCTTGGCGACCCCCGCTTCCATCTCCTCCTGCGAGCCGCAGGGGAGCACGATCGTCTGAGGGCGCTCGTCGGGGTCGGCGGAGACGTGCTTGTTGAGACGATTGACCGCCGCGGCGGAGTCCGCCGTGTGATACGGCTTCTGATTCCAGATGTTGCCCTTGATGGTCGGGCCGCGCCCCTCGGGGTCGTTCGGGTAGGCGATGGACACCAGATAGCGGGTGGAGCAGTCGAGGATGTTGTTACGGATAACAAAATTTCTGTGCGGCAGCGGGTAATTGTACATCGAGATGTTGCCCACTGCCGAGGAGTTGCTGCCGATACGGGCTTTCGTCCCGAAGCCGTAGCCCGCAAAGCGCAGGATATTGTCTTCGATAACGCCGTCCCGCGCGCCGCCGACGGCGGGATCGCGACTGGTCCACACCTCGATGTTGTAGTTGCTGTATTCCATCAGGTTGCGGCGAACGATGTTGTTCTCGTGCCAGCCGTCGCGGCCCTGATGGGTGTAGCCCGCGTCGAAGCACTGGTAGATCCAGTTGTTTTCCACCAGCATATTTCTGCTCCGGCTATAGAACTCGATGCCGTTGCCGTAGCGAGCGTTGTCCTTGAGCATCGAGCCGCCGATGTAGCCGATCTCACAGCCGCGTATGGTGCAGCCGTCGGGGCGGCTCATCCCGATGGCGTGCGCGCCGGTGTATTTGAGGCAGAGATTTTCGATCACGATGCCGTGATTTTGATAGGGCGCGGTGAGGATGTTCACCTTCGGCGCGATCTCGATGCTTTCGAAACGCGCACCGGGGTTGCCCATCGTGTGGCAGAGATAGAGCCAGTTTTCCTGCACGTCGTGGTAGAATTCGAAATCCGTGCGCAGCTCGCTGAGCGACAGCCGCTTATACTCGGAGGCGCAGCCGCGGCCGTGGTCGAAGAGGATGTTGCCGATGTCGTTGCGAAAGGCGTTGTCACGGTTTTTGGGGTCGGCGGGGACACGGGTGCGCCACACGCCCCACTGATCGATTCGCTCCCACAGCTCGGGATCGGCGTAGTTCTTGTCGCCCGCGAATAATTGCGGCTTCGGGCCCTCGCCATAGGCGCCGTAGCCCACACCGTCGCACAGAATGACGCAGACACTGCGATAGACACCGCCGCGCTCGAACAGCACTGCGTCGCCCTCGGCCAACAGCTCCTTGTCCTGCAGATTGGCGGTGGTGCGCCACGCGGTTTCGGGGGTGCGGCCGTCCGCCGCGTCGTCGCCGCGGTAGGAGATGTAGATCGACTTAGCGCCGTGCGCCGCTTTTACCGTGTCGGGCAGCGCGAGGATCTGCTGACGCAGTGCCTCGGCTTGCGCGTCGAAGCGGCTGTGCTGCTCACAGTAGAACGTGGCGGTGTTGACGGTGGCGGGTATTTCGTGTGTCGTGCTCATAAGGACTCTCTCCTTTTATGTAAGCGTATTCTGAGAGTATTATACCGCAACCTCTTGGTGAAATAAACAGCAAATCTGTGCACAAAATAACACAATATTGATATTTCACCGCAAAAAACCGCCCCGCGGGAGCTTTCCGCGGGGCGGTTGAAGTGACAGAATAGCGGTTTAGCCTTCCAGTGTGGCCGCCTTAGGATTCTTATCGAAGATCTTGACGCTCGTCTCCATCTCCGCCTGCGTGCCGCAGGCGTGGATCACCGTTTCACCGGTGAACTTGGTGCGACCGACCGAGGCGGTGGTAACCTTGTCGGAGAAGGGCTTCTGGTTCCAGGTGTTGCCGGTGATGGTCGGGCCGCGGCCTTGGCTGTCGTTCGGGTAGGCGATGGAGATCACATAGCGATAGGAGCAGTCGAAGATGTTGTCGCGGATGACGGTGTTCTCGCAGGGGATCACATAGTCATAGAAGGAGATGTTGCCGATGGCGCTGGTGTTGCGCGCGATCGTGCCGAAGCCGTAGCCGGCGAAGCGCAGGATATTGTCCGAGAAGGTGCAGTTCATCAAGCCGCCCTTGCCGATCTCTTTAGCGCTCCACACCTCGATGTTGTAGGGATTGTATTCGATGAGGTTGTCCGTCACGGTGATGTTTTTCTGATAGCAGTCACCCTGATTGGTGTAGCCCGCGTCGTAGCACTGGTAGATCCAGTTGTCCTCGACGAGCGCGCCGTCGATGGCGCCGTTGAACTCAATACCGTTGCCGTATTGTACGCCGGCTCTAAGCAGGCCGCCGCCGATCCAGCCGATCTCGCAGCCGCGCACGGTGATGTTCTTCGCCTGCACATTCGTGCCGGACTGCACAACGATGCCATGCGCGCCGGTGTACTTGATGCAGAGGTTTTCAAGGGTGATGTTCTCTGCCTTGTAGGTGCTCTGGGTGTACATCAGATTCTTGGTTACGCAGATCTCGATGTTGGAGTACACCTTGCCGGGGTTGCCTGCGGTGAGATACAAATACACATATCCTTTAGCGGCGTCGTGATAGAACTGGAAGTCGACGCTGAGTTTGTTAACGAGAGACTTAATACCGCTCGCCTTACCGTGGTCGAAGACGAAGTTGCCGACATCATTCGTATTCTTGCCGACGTTCAGACGCCAGACGTTGGCGGGGGAGGTCTTCTCCCACAGCTTCTCGTCGGCATAGTTCTTATCGCTGCCGTAGAGGCAGGGCTTCGCGCCGCTGCCGTATGCGCCGTAGGCCACACCGCTCGCCATATGGAAGGACACGTTGCGGTAGACACCGCCGCGCTCAAACAGCACCACGTCACCCGCCTTGAAGAGCCGGTGATTGGTCAGATTCTTGGTGGTGCGCCACGCCTTGTCCTTGGAGGTGCCGGCGTTGCTGTCGTCGCCCTTGGGGGAGATGTAGTAGGTCTTGCCGCTACCGGTCGCCTTGACGGTGTCCTTCTCGTTCAGGATGGACTGCCGCTTTCCCTCCGCCTGTTGGTCAAACTTACTGGTCTGCTTATTGTAGAGGATGGCGGTGTTGTAGGTCACCGGCTTCTCACCCACGGTGGAATAATATCCGTCAAAGGTGGTGCCGGTGGTGCCGGAGGCCGCGGCGGTCGAGCGCGTACGGCCGGCGGTGGTTGTCTTACTGCTGCTCACATCCGAGCTTGTGGGATCGTCCTGCGGCTCGGAGCTGTCCGTGGGGTCGGAAGCAGGCTGACTGCTCTCGGAAGACACGGGAGCCGAGCTGCCGTCGCCCTCGTTGTCGCCGCAGGCGGCGAGGGAAAACAGCAGAAGAACGACGAGTAATAGGGTTGTCAATTTGCGCATAGTGGTGTTCTCTCCTTTTTCTGATAATGTTGTAGGTACTGCAATTGGTATTCTGCCATAAAACCATAGGCATTTGTGGCTCGCGGCGGCAAACGCGAGGACACAACCTCCTTAGCCGATTGGTTGTACAGAATACAAATCGTGTCTATTATACAATATTCTGCAGAAAAAGTAAAGCCGCGAACAAGACAAGTTCACGCATCTTTGCGCCAAATTCACCAAGCTTGGGCGCGATAGGATGAAAAACAAAGCCCCGCCCCGCAGACCGATGTCTGCGGGGCGGGGCGAAAGGTTCGCTGTTTTAGTTAAAACGGCGGATCATTTGTCGAGGATGACGCTCGCGTGTGCCTTGTCGAAGATGGCGACGCTGGTCTTCATTTCGTCGAGAGTGGCGCATTTGTAGACCTTCAGGTTGCCGGTCAGGTAGCTCTGACCGACCACGGCGGTGGTGTCGTCGTTTTTGAAGGGCTTCTGGATCCAGGTGTTGCCGGTGATCGTCGGGCCGCGCCCCTCCGCATCGTTGGGATAGGCGATGGAGATCACGTAGCGAGAGGAGCAGTCAAACACGTTGTTCTTGATGACAGTGTTCTGGCAAGGGACGACATGGTTGTAGAAGGAGATGTTACCGACGGCACTGGTGTTGGAGGAGAAGCGGTTGTTGGAGCCGAAGCCGTAGCCCGCGAAGCGCAGGACGTTGTCGGAGAAGGTGCAGTTCTTCATACCGCCGCGCTTGCCGTCCTTGATCGTCCACACCTCGATGTTGTACGCGCAGTACTCGATGAGGTTATTTTTGACGTTGATGTTTTCGTGCCAGCCGGTGTTCGAGCCGGTGTCTTCCGGGCCCTGGTTGGTGTAGCCCGCGTCGAAGCACTGGTAGATCCAGTTGTTCTCGACGGTGCAGTTACTCGCTGCGCCGAAGAACTCGACACCGTTGCCGAAGCGGGCACTTCTTTGGATTGAGAGCATACCGCCGCCGATATAGCCGATCTCACAGCCGCGCACGGTGGTGCCGGAGGTTGCGCCGCAGGAGATGCCGTGCGCGCCGGTGTATTTGATGCACAGGTTCTCGATGGTAACGTTCTTGGCGCTGCTGACCTGGATGATGTGCTCGTTGGGTGCAATCTCGATGGACTCGTGCAGCTTACCGGGGTTGCCCTTCACGAGGTAGAGATACACGTAGTCCGTCTTAGCATCGTAGTAGAAGTCGTAGTCCGCGGCGAGCTTGCCGAGGCTCATTTTCTTGCCGTCGGAGGCGCAGATCTTGCCGTAGTCGATGATGATATTGCCGACATCCTCGATGTCCTTGGCGGTTCCGCCCTTGACCTGCGTGACCTTGGCACGCCAGACGTTGGCGGTGGAGGTCTTCTCCCATAGCTTCTCGTCGGCGTAGTTCTTGTCACTGCCGTAGAGCTGAGGCTTCGCGCCCTTACCGTAGGCGCCGTAGCTAACACCCGTCTTTGCCACGATGCCCACGTCGCGGTAGACGCCGCCGCGCTCGAACAGCACAACGTCGCCTGCCTTGAACAGCAGGCTGTTTGCCGCTTTAGCGGGGGATTTCCACGGGGTGTTGGGGGACAGGCCGTCGTTTTGGTCGCTGCCGCGGTAGGAGATGTAGTAGGCCTTGCCGCTGCCGCTCGGCTTGAGGGTGTCTGCGGTTTTCAGGATGGACTGGCGCTTATCCTCCGCCGCCTTGTCGTTGGAGCTTGTCTGCTTGTTGTACAGCACGGCGGTGTTGATCGTCACCGGCTTTTCCCAATTGCCGCTGGTGGGCAGGACGTATTTGGAGGTGGTCGTGGAGGACTTGGAGGGGTTCCTGTCGTTACGGCCGGAGGTTGTGGGGCCTTGGGTCGCGGTCGACTCGCCGGAGGCGGTCGAGCCGCTTGTGGTCGTGGTCGACTCGCCGGAGGCGGCGGGCTCGCTGCTCTCGGGCGCGTTTGGCACGGAGCTGCTGTTATCGCCGTCTCTGTCGCCGCCGCAGGCGACGAGAGAAAACATCAGCAGCATGGCTAACATCAGGGCTAACAGTTTACGCATAGGGAATACCGTCCTTTCTTAATATACCAAAGATAATATAATTTATGCGGGCGGATCCTCTCGCCCCTTTAACGCCTCGCGAGAGAAAACAGGGTGAAAAGCGCCGAAATCTGCCGCTTTGAGGCTGGTTCGGATATCTCACTCTACCCTAACCAAAAAAACTTTTGTAGTAGCTTAAGGCGGAGCGAAAATCCCCTTTTTCAAAACGGTGTTCGGCCATTTCGCTCCACCCTACAGTATCATTAAACCATAAAGCGACGCAAAAGGGAATAGCAGATATTGCGCGAAAATAGTATTATTTTTGCTTTTTGCGGGATTCTGCCTTGAGGCGCAGCTCTTTGGAGAGGATGCGCTTGCGCAGACGGATGGATTCGGGGGTGACCTCGACGAGCTCGTCGTCGTTGATGAACTCCAGCGACTGCTCGAGGCTGAGGACGGTCGGCGGCACGAGCCGCAGCGCCTCGTCCGAGCCGGAGGCACGGGTGTTGGTGACGTGCTTTTTCTTGCAGACGTTGACGACGATGTCCTCGTCGCGCGGCGACTGACCGACGATCATCCCCTCGTACACGGGTACGCCGGGGCCGACGAACAGGGCGCCGCGGTCCTGCGCGCCCCACAGGCCGTAGGCGCAGGTCTCGCCCGTCTCGTGCACGACCAGCGAGCCCTGCACGCGCTGGGGAATCTCGCCCTTATAGGGCTCGTAGCCGTCAAACAGGCTGTTCATAATGCCGTTGCCGTTGGTGTCGGTGAGGAACTGCTGGCGATAGCCCATCAGCCCGCGGGAGGGGATGCGAAACTCGAGGTGGCTGACGCCGGTGTCCCGCGTGCCCATATTGACGATCTCTGCCTTGCGTGAGCCGAGACGCTCCATAATCACGCCGACGTACTGTTCGGGCACCTCGATGACCAAGAGCTCCATCGGCTCGAGGGTCTCGCCGTTCGGTCCCGTCTTGAGGATGACCTGCGGGCGGCTGACCGCGAACTCGAAGCCCTGTCGCCGCATCGTCTCGATGAGGATGGAGAGGCTTAATTCCCCGCGCCCCGACACCTTGAACGCGTCGGTGGTGTCGGTCTCCTCGACCCGCATACTGACGTTGGTCTCGATCTCCTTAAAGAGGCGGTCGCGGATGTTGCGGGAGGTGACGTATTTGCCCTCGCGTCCTGCGAAGGGGCTGTTGTTGACCATAAAGATCATCGAGATGGTCGGCTCGTCGATGTGGACGAAGGGCAGCGGCTCGACGTGCTCGGGGTCGCAGGCGGTCTCGCCGATGTTGAGGTCGGCGATGCCGGTGACGGCGACAAGGTCGCCGAGCCCCGCGCTCTCGCACTCGGCGCGGTGCAGGCCCTCGAACTGGTAGAGCTTGCCGATGCGGGCGTTCCGGGTGGAGCCGTCCCGCTTACACAGCGTGACCGTCTGCCCCGTGCGTACACTGCCGCGCTCGACGCGGCCGACACCGATGCGTCCCGTGTAGTCGTCGTAGTCGATGTTGGAGAAAAGGATCTGCAGGGGGCCGTCGGGGTCGCCCTCGGGCGCGGGCACGTGCTCAAGGATCGCCTCGAACAAGGGGCGCATATCCCCCTCGCGCGCGTCGGGGTCGAGCGAGGCGTAGCCGTCGCGGCCCGAGGCGAAGATGACGGGGAAGTCGAGCTGATCCTCGTCGGCGTCCAGCTCAATGAAGAGGTCGAGCAGCTCATCGATGACCTCGTAGGGTCGGGCGCCGTCGCGGTCGATCTTGTTGACGACGACGACGGGGCGCTTGCCGAGCCCGAGCGCCTTTTTGAGCACGAAGCGGGTCTGCGGCATACAGCCCTCGAACGCGTCGACAAGCAGCAGTACGCCGTCCACCATCAGCAGGATGCGTTCCACCTCGCCGCCGAAGTCGGCGTGGCCGGGGGTGTCGACGATGTTGATCTTGGTGTCGCCGTACATCACGGCGGTGTTTTTGGAGAGGATGGTGATGCCGCGCTCACGCTCGAGGTCGTTAGAGTCCATCACGCGCTCGGCGACCTGCTCGTTGGCGCGGAAGATGCCGCTCTGCCGCAGCAGCTGATCCACCAGCGTGGTCTTGCCGTGGTCAACGTGGGCGATGATGGCAACGTTGCGTAAATTTTCTCTGGTTCCCATAAATTGCGCTTCCTTTATAATTGAATTAATACAATAACCACCCTAGTATACCACGCAGAAGTCCGTTTCGCAAGAAAAATTGAAAAGAAAGTAAAATTCCTCTTGCATTTTGTCGGGGGGTATGCTATAATACCACTCGCAGTTGAGAGAAACTGCGAAAAATCCGGGTGTGGCGCAGTTGGTAGCGCGCTTGACTGGGGGTCAAGAGGCCGTGAGTTCAAGTCTCGCCACTCGGACCAAAAAAGCAGGGATACCGCTTTGCGGTATCCCTGCTTTTTTGTCCACGTGGTGGATGGAGGTTCTTGATCCACCATATTTTTCGCCATAGGCGAAAAATATCAAGCATCATTGCAAACGACAAACCGCCGTAGAAAAGCAAAGCTAATCTTGCAATGGTGCAGAGTTCAAAGTCTCGCCCTATCGGGGCGATGTGGGCATCGCCCCCTACAAAACACAAGGAGCAAAGCCATTGACTCACCATATTTTCCGCCTATGGCGAAAAATATCAGCATCCATAGCGAATAGCTAGGCAGTATAGAAGCAGGAATTCATCTCGCTATGGTCGAGATTTTGCTTGCGCGTTTAGACAACGCGCATTTCGCCTGTGGCGAAACCGCAAAACTCGCAGTCTACGCATAAAATTGATCAGATTTGATTTTACGAATAAAACTATTGACATTTTGTTCAACTGAGGGTATACTATTAGCACAAAGAAAAAATGTTTAACATTTTTGCGGAGCGCGTTTGCGCTCTATTTTTTTGCCTTTTATGCAGTAAGATATCTCAAAAACGGTATTCGTTCTGCCGATGCCTTGCTGTTATCCCTCTCTCGTAACTTCCCCTTGCGCCACCCGTCTGAATATGTTATACTGAATTTACCAATTACATAGGAGGTAACAACAATGGAACTGCTGAGAAAGTTTTTCCCCTTTTCCTTCAAAGAGAAGAAGGATGTCGCGGGGCTGATCATTAACATCGTCGTCTATCTGGTGGTAGGCATCGTCATCGGTTTTGTGATGAAGCTGGTGTCGATCATCCCCATTGTCGGCCTGCTCGTCGGATTGGTCGGCGGTCTGGTTGATCTTTACATCCTTGTCGGCATCGTGCTGTCCGCGCTGGACTATTTCAAGGTGCTCAAATAAGTGAAAACCACAAAAGCGCGCCCTCGAGCTCCTGCTCGGGGGCGCGCGTCTTATGTATTTCTGTTCGGACCCGTGGATTGGCGGATGACGAAGTCGGGGGACACCGTCATCTTTTTCCGCAGCATAGAATATCGGTTTCTTCGCGGATCTCACTGCTGCCCGAAAAGGCCTTCGAAACTGTTGAGACGGAAACGCCCGCCAGCTCCGCGATGTTTTTCAGTGTCATACCACCACCTCGGGGGCATTATACCGCGATTTTTCGTTAATCGTTGCGTGGCCGGATGTTTTGCACGTGCAGGATGCCGTCGGCGACGGTGAAATGCACCTCCCACCCGCCGAACGCCATCCCGTATACCCGATCGGGGTCGTTCTGGTAGGTGGGGCGGGGGTCGTGTGCCAACACCCCGAGCAGGGCGGCACGCTGCCCCTCGGGCAGTGGGGCGAGCAGGGCGGGTGGGCAGTCGACCTCGACGGTACGATCACTCAGCCCTGCGACAAAGCCGCCCGCGGCATCTGGATGACTATCTGTATAAACAAGGTACGGTTTTACATCCAGTATAGGCGTGCCGTCCATCAGATCGGCGCCCGAAACGTGGATGACTGCGCCCTCGGGGGTGTCCCACTCGATGCTCTCGAGCTTCACCGAGGACAGCCCGATGGGGTTGGGTCGGTAGGGCGATCGGGTGGCGAAAACCCCCATACGGGTATTGCCGCCGAGCCGCGGCGGACGCACCGTCGGCGACCAGCCGTCCTGCCTGACCTCGGAGAAGTGCCACAAAAGCCACAGATGCGAGAACCCCTCAAGTCCGCGCAGGGCATCGGGGTTGCGGTATTCCGGTTCGAAGACGATCGTTGCCTTGACCTCGGGCACGAGTCCGCTCTGGCGCGGCACGCCGAACTTGGTGGTAAAATCCGTGCGTATGCGCGCGATGACGCTCATCGGGACGGTGTGGGACATAAAAGGACACTCCTTTTAATATTTATATCCTTATTTTACCACGCCGTGACTTTTGGCGCAAGTCCGAGCCAAAAAATCTATTGACACCGCCCGCGGGGTTTGCTATAATGCAGGAAAGGCGATGACGAAGAGGATCGGGACAGGATGTCATCAGAGAGTCGGCGGGTGGTGCGAGCCGACGGCGGAGTGTCCCTGTGGTCTATGGCTTTTGAGCCGACTGCCTGAGGGCGGCGTGTGCCGCATTAGGGCTGTCCGTGATGCCGCGTTAAGGCAAAGGGCTTGATCGAGCCCGTAGAGAGGCTGTCCGCCTAAGGCAGACGGCAATTTGAGTGGTACCGCGGATACTGTCCGTCTCAAGGCATGGCTTTGGGGCGGTTTTTTGATTTCTATACAAAGGAGTATGATCAATATGGCAACCATTGAGACCAAATGTGTACAGGGCGGCTACACCCCCGGCAACGGCGAGCCCCGTCAGGTGCCGATCATTCAGAGCACCACCTTCAAATACACCTCCAGCGCGGATATGGGCAAGCTGTTTGACCTTGAGGCGAGCGGCTATTTCTATTCCCGCCTGCAGAACCCGACCTGTGACACCGTCGCGGCGAAGATCTGCGAGCTGGAGGGCGGCACGGCGGCGATGCTGACCTCGTCGGGTCAGGCGGCGTCCTTCTTCTCCATCTTCAATATCGCCGAAGCGGGCTCGCACATCGTGTGCTCCTCCTGCATTTACGGCGGCACGTTTAACCTCTTTAACGTCACGATGCGCAAGATGGGCATTGACTTCACCTTCGTCGCGCCCGATTGCTCGGATGAGGAGCTGGAGGCGGCGTTTAAGCCGAACACCAAGGCAGTGTTCGGCGAGACAGTCGCGAACCCCGCACTCGTCGTGCTGGACATCGAGCGCTTCGCGAACGCCGCACACGCACACGGTGTTCCGCTCATTATCGACAACACCTTCGCCACCCCCGTCAACTGCCGCCCGTTCGAGTGGGGCGCGGACATCGTCACCCACTCGACGACCAAGTATATGGACGGCCACGGCTCGGCGGTCGGCGGCTGTATCGTCGACAGCGGCAAGTTCGACTGGACGAAATATCCCGAGAAATTCCCCGGCCTGTGCACCCCCGACGAGAGCTATCACGGCATCACCTACACCGAGCGCTTTGGCCTCGAGGGCGCGTACATCACCAAGGCGACCGCCCAGCTGATGCGCGACCTCGGCACGACCCAGTCGCCGCAGTCGGCGTACCTGCTCAACCTCGGCCTGGAGAGCCTGCACCTGCGGATGCGTCAGCATTGCAAGAATGCGCAGGCGGTGGCGGAGTTCCTGTCCGCGCACGAGAAGATCGCGTGGGTGAAATACTGCGGCCTGCCGACCGACAAGGACTATGCCCTCGCGCAGAAATATCTGCCGAACGGCTCCTGCGGCGTGGTCAGCTTCGGCGTTAAGGGCGGCCGTGCCCCCGCCGAGGCGTTTATGGGACACCTGAAGATCGCCGCGATCGAGACCCACGTCGCGGATGCGCGTAGCTGCTGCCTGCATCCCGCGAGCGCGACCCACCGCCAGCTCACGGATGACGAGCTGGTCGCGGCGGGCGTCACCCCCGACCTTGTGCGCTTCTCCTGCGGCATCGAGGGCACGGAGGATCTCATCGCCGACATTGCGCAGGCGCTGGATAAGATTTAAGCGGATCGTACAGACGAAAGATCCTTTTGTGGGCATCGTCCCCTACGGTCTTGATTTCGGTTTGTGCGTAGGGGATGGCGCTTGCGACACCCCGCAAAATGTGTGCTTTACGGCGACGGGGCGTCGCCCCTTACACACGCGATTTCCCTATCGACAAAGGAGTGAATTCTATGCCGATCAAAATACCGAATAAGCTGCCCGCGGTCAAGACGCTGGCGCAGGAAAACATTTTTGTGATGACCGAGACGCGGGCGATCACGCAGGATATCCGACCGCTCAAGCTGTTGGTGCTCAACCTGATGCCCACCAAGATCGTCACCGAGACCCAGCTCGCCCGTCTGCTCGGTAACACGCCGCTGCAGATCGAGATGGAGCTGCTGCACACCAAGAGCCACAAGGCGAAGAACGTCGACGAGGAGCATCTGTTCTCCTTTTACAAGACCTTCGATGAGGTGCGCGACCGCAAGTTTGACGGAATGATCATTACCGGCGCTCCGGTGGAGAAGCTGCCCTTTGAGCAGGTGGACTACTGGGAGGAGCTGTGCGAGATCCTTGAGTGGACCAAGACCAACGTCCATTCCACCCTGCACATCTGCTGGGGTGCGCAGGCGGCGCTTTACTACCACTACGGCATCGACAAGGTGCCGCTGGAGAAGAAGCTGTTCGGCGTCTACCCGCATGTGGTCGAGCATAAGAATGCGATGCTGTTCCGCGGCTATGACGATGTGTTTATGGCGCCCCATTCCCGCCACACCACCGTGCGCCGCGAGGATATGGAAGCCGTTCCGAGCCTAAAAATTCTCGCGTCCTCGCCGCAGGCGGGTGTCTACGCGCTCAAGAACGAGTCCAACTCGCAGGTGTTCGTGTTCGGACACTCTGAGTACGATGCGGACACGTTGAAACGGGAATACGTGCGGGATAAGACGGCGGGCTTGCCCATCGACGTGCCCGAAAATTACTTCCCCGACGACGACGACACCAAGCAGCCGCTGGTCACCTGGCGCAGCCACGCGAACCTCTTGTTCTACAACTGGCTCAATTATTACGTCTACCAGACCACGCCTTACGATATTTCCAAGATATAAACGTATGCCCGTGCCGCGGAGGCTTGCCGAGGCACGGGCATTCTTCAAGCAGTGCAACGAAGCCGAAAAATGCGGATATACCTTACACCTCCTTCCAAAAAGTCAAGATTGTGCTATAAACAGGTCAATATTAGCATAGAAATTGGTTTGCACGGTGCGTATAATGGGAATAACTCACAGAGAGCGTGTTGTTTGTCGGTGTCCCCCCGACGTCTGTTTCAGACCTCGCGTTTCTTTTGCTGATGTCCGCGTGAGCGGATGCGGTTGTGGGTTACTGCTTTGTATAACACACGTTATACGGGAAACCGCCGCACGGAGCGCATCGTGCGGCGGTTTTTCCTTTTCGGTAATTTTTCGCTTGTATCACGGCGCGCGGGGTTGCATTATCGCCCCCCCTGACGGACACAGAAATTTTACAATCCCGTGCGGGTTTATTCACAATCCGGTGGTAAACTGTGGGTAGGAGTGATGAAGAATGTTCTATCGATTGCGCAATTCACTAATGCGGTTTATGGCGGGTCGTTACGGCACGGATAAGCTGAACAATGTTCTGCTTTGGAGTTATATGGTGCTGTGGGTGGTGCAGATGTTCTTTCGCCGCAGCATCGTCGGCTGGGTGCTGTCCACCCTCGGCACGGTAATCGCGGTGGTGCTCATCTGGCGCACGCTGTCCCGCAACATTCCCCGCCGTCAGGCGGAGAATGAGCGGTTTATCCGCGTGTGGACGCCGACAGCCGCGTGGCTTCGGCGGCAAATTACCCGTCTGCGGGACATCCGCCGCTGGCGGTACCGCACCTGCCCGTATTGCTCGGCGCGGCTTCGTCTGCCGATCCGCCGCGGGCGGCGCACCGTCACCTGCTCGCGCTGCAACAGTCAATTCAAGGCGTTCTTTTTATGATTTTATCCCCCGATCGATTGGTCGGGGGTTTTCTCTTTGGGACTGGCAAATCCCGCCGACTGCACGCATACAGTAGGGCAGGAGGGATGCCCTATGTGGGAAATGGTACTACAGGTCTTGTCGCGGATGCTGTTTATGGTGTTACACGTGGTGAACAGCGGCTCGTTTCCGAAGCCGCTGACGGCGGCGCAGGAGCGCGAGGCGGTCGCCGCGATGCGGGGCGGCGACCGCGCGGCACGGCAGACACTCATCGAGCACAATCTGCGGCTGGTTGCGCATATTATCAAGAAGTACTACGCGGGTGCGCAGAATCAGGAGGACCTGGTGTCCATCGGCACGATCGGGCTGATTAAGGCGGTGGACACCTTCGACGAAACCAAGGGGCCGCGCCTCGCGACCTACGCCGCGCGCTGCATTGAGAATGCTATCTATACCTGGATGACACCTCACACTCCTTTCGTGTGCCAAATTAAAATTTACGGTATCCTCCGCACCACGGAGGACGATGTGAACATCATCGTCCCCTGTCGCATCGTTGCATTTTACATAAATAAAACTAACAATCTTCTTTACCAGTTCGATTGTCTGTTCATAGGTTGCAATCTGCATTAGGCGAGGGAATGTCTCAATAGCGGTCTTGGTTCGCTCAATTTCTTCGATAGTATATGCACCATCGTTTAATTGCTCGTTAAGTGTCGCTATTCTGCCCGTGAGGTCGTTTCTTTTCTCCTGTAAGGCATGAATATCATCCCAAATCAGTTGCTTGTCATCAGCAGTCAGACCGCTTTCCCGCAAGTTTGCCATTTGCACGACAATGCCCGATTTAATTTTATCAAGTTCCTTTTCAAGACCCTTGATTTCTTTTTCTTCCTCTCGCTGTGCTTTTAGCAGTTCTTCACGATAATTCTGCAGTTTTGCATAGTAGGCATCGTCGGGGCAGTTCATATGACAGATAGTGTCAATAATGTACTGGTCCAACTCATTGCCGTTGATGTCCTTACTTGTGCAGCCAAATCTATCTTCCATTCGTTTGCGACAGCGGTAGTTAAATCGCAAATCGCCCGACTTGGTGTAGCGGTTGGACAAGGTTTTGACATTCATTCGCTCACCGCATACGGGGCACTTGATAAGACCACTCAACACAGACTTGGAGGCCTGCTTGGGGCGGTCATACTTGTCAACATTCTGTTGGAGCAGTCTTTGCACCCTTATCCAGTCAAAACCGCTTACAATGCCCTTGTGCTCGCCTACGGCAACAATCCATTCGCTGATGGGCTTGATGTCGGTGATTTGGGTGAACTTGGGCTCAAGGAGGGTCGAGTCGTCTTTCTTCTCCTTTTTCTGGTCCGTCTTGTTATAGACCATCAGTCCGTGCTCACCGTCAAACTCGCTGTCCTCGGCATAAATTGTCTCGCAGAACTCGGAGAAGTATTCGAGAGCGTCTTTGTCAGCAATGCAGTACACGGGATTGCGAAGAATGGTTTTGACGCTCGTTCTTGTGTGTTTTTTGCCGTTTCGGGTAAGTATGCCGTTGTCGTTGAGATAGTCCCGAACTGCATTCATAGACTTGCAGTCAAGATACATTTGGAAAATCTGCTTGACAGTTTGTAACTCACTCTGCACGGGCTCCAAGTGGTTTTTGGTGCTCTTTCTGCCCCGAACGGTGATGTTCTCCTTTTTGGACACAAAGCCCAAGGGAGTTGTGCCACCGAGCCAGCGACCCTCTTTTGCCAGTTCGTGCAGATTGTCCGAAATACGTTCGGCAATGATGTTTCTCTCGAACTCGCTGATGACCGAGAGCAGTTGCAAAATCATAGTTGACTGGGCGGTCAGATTGGTGATTTGGTCTTTACAGGAAATGAACACCACATTGTGCTTGGCAAGATAATCAATTACGGACATCATATCGCCCGTATTACGGCATATGCGGTCCACACGATAGCAGAGCAGACATTGATAGTTGTCTATGTTCCTCATAAGCCGTGTGAACTCTTTTCGGTCGGCATAGAAACCCGACAGACCTTCGTCCATAAAAATGTCGGTGTTCTCGTCTGTGGACTGCACATCGAACTCGGAATAGATGTGTGCTCGGCACTTGTCTATTTGTGTTTTGATACTATCGCCCTTGTCGGTCATTTTTGATTTACGTACATATATAGCAAACTTTTTCTCCATGTGTTTAACCTCCTATATTATTTATATTTTCTCATGGAAACGGATATTTTGCAAGGTATATTAGAAAGGTAATTCGTCGGTATCGTCGATTTCGGTAAAATCGTCTGTGCCGACCTCGTCTACCTCGGAATGCTTGTCAACCGAGAAGTTGGTATATGTTACACTCTCGATTTTGCTACTACCCTTGTCGTAGTAGCATATTGCAATCGGTCTGCCTTGCTCATAGCAATCACAAATCACCTTGATTGCAGGGTTTGGATATTTCTTGTCCTCATATCCCTTTTCCTTATAGACCATAATTTTGATGTTCTTGGGCTTGCCCTTGTAGGTTGCATTGACACCTATGGACATATAACTCCGTGTGTCCTCTGGCTCGTCGTACTTTAAGAGACTGGCAATATAACCGCCGTAAAAACTGTTTGGGTACTTTGTACCTAATTTTTGAAATACCATAAAATGTATCTCCTTTCGAAATAAAAATAATAAATAATGTGTTGTTTCCAACAGTAGCAGAAAGTATTTACTATTATTTTTTATTTGTCAAGGAAACTTTCAAACTATTTTTAAGCAATCGAACTATTTTATCTTGTGTTTAAGATTTTCTACCTTTATACCTTTAGGTAAGTTATGTATCTATACAACTTAATCTATAGTATAACTATTTAACTTAAGATAAGTTATTGTATCTATAGAACTTATATATAGGTATAATAGATATAAAACTTGACACAATCACTTTTTGCTCCCCGTGTAGACCTTCCATAATTCCTCGCGCTGTTCGCCATGGCCGAGTGCCTTAAGGGTTGCCCCTTTGCTGTGGGGGTTGCCTTGAAACCTGCCACACCCGCTGCTGTATTCCTCGGCCCAAAGTTTGCGTATTCCATGCACCCCCGATTTGGTCCGACCATCGGGAGTCGTGATGTGCAATTTTTCACAACGGCGACGGAGATACTTGTTGACCGAGTCCTTTTTGACCCCGAAGACTTTGTCCTGCGGATTCTTCCCCTTGATACACTCACGGAGCAGTTTGGCGGTCTGCTCGTCCATAGGGAGGATTCTCGACCTGGACCCCTTGTCTTTGAACACCAATATCTCGCGTCGCTGAAAGTCTAATTGGCGAACTTCCAGCCGTTCTAATGTGTTTACCCTCACTCCTGTCATATAAGCGAACTTGAGGGCATTCAGGCTCGCAGAGGGGCGCGGAGCATCCAGTATTCGTTCCATTTCCTCTTTGGTGAATGAATACTGCTTGATGGTATCGGTGCTCTGCACCTTGCTTTCGTCAATGGTTACGGAGTAATCGACCCTTGCTCCGTATGCTCGCAAGACACACTTTTCCAGTTTCGCAAGGTAACTGCGATAAGTGTGTGCAGTCTCGGAACTGACTCCAGACTCAAGCTTTGTGTCTATAAAATGCTGACACATAGCAGGGGTGATGTCGGCAACCCGTTTGATGTGGTACTCCGAACGGATGAAGCCTGCAAAGTCGTGAGAGAACTCGTTGAGTGCCTTTTTGGCAGCCAGCGACTTCACGATATGGGAATTGTCCGACTGCTTGTCGGCCTTATCACTATGTTTATCAAATTTGGGTGTGAAAATTGTAGCCGAATATAACTGGTAAAATAAACTTTTGGACATTCGTTTTGTCTCCTTTCCGAAAGAATTGTCCGCATTGTCGAGCGAACGCCGAGCGTCCGCTCGTTAATGCGGACAGGATTTAGCGGAGTTTTAGGGAGGTCGCCAATGCGAGCACCCTAAAAATATCGTTATCGTTCAGTCAAAAGGTGACGGTGCCGAGGCACCCTCTACCCCAAAACAGCGGTATCGTGCCGCCGATAGACCGACTGCCGTCGGTCGTGCTCAACCAATCGCCCACGATAATGGCGATTAAGATTGAGCCCGATATGCTGCACCTGAATCTCGTTTACAGTTGGTCGGGGTGTAACATATCGCTGTGCTGTGTGTGATTTTCGTGTGTGTACTTTTCAAAGATTGCTGTATATTCCTCCTTCATTTTTATAAGATTGCTCCTGCATAAATATAATTAACCTAAATACAGCATGACGTACTTTTCACAGAAAATCAAGAAAGGTAAAAGACAAAGCGGGCTCCTAGATCTAGGAGCCCGCCCGTCGTAAACAAAACAGGGGTTTTGCTTTCTTATGTGTGCAGTTCGATATTCCTCGCTGGAAATGTAATATCCGCCATTTTCTAATTCCACCAGTGCAATATAAATAGGAGTATTTATAGCATGACAGAGTTTTAGACGAAAATCAAGTATTTTATAATCCTTGCTATCAGTTCGACAAATTGGAATTGGACTACTTCTTTTTGTAAAATACAACCGCTCCACACAAGCATCCGCCAGCCAACAGCAGTGAGGACAACCATCCTTCATGTGTGTTGACTATATGGTTAACTGTTCCTGCCAGAAAACAGCAAGCTGCTATTACAAATAGGACGCAAAAAATCTTGTTAGTTTTCATTATCATCGTCCTCTTCTTGAATAGGAGTATGTTAATTCCCTTACACTATTTTGTCAAGTTCAACAGCTCTGACACTAATTAATCCACAGACTTTACAGCAAGAACATACAACTTTGCTTTTCTTGCCAATTAGTTTTTTCTCCTCATCCTTTGGATAAAAATACATAACAAATTTACCTGCCAAAACTCCTTCTATCAATTCCCCGCCACATTCAACACATTTATTGTCCATTTTTGTACCTCCTCGTCAAACAAGATTTTGTTTACTTCCTTTTCTTGCCTATGATGATTGCACCAGACAAGAGAAGCCAAACAACAAATCCAACTTTATAGCCAATATCCCAAATATTCTCATACCCTATATCAAAAATCAAGTCCAATACTTTCATAACTGCGGTTGAACACAAAACCATAGCTACCAAAAGCAATATGTATAGTATAATTGTTTTCAAAAACTTCATGCTAATGCTCCTTCGTTAAATTGGAATTTATTTAATTTACTTCTGTTTCTTCTTTCCATTTTTTATAATTATGTAATGCTTGTATAAAATCAACAACAGCAAAAATCATCGCCACAGGTACCAATATGAACATTGGTGTATCTAACCAATACAACCAACATAACACCAAAATCAACCACGGAATCATCCAAAGAGTACGAATAAATCTTCTGCGATAACTTAAATTGTAATAATTCAATTCAAACCCCTTATCCACTTTTTCTTTCTTCATGATACACCTCCACAAATTCAAGTTTATCGGTCTGTTTGCATTATACCATAATTGAAGCAAACAAGCAATGAATTTTGAAAAAAGTTCGGAATACCCCTCGTCTGCTATTGACAAAATGAAAAAAATCTCGTATACTTTGGACACTTTTGTATGAAATCTTCAAACGGAGAACGACTTACCCTCACTAGATAAAAGATATACGCATAAGACTTTCTACAACTGAATATCTTTTCACAGGGG
>JAZSHK010000120.1:0-13237 GCA_045533185.1 Acutalibacteraceae bacterium | reverse complement strand
CCCACCGATTCGGTGGGGGCGGGGCTTTTAGGTTATACGGTTAGCGTTTACGCTTGTTCCTTTTCCTTTTTCTTCATCGTGCCGAAGAGCACGCCGCCGCTCACAAAGAGCAGTGCGATCCACAGCGCCAGATTGCCGCTGTCACCCGTCTGGGGGCTCTCCACGGGAGGCTCGGGCTCGGGCTTCTCGGTAGAGGTCGTCACGACCTCATTCGTGATATACTCATTCTCACCGTAGAAGGCTCTCGCCGCGTTGGTGATCTCCTCGCCGCCCTCGACCACCTTGACGTCAAACTTGACCGTCCAGGTCGTCTTGGCAGGGACCGTCTTCTTCCAGGTCAACGTACCGTTCTCGGCGTCGTAAACGGCGCCTTCGGTTGCTGTGCCTTCCACGAGGACGGTGCCCACGGGGATGGTGTCGATGATCGTCACATCGGCGTGCGCGGTGTCGTAGGCGTTGGTATATTCGATGACGTAGGTCAGAACGTCGCCGTAAGCCACGCTCTCGCCGTCGATGTTGACCTCGGGCTTGGTGGTAAGGATGACCTTCTTCTTAAACACCTCCAGCGGGACTTCGACGTCCTCGGCCTCGTACACGTTGGTGAACACGAGCGTCGCCGCAAAGCTCGCGGGATCGACGTCGCTGCCGTCGATCTTGACCTGCACGTCGAGCTTGCCGTCGTTATCGGCATCGTCGGTGACGACGATCGCCACGTCATACTCCTTGCCGGAGTAGGTGACGCCGCCCAGCGTACCGGCCTTTTCCTTGATGGTGTAGTCGTAGGTGCCGATGGTGCCAAACTTCAGCGTCTCGAAAGTGAACTTGCCGCCGTTCGCCTTGGAATCGTTGGTTGCGAGCTTCGGGACGGTCTCGCCGTCCTTGTACAGCTCGAACGTAAACTCATTGGCGTTAAAGTCGCGGCCGTCCATCACCTTCGTGCCAACGAGGGTAACTTCCGCATCAGCAGGATCATAGACGTTCGTGAAGCCGAAGCTGATGCCCTCAACGTCCGCTGCGGGTGTCGAAATGACCGCGGTAACCGTACCGTCGAGGTTGTCAACGATCTTGATGGTCACGGGGTATACCGCAGGATCGTAATCCATACCCTCGAGCTTATTCTCGGGGACGATCTCGCGGATCTCAAAGTTATACACATGGCCGACATACGCCGCGGGGAAGGAGAGGGTCAGCGAGGTGTGGCCGTTCGCATCGGTGGGCTCCGAGGTCACGATGGGGCTCGTGCCGCCGACGGTATACAGACCGAAGGTGAAGCCGTCCTTACCGGTGTTTGCACCGACGTTATCCGTGACCGTCTTGTCGATGGTGATGACCAGATCGTCGGTGCCGGAGGCGGTATAGGTGTTGGTGAAGTCGACATCCACCGCCCACTTCACCGTCGCACCGCTGTTGTCGGACGACACGGTAACGGGGGCAACGCCGTTGACCGAAGCGATCTCCAGTGCGCCGTTCATATCCGCGTCGGTGACGGTGACGCTGAAGTAACGGTACGCCTCGTCGTAGGTGACGCCGCCCAGCTTCGCGGTCGGGACGACCTCGATGACACGGAAGTAGTGGACGCCGGCGATCTCAATGGCGAGATCCCTCAGCTCCGCGTCGTCCGCGAAGTTAAAGGTGTAATCGTAATTGTCCGCCGCATTGTAAGCCACAGTGCGCTCCGCCAGATCGATCCAACTTGCGCCATGCAACACCTGCAGCTTGAAGGTGAAGCTGTCGCCCGCCTTCCAATCGCGACCCCTGAGGGTCTTCGTGCCGGAAACAGTGACATTGATGGGTTTTACCTCGGTCGATTTGTAGACGTTGGTGAAATGCGCCGCCCGAACCGCCTGCGCCTCGTTGGGCATCGTGATCTCGATGGCGGTCTCATTCGGCGTATAGCCATTCGGAATGTCGATCTCTTCGATGACGTAGGTCGCACCGAGGGTCAGACCGGTGAGACGCTTGGTCTCGCTCGCTTTGATGGAGAAGGTCTCAAAATCGTTCGGCGTGGCCTTGTTATACCACTTGAAGGTATAGAGCTGATCGGCGTTCTCGTTCAGCGCGGGATCGTTGATAACGACCTCTTTGCTGACGACGATGGTGCCGTCGTTGACGACCAGCGTATTGGTAAAGACGATCTCGGTGAGATCGTGCAGCGGGACGGTCGTCTGCGCCGTGCCGTTCTGCGCCGTGCCGTCGACGGTGATGGCAGCCACCTTATAGTCGCCGTTAATCAGCTCAGAAACGGTGACAGCCGTATTCTCATCAATACCGAGGATATAGAGGGACTCGCCCGCCTTCAGCGTGATCTGCGCCGCGCCGTTCGCGAAGGATACCGTTGCCGCCGTCAGCGTGCCGTCGGCCGCCTCGCGGTAGGCCTCATAGTCGCCGTCGGCAACCGCCGCCGTCACGTCGAAGGTGTAGGTGTTGTCTGTGCCGTACAGGGTGTTGTCCACGTTCTTCGTGATCCTCACGCCCTGCGGGATATCCATCGCCAGTCGACCGTTGTTGCCGAGCAGCGAGCCGACGTAGAAGCCATCTCTGTCGGGGATCTCCTCAATGACGGGATAGCGGACATAGTCGAGCGTCTGCGTCAGGTTCTTATCCGCCTTTTCAAGGTTATAGGGCTCGAGCACGCGGTGGACCGTGCCGGCGGGAACGTCCCAGGTACCGTTCGGGTTGCGATTGGCGTCGGTGAGAACGCCGATGGTGGCATCCGACATCACCTCGTAGTGCGGCACCACCTTTGCTGGGATACCGTTCGCGGTCGCCGCGCCCGTCGCCTCAAACACCACATAGCGGCGATAATAGGTGTTGCCGTCATCCGCGGCGGGCTTCGCGCCGTTATACAGCGTATAGTCGGCATCGGTCTCGCCGGAGCCGGTCTTCACATAGACCGCCGTCTCCTCGGCGTAGTAATACCGCTCGTTCTGCAAGCTGGGCTCGAAGAAGACGATGGTATCCTCCGTGTGCGAGGGATTCTCGTGAGTGAGGTTGCCGTCCGACCACCAGTTGGTGTAGAAATAATACTTGCCGTCGTCGGAGACACCGTCCCCGTTTTCGTCGAGGATATGCTCTGCCGGATCGGTGATCTTATCGGTGACGTTGACGGGGGTAATGTCCTCGTTCAAGCCGACCTCAAAGATGATGCGGATCGGCTCGGCGGAGTCGAAATTGATGGTGGCGGTCTGCGCATCCAGCAGGGTCTCGCCGTCGAGGGTGATGTCATAGGTCGCGACAGGCACCAGCGAGGCGGGGATGCGCCAGATGAGCGACACGTGACCGTCCGCGATGCGGGTGTGCACCTGCGTGGAGATATACATCATATTGGTCTCGGTGAGCTCACCCTTAACCTCGCCGAGCATACCGTAGGAGCGGTTAATATAGGTCGCGCCCGCGGGGGCATCGGCGGCGGTGTGGCCGTCGTGCCAGTGACCGAGGAAGTTGCCCGCATCGTCCGCGTACCAGCCGATGTAGTTTGACCACTTACCGGTGTCCGTGAAATAGCGAAGCTGACCCGCCTCATACGCCGAATTGATCAGGTCGCGCGCATCCTGCACGTTCGCGATGCCGAGACGCTGCTGCACCGACCATACCATATTGTCGCCGAGCGCGGAATACGAGCCGTCGGGGTTGAGCAGCTCGCCGCCCGTGGGGGTGAAATTCGCCGCCAGGCGCTCACCGGTAAACAGGGTGTTACCGATAGTGATGCCCTTGATGTCCTTGACGCCCATATAGTGGCCGAGGTCGTCGATAAACTCGACGTAGCCGTCGTTATCGTGGTCGCCGTTATCCACGTGGGTGGGATAATACAGCGACTGAATGATGATCTGATTAACGATCTCCCCGAACGCGTTGATCAGACCCGCCGCGTTGGTCGCCGGAAAATACTCGGTGACGTAGTTCTTCTGCGCCGCATCCGAGATCTGCGCGACCTTGCGCAGCGATTCGGTGTCGGGATTTCTGCCTTCCTCCACCTCGACAATGAGGTTAGAGCCGTTGCGGGTGCCAATGTATTCCTCCCACAGCTCATCGGTGTTGGTGAAAGAGTCGGGGTCAAGCACGGCACTGTCCAGCGTATTGCCGTTGTTCCCCACGCCGAGCGTATAGTAGAGCGGCGTGCTCCCCGCATAGTGCTCGTCTACCCGCGCAACAGCGTAGGCCGCCGTCAACTGGTTGACAAAGTCCACGACATCGTACAGCACGTCGTCGTTGATACTCGTGCCGTCACCCAGATTGGAGGTGCCGAGGCCGACGGTGTTATTGCCATTGCTCAAGCCGGCGAAGTTGGTGGTCGCCGTCGTAGGTTCGCCGTCGGACATCAGCACGAAAATGGGGGCGCGGGTGGTGCTCGCCTGATTCTCTCCGTCGGGAATGACGGTATCGGTGACGCTGAGAAACTCCTCCATCGCCATATAGACACCGTTCTGGATATAGGTGCCGCCGGCAACGTTCTTCGTACGCTGTCTAACATCATCACCGTTGCCGTCCTTGACATTCGAGTTGATGCTGATGGAGCCCTGACCGTTGTTGGTCAGGAACCGATTGCCGCTGTGGGTATAGCGGTCAAGCGGCAGCAGCACGGTCGCGGTGTTACCGCTCGAATTGCCCTGCGTCGCGCTGCCCGAATACAGCACGACGCCGACGCGGTTATGATAGTTAAGATCGAGCAAACTGTCGATCGCGCTGTTCGCCGCGGTGACCAGATCGTCAACATAATAGCTGTTACCCATCGAAGCGGAGGCGTCCAGCACCAACATCGTGTCGGTCGGCATATAGGAATAGCCGACGATCGACTTGTTGGATGCGAGCGCCGACAGCGCAACGAGGAAGTTGTTGTTCTCGTCGGTCATCTGCACGGCGGCCGGATCGCCGTTCACGTCCACGAGGCCGCCGAAGGCGGTCGCGTCGGTGAACACCGACTTATCCGTCCAGATACGACCCGCCTGCGTGGTGTTACCCTCAGGGAACAGCGTCTGCCACGAATCCATCGTGGAGAGGTCCGCCTTCTTTTCTCCGTAGGCGATGCCGTTCGACGCCGCCGCCACCGGCAGCATCACCGCGGGGATCGCCGCGATAAACACGGTCACGGCAACCAGCATCGCCAGTGCTTTTTTGAAAAATGTCGTTTTCGTTGTCATAATGCTTCTTCCTTTCCGACAGGGAATATGATCTGTACGATCTGTGTGAGCTCGTCCTCTTTCGGCTTTGCCGACAGACAGTAGTCGGCGTTGAGCGTGTAGCCCTTGACCGCCGCCTCGTCTGACCCGAGCAGGATCAGCTTTGCCTGCGGCTGTGAGGCGGTGACCGCCTCGGCGATACGCCATTCGTTCTCGCCGCTTACGGCGACGATGACGGTGCCGAACTCCCGCTCGCGCAGGGCGTTCAAAAATCCGTCATCCGCCGCGTAGTCAAGAAACGTGCTGTAGCAGCCGTTTCTCAAACACGCATCCAATATATCGTCACCCAACTGTTTTGCGTGACTTCGGTCGGGTGACACGATCGCGACATACATAGTCCACCTCCTGTTCATCAAGTTTACGAGTATACTATATCGCAAATTTTCCAAGAAATGCAAAACCTTGCGCGAAACGCAGTTTTTTTGCGCGAAATGCAAATTGCGCTTGAATTCCCCAAAATACAGGCGTATAATTTAGGAGTAGACGATTATTACCCTTATTTAATTAAGAAAGCGGATGACAAAATGAAGATCGTGATCTGCGATGATCTCGCCGAGGAGCGCAAGACCCTGCGCAAGTACATCCGACGATTGGAAAAAGAGGATAGCTTAGAGCTGGACATCACCGAGTTCGACAGCGCCGAGGAGCTCATTGCCGCCTACGACAAGGGGCTCATCCCCGACGTGGTTTTCCTCGATATCTATATGCCGGGGGCGATCGGCACCGTCGCGGCGAAGGCGCTCGCCGACAAGGGATACAGCGGCAGCGTCGTGTTCTGCACGACCTCGCTCGACCACGCCGTCGAGAGCTACCGTCTCAAGGCGGACGGCTACCTTGTCAAGCCCTATTCCTACGAGGATTTTCTCGGCGCGATCTGGCGCTGTCGCACCCGCTTCGAGAAGAGCAAGAAATGCCTGTCCTTCGTGTCCGAGCGCATCGACTATTCCGTCCCGCTCGGCGACATCACCTATATCGAGACCGCCAACCGCGGCTGTGACGTGCATACGGTGAAGCAGACCTTCTTCACCTACAAGAAGATCGGCGAGATCGAGGGCGAGCTGCGCAGCGAGGCGGCGTTCCTCAAGGTCGGCCGCTGTTACCTCGTCAATATGAGCCGCATCAAAAAGACCGACGCGGACACCCTGATCTTCGCCGACGGCAACAGCGTGCCGCTGCCCGCACGGGATAAGAAGCGGCTGCTGCAGACGGTCAACGACTGGTTCTGGAAAACGGCAAGGGGGGAACACGATGCTTAACGAGCTCTGGTATTTCCTCACCTGCGCGCTGGACACCGTCCCCTTTGTCTATTTTCTCTATCAGCCGCTCAAGAACCATCTGCGATTTTCCTTCGCCGCAACGCTGAGCATCAACTATCTCTTGATGCTTGGCGGTTCCGTCGGTTTTGTATGGCTGCACAACTCCTCCTACTACACGGCAGGCACTATGCTGCTCTACCGTCTCAGCATCGTTGCGTTAATGCTGATTCTGTGCTTACTGCTGATAAGGGAGATGTACACGAAGGCGCTGTTCGTCTATTCGCTCGTCTTCCCCTTCATCGCGGGCTTGCTCATTCTGGCCGCCTTCGTCGCGCAGTTTATTAAGGGAAGCACCCCGACTTATATGATGAGCTCGCTCATCCGTCTGGCGCTGACGGTGGTGCTGTACCCGCTGTTTTTGTGGCTGTGGAAGGAGATCGGCCGCCGCGCGGAGAAAATTCACGAGCCGACACTGTGGAGGTTTCTGTGGATCATACCCGCCTCGGTGGCGGTATCCGAAGCCCTGCTCATCAGCAACACCTACGAGATCGAGGGGGTCGCGGTCGACGAGCTGCTCGCCCGACTCGCGCTGTGGATCGGCTCAGCCGCGACCTGCTGGCTGATATTCTATATCGCGGATAAATTCGAGCAACGCATCCATCTGCAGGATGCCAAGGAGCGCAACGATCTGCTGCTCGCGCTGCAGGCGGAGCAGTATCAGAAGCTCGCCGACAGCATCGAGGAGACCCGCGCCGCCCGCCACGATATGCGTCACCATCTTAAAGCGATGAAGGTGATGAGCGAGCACGGCGAGCACGCGCGGCTGGACGCCTACCTCGGCGAGCTGATCGAGCATCTGCCCCGCAACCGCCAGATCACCGTGTGCGAAAACTATACCGCCAACATCATCCTCGACCACTTCATCACCCGCACAAAGGAGCTGGGTGTTCCGCTGAAATTCAGCTTCCATCTCAGCCACAACCCCGATGTTGCCGACGCCGATCTGTGCGTGCTCATCGGCAACGCGCTGGAAAACGCGCTCGAGGCGGTGATGGAGGTGCCCGCGAATAAGCGGTTTATCACCGCCCGCGCACTGGAGGAGGAGGATCGCCTCTATATGACCTTCGACAACAGCTTCAGCGGCGAGCTCATAGCCGGCGGAGAGAACGGCTATCTGTCCCGTAAGCGCGGGTTCAGCTCCGCGGGCGTGGGCATCCCCTCCATCCGCGCCATCGTCAAAAAGTACGGCGGCGATATGCGCATCGACGCTAAGGACGGCGTGTTCAAGCTGTCCATTCTGCTTGTGAAGCAGCACCCTAAAAACAAAGCGGCCCCCGAACCCGTCGGTGCGGCGGCAGAATAAGGTACACAAAAGAGCAGGCTCGGTCAGATCGACCGAGCCTGCTCTTTTGCGCTATGTTAATGGGCCGCAATCGTTTCGTCCGTTTTGACGGTGCGGGCGGCGCGCACGCGGAAATAATAGCCGATGTAATACACCGCCGCCGACGCCAGCGACAGCGCGAGGATCAGCAGCACCATATTCACCACCCACCCGCAGGAGGCGTAAATGCTCTTAAACACCGCCAGCGGACTTTGCTTGTACGGCGAAATGTAAAAGCAGTTGACCTTGTCACCGAAAATCAGATTAAAGCTCTGCGCCACGACGCAGGAGCCGAGATACACCGCGATCGCTTTTCGGTAGGAACGGACATCGGTGCACGCCCGTCGGCTGAAATACAGATACAGCCCGACAAAGATCAGCGCCATATGCCAGATATAGGCGTGGACCGTCAGCGTAATGTAGGTGTGCTGAATGCCGCTCGGCTCGGCAAACGCCATAATGCCGCCGAACATATTGACCGCGAACATACACTCGTACAGCCAGCGGTTGAGCCGCTCGTTTTTGCACAGCGCGCAGAACACGCACAGATACATCGGCACCGAGCACAGCTGGAACGGGAAGCAACCGAAAAACCCCCAGTCGTACGGATCGACGACGATGTGAAAGGCAATCTTGTAAACCTCTGTCGCGAGCAAAAAGCCGCCGACAACACCGAGCACCGCGCGATGCTGTCGCTCGGTGGTATTTCTCAACCACCACGCCGCCGCGACCGTGATCGCCAGCAGCACCGCCGTAGACAGCAGATGGAACGCGCCATACGCCGCCGGCATCTCCATCCGCCAAGCCGTCCAGTGCAAAAATGCGCTCATTTTAACATCCCCGTTTCGTGCTTTATAGGGGTATTCTAGCACAAAGCCGTGGAATGTTCAACAAAAAGTCGAAAGAACACGGTCAAATCATCCCGACAGACCAATAGACCACCCCGTAAATGGCGCTGGCGGTAATGCCGTAGGTGAGCACAGGCCCCGCGATAATAAACATCTTCGCTCCGAGGCCGAGGACATAGCCCTCTGCTGCTGTCAATATAGGACACACCCTTTTGTAAAAACATTTACATTAAACCGGCGGTGTGGTATAATGAAATAAAGTGAGGTGTTTTTATGAGCAAAAAAGGGATAGAAGCTGCGGCAAAAAAACTCGAAGAATATTATTCGCAGTTTCCTAATTGGTATTGGAAGTATGGCTTACACGATGCAATAATCCTCTCTATTTGTGAATTGGAATTAGCACCTAATTGGAAAGAAAAGCACCCAAAAAGAAATTGCTTGGAAATTCTGCTCGATAGCAAAAACGCCTTGTGTGAAACAAATATAAAAAGAATTTCATTATATAACTATCGTATCACAGGTATGAAAATGAATGCTACTGAGCCTATTACGCTTAAAGCATTTCAAGATATATATTGGTTGGGAGATAGCATTGAACAGTTGGAAGATGGTGGATATTTATTAGAGATTGAATGCACCGATTCCCATAGCAATCTTATGTATCTCACCGTGAAGTTTGAAATTGCCGAAATAGAAAGAAAATAAAAGTTGAACAGGCGGTCATTGACCGCCTGTTTTTTACATTATGGTAGTTATCCAATAGATAAGTCCATAAACCAAACTCGCCACTGTGCCGAAGACGATGACGGGACCTGCAATCGTGAACATCTTTGCACCAACACCGAGGACAAAGCCTTCTGCTGCTGTCAATATAGGACACAGTAATCTGCAAAAAATATTTACATTAAATCGACGGTGTGGTACAATATAGAAAAGGAGGGGGATAACAATGAAACCATTTTTAGGAATCGACCTGACAACAAACAAGAAGAACGAACAAATAAATGGTGAAGAATTCGTTGTTGCAAGGCCAGACTTATCACTAACACAATCTTTGGAATCTTCCTCTGAAAATGTTGAGGAAACTATCGAAAAAAGCAAATTGCCGCTTCCTATACGAATTGGACATTGGATATGTGGAGCTGTGGGAGCACTTGTTGCCATCGGCATAATAAAAGCTTTGGGCGGAGAAGACTCCGTCACGCTCGCTGAAGCATATCAAAATGCTTCGTGGCTATTTTGGCTTGGTGGCGCTTGTTTGGTGGCTTGGGCACTTCTGAAACTAACAAGTATACGCAAAGAAAAGAGCGTCTTGGAAACGGAAGAAAGTTCACAGGTATTCAATCATTTAGATAAAACCTGTGATGCAATTCTTGCCGATTTGAAGGTTCCCCAAGATTCAAAAGAAATGGATATTTTGTCTTTCTTTTATAAAGTGAAAGACGGCAATATTAAGGTGTGCGAAAAAGGTTTACAAATCGCACCTTATATTAACCCGATTTTTCATATTTTCGCAGATTCAGAAAATCTGTATTTGGCCAATTTGGAAGGAAAATATGCCATTCCGTTATCCACAATAAAAGCAATCAAATCTATTAAGAAAACCATTCGTATTATGGAATGGAATAAAGACGAAGAATTTAACAAAGGAATATACAAGCAATATAAGTTAAGTGAAGATAACTATGGTTGTATTATTTGCAAAAGCTACCATATACTAGAATTTGAACACAATAACGACTTGTGGGGAATTTATATCCCCTGCTACGAACTTCCTGTAATTGAAGACATCACAGGTTTAAAAGCAGACACTTTTTAGTTAAAATAGTGTTGTAATCCAATATATAATTCCATAAATCACACTCACAACGGTGCCGTAGACAATAACAGGTCCCGCGATGGTGAACATCTTCGCACCAACGCCTAAAATATACCCCTCTGCTGCTGTCAATATAGGACACATTAGTTTCAAAAGCATTTACATTGAAACAGCAGTGTGGTATAATGAATGAAAGGATAGGCCCTTGGAGGTGTATTTATGCGTAGCTTTTTGAAATACGGCATCATATTGATTGTCACCATTATCATCATTTTGCTATACGGCTTTATTGTCGGTGGACGACCACCGGTATTACTTTTTTTCACAGTTTTCGTGATTTCCTTTTCCATATTGGCAATATTTGAGAAAAAACATATTGAAAAAAGTATAGTCAAGAAAATAGGTAAAACGGTTATTGTTTCAATCGTTGCGGTTGCCTTGTCTGTCTATCTGTACTATAGCATCAATTGTTTAAACGGTACCCTCATCAACACATACGATACAGCCGTAACAGAAGCCATCTACAATCGTGGAGGTAGTATAACAGTATATTTTTTAGATCCATTGGGAGAAGAAAAATATGCGGAACATTTTGATTTTAATAATCTGAAACCGATTGTTGAGGATGATGCAGGAATTAAACAAGGTGATACCGTACAAGTAGCAGAATATAACGGCATATTTGGCATAGAGTATTGCGTCTTAATCAATAATGCATAGTGAAAAGGCTTGACCGATTGGTCAAGCCTTTTTTGTTAGAATAAGGTTGTTACCCAATAAATAACCCCATATACCACACTCGCCACTGTACCATATACAATCACAGGTCCTGCAATGGTGAATATCTTTGCTCCAACCCCTAATATGAAGCCTTCTGCTGCTGTCAATATAGGACACAGTAATTTTTGCAAAATAATTATTTTGTGATATAATTGATAAAATAATTAAAAATCACTTGACTGTAAACCTTGTTTATAGTGTATAAGTAAAGCGGAGGTGATGATTTTGAAAATAAAAGAGTTAGAAAATCTATTGTCTATTTCACGTTCTAATGTTCGTTTCTATGAAAAACAGGGTTTGTTTTCACCTGAACGTAAAGATAATAATTACAGAGAATATACTAATCAAGATATCGAGGTTCTTAAGAAAATCATTATTTTTAGAAAAATGGGATTTACTGTTGAGGAAATCAAGCTTATCCAGAATAACGATTTACCATTTGCTGAAGCAATAGCCAATGCGCAACGCCGAATTGAAGATGAAATTGAGCAATTAAACGGCTCTTTAAAACTTATTAAACGAGTGGCACAAGAAAACTTATCTTTTGATGAAATTGACATTGATGAGCATTGGAACACAATAAGTGAATCTGAAAAATCGGGTGAAAAGTTTGTTGATATTTGCAAAGATTTTTTGGAATTAGAACTCAACTCGTTTGATGCTATGTGGAAATATGTGTTTTTTCACGATTTCAAAAAGTCAAGGGCTAAACACGGCACAGTGATTGCTTGTGGCATATTGTTGTTGCTCTGTGTTTTGCGCGGAATTGGCAAAGTTCTTATTTGGAAAGAATCTTTTTGGTCGGGATTTTTGTATCCATTTGTTATTGCGTTAGCCGCATCAATCATTATCTTACCACTCTTTTTATTAAGCAAAAAGTTTCCCAAGGTTGCATCCGTTATCGCAACTATTCTTTTAGGATTAATTGTTTTGTTTTTTGCCGGTATAATTATCTTAATAATCTATTCGATAATTACATAACAAAAAAGCTTGCCAAGCGGCAAGCTTTTTTGTTAAAACAATGTTGTTATCCAATAGATTATTCCATACACCACACTCGCAACAGTACCATAAACGATGACGGGGCCTGCAATGGTAAACATCTTTGCTCCAACGCCGAGGATGAAACCCTCTGCTGCTGTCAATATAGGACACACCTTTTTGTAAAAATATTTACATTAAGACGACGGTGTGGTATAATAAAGTAAAGCGAGGTGTGCCGTATGACTAAACTTCAAAAAGATGAATATGTATTTGAAGTTGACATTGAGAAAACCTTAGATTATTATAAAGCGCACTCTCTTTGCGAATGTGATGGTTGCGAGAATTTTTATGCCCAAATAGGCGGCAAATTTCCAAAACTCGAATCCTTTTTATCTGACTTTGGTATTGATATATCAAAACCCGATGAAATCATGAGTGTTGAGTTGGACAACGAAATTCAATATATTGGCGTTGACTATACCGTTTGTGGAAAAGTAGCAACTATGGGGCAATATGAAATTGATATACACGATAATCAATTCTTTAGCCTTGTTATTACTGAGGGTTTCGCCTCTCCAAATGAACAGACTGGCGAATATTTTACTATTTCAGTAAATAATGTTTTTGAGTTGCCGTGGGTATTGGATAAACCCTTTCCTGCTCCCACGCAATTCAAACCAATCAGAAAAATAAAAGAGGTTTTCAAAAGAATTTTTAAGGCTTGACCAAACCGGTCAAGCCTTTTTTCGTAGAGAACGGGTTTCCCGTCCCGCGGTAGGTGAAAACACTTTCCCTACAATTAGAATAATGTCGTTATATAATAAACAATCCCATAAACAACCGATGCCACGGTGCCATACACTATGACCGGTCCCGCAATGGTGAACATCTTTGCGCCGACACCTAATATGAAACCCTCTGCTGCTGTCAAATTAGGACACACCATTTAAAAAACATTTACATTAAAACAGGGGTGTGATATAATGAAATAA
>JAZSHK010000039.1:0-32274 GCA_045533185.1 Acutalibacteraceae bacterium | reverse complement strand
CTCCTTGGCCCACAGAACGACATGGCTACGATCCGACTTATGCCCCCGTCTATGGGGCACGCCCCTTGCGCCGTGCCCTGCAGGCGCAGGTAGAGGATGTCATCGCCGAGCAGCTGCTCGGCGGGGCGTATGAGCCGGGGGACACCGTGCGGGTGTCCGTGCGCGACGGGAAGATCGCGTGTTATAAGGAAGAGAAAGAGACGGCGGATCTGTGATCCGCCGTCTCTTTTTACTTTTTCCGTATCTCCCCGTTTTCGAACATTGGCACAAACCAAATATCCTTCAGCGCAAATTCCTTGCCGTTCAGATACTCCAGCTCGTCGGCGGGGGTGGTGAAGTCGAATTTGAGCCGATAGGAGCACAGTGCCTGCTTATCAAATCCCGTGCCCTTGTTGAGCGCGTTGGTGCCGTATTTGCCGTCGCCGAGCAGGGGGTGGCCGATGCTCGCGAGATGCGCGCGGATCTGGTGGGTGCGTCCCGTCAGCAAATGCACCTCGAGCAGCGAAAACCCGTCGCGCTGCCCCAGCACCTTATAGCGGGTGCGGATGGTGCGCGCGCCTGCCTTCGCCTTGTCGGAGATGTAGACGCGGTTTTGCACCTCGTTTTTCTCGAGATACCCCTCGAGGGTGTCCTCGTTCTTCGGCATCTTGCCGTGGACGATGCACTGATAGTATTTTTGTATCTCACGGTTTTTAAGCTTATCGTTGAGAATGCGCAGGGCGGCGGCGGTCTTCGCCGCGATGACGATGCCTGCGGTGTTGCGGTCGATGCGGTTGACCAGCGCGGGGGCGAAGCTATTCTCTGCCGCGGGGTCGTATTCCCCTTTTTCGTACAGATACCGCTGCACGCGGAAGATGAGGGTGTCGCGGAATTCGCGGTCGTCGGGATGCACCAGCAGTCCGACCTTTTTATTGAGCAACAGGATATTCTCATCCTCGTACACGATGTCAAGTGTCTTGGACGAGTGCATAAATTCGTAGGTCGGCGGCACTTGCGTGAGCACATCGTCGGGCAGGAACAGCCCGATGACGTCCCCCTCGCTTAAGCGGTCGGCGGCCTCGCATCGCTTACCGTTAAGCCGCACGTCCTTCTTGCGGATCGCCTTATACAGCATCGCCATTGGCAACGCCTTGTAGGTTTTGGTGAGGAATTTGTCCAGCCGCTGGCCCGCGTCGTTGCGGCTGACGGTGATGGAGGTTTTCATCGAAAGACTCCTTTACAATACGAGAAAATTATGATAAAATAAAGCGATATTATACAAAGAGAGGTGACGGCGTTGTCGGAGAAGAAGGAAAAGAATCCCCACGAGGGACACCGACAGCGGATGAAGGAGCGGTTTCTCAACGAGGGGCTGTCGCATTTCAGCGGGCACGAGGTGCTGGAGATGCTGCTCTACTATGCCATCCCGTACCGCGACACCAACGACCTCGGGCACACGCTGGAGGACAGCTTTGGCTCGCTGACCAAGGTGTTGGAGGCGGACTATCAGGATCTCATCAGGGTGGACGGCATCACGCCGCACATCGCGACCCTCATCACCCTCTGCGGACAGCTTGCCCGCCGCTATCAGCGCGAGCAATACGCGTTTGTCAAGCCTATGTATAAGTCGGACGAGTTCGGCCGGTATCTGCTGCCGTGGTTCAGCGGGCAGAAGGACGAGTCGGTCGTGCTGATGAGTATGGATAACCGCTATAAGGTGCTCAACACCACCCGCGTGTTCACGGGCAGCGTCAATTCCACCCAGTTCAGTATGCGCGGTGCGGTGCAGCAGGTGTTGCGGGACAACGCGACGATGGTGGTGATGGCGCACAACCATCCCAACGGCCACGCACTGCCCTCGAACGCGGACATCGAGACCACCCGCCGCTTTGCGAAGCTGCTGCAGGAGCTCGGCATCAAGCTCATTGATCATCTGATCATCTCGGACGACGATTTCGTCTCCCTCGCGCAGACCCGCGACACCGCGGACATCTTCTGCACGGGCGCGTCGGGCGTCGGCATAGCGTCCAAGGTCGCGGACAAGAGCCGTAAATGATCATAGCATATTTTCGGTAAGATTTCAACAGGTAAGAGAGGAATTCGGTATGCAGGCCATCCGCCATTTTCGCACCATCACCCGCCACCGCCATCGGGTCATCCGCCACTGCTTCAAGGCGGGCATCGGTTGGCAGGGGCTGTTCCACGATCTGTCAAAATACACGCCGACGGAATTCTGGGCGGGGGCGAAATATTATCAGGGCACCCGCAGTCCCAACGAGGTCGAGCGGGAGCTGTTTGGATATTCTCCCGCGTGGCTGCACCACAAGGGGAGAAATCGCCATCATTTTGAATACTGGAACGACTATAATCCCGCGACCAAGACGGTGCAGCCCGTGAAAATGCCGCTCAGATACGTCGCGGAGATGCTGTGCGACCGCGTTGCCGCGAGCAAGATCTATCAAGGCGAAAACTACACCTCCGCACATCCGCTGGAATACTTCCTGCGCGGTAAACCCCGCCGCTCCATTCATCCCGAGACCTCGGAGCTGCTGGAGGGGTGGCTGACGATGCTGCGCGACGAGGGAGAGGACGCGACCTTCGCCCACGTGCGGAAAATGATCAAAGAGAAGAAGGAATATTAAAAGGACGCATCCCGCGGGATGCGTCCTTTTTCTGTCAGAGCTTGTACACGTCGTAGGTGTGCTCGCCCGCCTCGAGGGTGATGCGGGGATAGCGCTTTTCGGTAATATCGTAGCCTGCAGGCATCTTGATGATACCGCGGCAGCCCTCGGGCGCGTTCACCGTCAGGCGGAGGCCGTCGCCCTCGCGCGCCCAGCGCACCGCCACCTTGCCGCAGGGCAGGCCGATGGTGCCCTCGGCGTGGTCGAGCTGCTTAAGGAACACGGGGGAGATCTCCACCTCGTTGCAGTCGCGCTCGTAGGGGTTGACCTTGATGCCCGCAAGCCATTTGATGAACCACGCGCTGATGTCGCCGAGGAAGTGGTGGTTTTTGGACTGCGGAAGGGTGTTGGGCGTACCGAAATTCTCGAACAGCGCGGTGCAGTTTTCGCTGACGATCCAGTGACCGTAGGAGGGGTATTCGGGGCCGACGATCATCTTGTAGGCAAGCTCGGATTGCCCGAACCGCGCCAGCACGTGGAAGATCTCCCGCAGGCAAAGCGCGCCGCAGTCGATCTTATTGTCGCTCTCGCGGATGATGTCCATCAACACGGCAAAGGCGGCGTTGTTCTCCGCACCGTCGAACAGCCCGTAGCGGATGCCGAGCACCTGTCCTGCCTGCGTGCGTCCGCGCACGGTCGCGCCGTCTGCCTCGATGAGATGGCGGCGCGCGGCGGCCTTCAGACGGGTAAAGAGGTTGTCGGCGATGTCGGCGTGGAAATCGAGCCCCACGGCGCGGAACATCGTCGCCGCCTTACGGCAGAGGTTCATACACATCAGCGTGTCGGTGACCTCGAGCGGGGTCTTCGGATCATCGGCACGACGCCCGATCGGCACCCAGTCGCCGAGGCCGAAGTGGACGAGCCCGTCCTCGTCGGCGCGACGGGTGACGTATTCAAACCAGCGGATGATCGCGTGCGCGTTCTCCCGCACGATCGCCTCGTCGCCGCGATACAGCCACACGAAATAGGGGACCGTCACGATGACGCCGTCCCACGCGGGGCCGTTGCCCCAGTCATAGCCCCAGCCGCCCGTCGGCACGATGCCGGGGAGAGCGCCTTGCGCGTTCTGCGCGGCGCGGACGTTGGCGAGCCACTCGCGCAGGCTGGTTTCGACGATGAGATTGCACAGCATCTGCTCGGCGGACAGCGACACGTCGCCCGTCCAGCCGTTTTTCTCGCGATGCGGGCAGTCGGTGGGGAAATAGTAGAAGTTGGAGAGATCGGCGTTGACCGTCGCCGCCTGCAGACGGTTGACAACGTCGTCCGAGCAGGAGAAATCGCCGTTTTTGCGCAGGGCGGAGCTCATCACCTCATAGGTCAGCAGGTCTTCGGTCGCCTGCGCGGGAGTGATGCCCTTGACCAGACAATAGCGGAAGCCCTGATAGGTGAAGGTGGGGGTGTATTCCTCCACGCCTTCGCCCTTGCAGGTATAAACGATGCGATGATTCAGCTTGTGCGGCTGGAATTTCATCGAGCGCTGATCCAGTCCGCCGTCCTCGGCGAGCAGCTCACCGAACTGCAGGGTGACGGTCTGTCCCGCCTCGCCCGCGATGCGCAGGCGGATGTTGCCCGCGGTGTTGATGCCGAAGTCGTAGAGATAGCCCTCCTCGGGCTCGTCGAGCGGCATCACCGGCAAAATGACGCGCGGCTCGGACTGGAGGGTGATGCGGCTCTTTTTGACGGACACGGGGGCGAGCGTCTCGCGGGTGACGATCGGCTCGACCGTGCACAGGCGCGCCTCACCTGTCGGGGTGACCGCTTCGATGGCGTTCGTCCATGCGGTGTCGTCGAAGTCGGGGAGTGTCCAGCCGACGGTTTCCAGGCGTGCGTCGACGATCTCGCCGCAGCGCAGGTCGTCAAACAGGATCGCCGAGGGGGCAGTTTTGACGCTTTCGTCCGCTTCGAGGATCTCGCCCGTGCCGTCGGCATAGGCGATCTCCAGTGCGAACGCCACCTTTGGCGCGCTGCGGTAGGGGGCAAGATGCATCTCCCAGACCATTCCGCCGACGGCGTTAAGATGGCCGTTGCCGAGCATAAAGCCGAGGGCGTTCTTGCCCTCGCGCAGCGCGGCGGTGACGTCGTAGCGGTCGTAGTAGAGGATGTCGTTCGGGTTGGCGATGTAGGGCGCGAGCAGGCCCTTTGTCAGCCGCTCGCCGTTGAGGTACAGTTCATAAAAGCCCAGTCCGCAGACGGTGAGGGCGGCTTCTTTGATCGGCTTGTCCACGGTGACGACCTTGCGCAGCATCGGCGCGGGGATGTGCTTTTCGTACGTGGTATACTCTTTGGTTGCGGCGATAAATTTTTTCGAAAACACGGTAAGCCCTCCCAGGTACTTTCATTACGCTTACATTATAATAGCGTTGTGCGGAAAAAGCAAGGAAATTGTTGCGGGAGAATTGACTTTTTTCGCGCTTGTGCTATACTGAAAGCAGAGTAATTTTTGGGGGTGCGGATATGCACAAGGATGTAGAGAGAGTGCTGCTGTCGCAGGAGAAGATCGAGGAGATCGTCACGCGTCTCGGCAAGCAGATCGACGAGGATTACGCGGGTGAGGACAAGCACCTTTTGCTGCTGTGCATCCTCAAGGGCTCGGTGGTGTTTATGGGCGATCTGATGAAGCACATCACCCTGCCGCTGGAGATCGACTTTATGCGGGTGTCGTCCTACGGCGCGGACACAAAGACCACGGGCAACGTCAACATCATCCTCGACCTTGTCCGCAAGGATATTAACCGCTGTGACATCCTCATCGTCGAGGATATCATCGACAGCGGGCGCACCTTGTCGTATCTCAAACGCTATCTCGAATTTAAGGGTGCCAAGAGTGTCAAGACCTGCACCCTGCTCGACAAGCCCGAGCGGCGCGAGGTGGCGCTCGAGGCAGACTACGTCGGTGCGGTCATCCCCGACGAGTTCGTCGTCGGCTACGGTCTCGACTACGACGAGAAATACCGCGCTCTGCCGTACGTCGGCGTTCTTAAGCCCGCGGTGTATACAAAGTAATTGTAAAAACAGCCGATGCACGTGCATCGGCTGTTTTATGCTTATTTGGCCATCGTGCGGCGGCGGTCGAGGACGGGGGACTCGCCGTAGCGCTTTTTATAGGCGCGGTAGAAGGCGGAATAATCCCGAAAGCCGCAGGCGAGAGATGCCTCGGTCACGGGGATGCCCGACAGGATCTGCCGCCGTGCTTCCACCAGCCGCTTGACGAGGATATAATCCCACGCGGTCGAGCCCGTCGCGGTGCGGAACAGCCGCCCGAGCTGGGTCTTGCTGATATAAAATCGCTCGCACAGCTCGTCGAGGCTGAGTTCATCAAACAGATGCTCGTTGACATACAGCAGAATATCCTGAATGCGGGTGTGCGGCGGCTGCGGCTGCTCGTCGGCGGCGCGGCGGCGCGCCTTGTGCGCTTTGTAGAATTCCGACAGGATGGCGGGCATTACCGTTTCGGCGACCAGTACCTGCATTGTGCTGTCGCCCGCCGCTTCGATGCGTTTGAGGCAGGAGAGCACAAAGGGACTGTCAAATTCGGCGGGGGAATAGAGGTTGCTCTGCCCGAGCGGGCGGCGGGTGAAGGGGGAGAGCAGCGGACGGTAAATGTCGTTAAAATGCAGCAGCCAATTCTCGCGGAACTGCAACACGATGCGCTCGTAGGGCTGTGAGGGGTCGATCTGCAGCTTGTGCACCTCGCCCGGGCGCATCAGCAGCACGCTGCCCGGCTCGAGCGCGTAGGCGGTGCTTTCCACCGAGTAGGTGCCCTTGCCCGAGACGAAATACAGCACCTCGAAGGTGTCGTGTGCGTGCATAAAAAATTGCATCGGATCGGGGTAGGGGGTAAGGGTATGCTGATATTGCCAATCGTCTCGCCCATTGATTACGATCTCCATTTTATATCAACTCTCTTTGATAGTATTTACAGTAATTGGTCCGTTTTCTGATAACAGCATACCATAAGATGAACATATTTGCAATATAAAATTACCTTTTTCCTGCGAATAAACAATGGAAAAACGATGGCTTTTTCGCTATAATAAAAACAAGTATGGCGGTGTAGAACAAGCGGGCGAAGATCCGCCGCGGCCGCCATCAAAAAAGGGAGGACTGTCTTATGAAACTGACATTTCGCTGGTACGGCGACAACGATCCCGTCACGCTGGATCACATCCGCCAGATCCCCACGATGAGCGGCATCGTCTCCGCTGTGTACGATGTGCCCGCGGGTGAGGTGTGGAGCGAGGAGAGCATCGCCGCCCTCAAGAAGAAAGCGAACGACAAGGGACTGGAGTTCGAGGTCGTCGAGAGCGTGCCTGTTCCCGAGGACATCAAGCTCGGTAACGAGAAGGCTCCTCAGCTCATTGCGAATTATTGCGAAAATGTGCGCCGCCTCGGTAAGGCGGGCGTTAAGTGCATCTGCTACAACTTTATGCCGGTATTTGACTGGCTGCGCAGCGAGCTCGAGCATCAGCAGCCCGACGGCGCGAACGCGCTCGCGTACGACGATCAGACCGTGCTGGAGATGAACCCGCTGACCTGCGAGCTGTCCCTGCCCGGTTGGGATGAGAGCTATTCTAAGGAAGAGCTCAAGGCCCTGCTTGAGACCTACAAGTCGATGGGCGAGGAGCAGCTGTGGGAGAACCTCAAGGTGTTCCTGCAGGCGGTCATCCCCGTCGCGGAAGAGGTCGGCGTCAAGATGGCGATCCATCCCGACGATCCGCCGTGGGGGATGTTCGGTCTGCCCCGCATCATCACCTGCGAGGAGAATCTTGAGCGGTTTCTCAAGATCGTGGACAGCCCCGCGAACGGTCTGACTTTCTGCACCGGCTCGCTCGGCGCGTCGGTGGACAACGACCTGCCTGCGATGATCCGCCGCTTCGGCGATCGCATCCATTTCGCGCACCTGCGCAACATTAAGCACACCGGCACCCGTCAGTTTGAGGAGGTGGGCCATCCCACCTCTTGCGGCTCGCTGGATATGTACGAGATCGTCAAGGCGCTCGTCGAGAGTGGCTTCGACGGCTATGTGCGTCCCGACCACGGCCGTATGATCTGGGGAGAAAAGGGTCGCTACGGCTACGGTCTGTATGACCGTGCGTTGGGCGCTACCTACATCGCGGGTCTGTTTGAGGCAGTAGAAAGAGGGCGGAAATAATGCGTTTCGGTATCTGCATCAATGGCGATCCGAGTTTGATCGCCAAAACCAAGGAATACGGCTATGACTACGTCGAGATCGCGCTGTTCAACTTTGCGGAATTTTCCGATGAAAAGATCGAGGAGATCCGCGCGGAGATGGAGCGGCTCGGCATCTGGGCGGAGACCTGCAATTGCTTCTTCTTCGGTTTTCAGAAGGGCGATCTGACGAGCGGTAACGTTGACTTTGACGCCATTGGTGATTATATTCGTATGGCGTTTCGCAAGGCGTCCCGTCTGGGGCTGAAGATCGCGGTCATCGGCAGCGGAGCCGCCCGCAGCATCCTCGACGAGGATAAGCGGGAAGAGGGCGAGGAGAACTTTGCGAAGGTGCTGCGTCTTGCAGGCGACATCGGCGCGGAGTTTGGCATTAGGATCGTCATTGAGCCGCTCAACCCGAAGGAGTGCAACGAGATCAACACCGTCGCCGAGGGTATCGCGATGTGCAAGCGCGCGAATCACCCGAACGTCGCGGTGCTGGCGGATTTCTTCCATGTGGCGATGTCGGGCGAGGGCCTCGACACCATCCGTACCTGCGGCGACGTGCTGCAGCACGTGCATATCGCCCGTGGTTATGAAGACCGCAATATGCCGATCAAGCCCGAGGATCAGGCGGACGTTGCCGCTTGGGCCGCCGCGCTGAAGGAGAACGGCTACGATGCCCGCATCAGCCTTGAGGGCGGTATGTGGGGTGACTGGGACGGTACTGCTATTAAGATGCGGGAAGTCCTTAAAGCATTTGAATAAAAGGAGATTAACGGATATGAGTAAAGTTGTTGTTATCACCGGTGCGGGCGGTGTGCTGTGCTCCGCCTTCGCCAAGGCGCTCGCGAAGCAGGGCCACAAGATCGCGCTGCTCGACCTCAACGAGGAGGCGGCGAAGGCCGCCGCCGCCGAGATCGTCGCCGAGGGCGGCGAGGCGAAGGGCTATAAGGCGAACGTGCTGGATAAGGAAAATCTGATTGCTGTGCACGACGCGATCGTCGCGGACTACGGCAAGTGCCAGATCCTCATCAACGGCGCGGGCGGCAACAGCCCGAAGTGCACCACCCTGCACGAGACCTTCCAGGAGGGTGATGAGTCCGCGGAGGACTTCGCGACCTTCTTCAACCTCGACAAGGCGGGCTTTAATTTCGTGTTCGACCTCAACCTGATGGGCACCCTGCTCCCCACCCAGATCTTCGCGAAGGATATGCTGGGTGTCGAGGGCTGTTGCATCCTCAACGTGTCCTCGATGAACGCGTTCCGTCCGCTGACCAAGATTCCCGCGTACAGCGCGGCGAAGGCGGCGGTGTCCAACTTCACCCAGTGGCTGGCGGTGCACTTTGCGGGTCAGGGCATCCGCGTCAACGCGATCGCCCCCGGCTTCTTCGTCACCAACCAGAATCGTGCGTTGCTGTTCGACGCCGAGGGTAATCCCACCCCCCGCACCGAGAAGATCCTGCGCGCGACCCCAATGGGTCGCTTCGGCGAGGCGGACGAGCTGCTCGGCACCCTGTTGTGGTTGACCGATGAGAAGGCATCCGGCTTCGTGACCGGTGTGGTCGTGCCGGTCGACGGCGGCTTCTCCGCGTACAGTGGTGTCTGATGGTATTTTGCGCAACGCGCGAAATACCGTTCGCAATACCCTTGTGTGAATAACAAACTACCCGAAAGGATGGGAATTATGGCAAAGGAACTTATTCTCGGTGCGTTCGCTGACGAGGCGGGCAACCCGATCGAAGATCAGATCGCGGCGATGCTGGACAACGGCATCAAGCATCTCGAGGCGCGCACTGTCGGCGACAAGAATTTTGTGAAGTTCACCTGCGACGAGGCGAAGGAGCTGAAAGCGAAGCTGGATAAAAACGGTCTGCGCATCTGGTCGATCGGCTCGCCGCTCGGCAAGATCAACATTAAGGACGCGATGGAGCCGCATCTGGAAGAGGTTAAGCACACCATCGAGCTTGCGCACGTTGTGGGCGCTGAGCGCATCCGTATGTTCAGCTTCTATATGCCGCAGGACGAGGACCCCGCGATCTACCGCGATGAGGTGATGGAGCGTCTGTCCCGTATGCTGGATGTGGCGCGCGGCAGCGGCGTGAAGCTGTGCCACGAGAACGAGAAGGGGATCTACGGCGACATCGCCGCCCGTTGTGCGGATATTCTCGAGACCTTCCCCGAGATGGGCGGCATCTTTGACCCCGCGAACTTCATCCAGTGTGAGCAGGACACCCTCGAGGCGTGGGAGCTGCTGAAGGACCGCATCGATTATATGCATATTAAGGATTGCGTGGCGGACGGCACCGTCGTCCCCTGCGGCAAGGGTATCGGTCACGTGCCCGAGATCGTAAAGATGTTCCGTGCGCAGGGCGGTAATCAGCTCACCCTCGAGCCGCATTTGATGATCTTCGACGGCTTCGCCTATCTCGAACAGGACGAAGCCAAGACGCAGATGGGCTACGTTTACGCCAATCAGCGTGAGGCATTCGACGCCGCGGTCGCGGCTCTGAAGGAGTCTTTATAAGAATTATGAGTAAACAGTTGCGTTTTGCTGTGGTGGGACTCGGCAATATGGGCAGTGCCCACGCGCTCGCCATCCACAGCGGACAGGTGCCCGACAGCGTGCTGACCGCGGTGTGTGACACCGCGCCGCCCCGCCGTCAGTGGGCAGAGGAAACGCTGCCCGATGTCGCGGTCTTTGACAACTTTGATGCCCTACTCGCGGCGAACATCGCCGATGCCGTGGTTATCGCCACCCCGCACTATTTCCACCCGCCGATGGCGATCGCCGCCTTTGCGCGGGGCTTGCACGTGCTCAGTGAGAAGCCGGGCGGTGTGCAGGTCAGCGCCGTGCAGCAGATGTGTGCGGCGGCGAAGGCGAGCGGCAAGGTGTTCGGCGTCATGTTTAATCAGCGTACCCATCCATTGTTTGCCCGCGCGCGGCAGATCGTGCGCAGCGGCGAGCTCGGCGAGCTCAAGCGCGTGCAGTGGACGGTGACCAACTGGTATCGCACGCAGGAGTATTATAATTCCGGCAGCTGGCGCGCCTCCTGGGCGGGCGAGGGCGGCGGTGTGCTGCTCAACCAAGCACCGCATCAGCTCGATCTGTTGCAGTGGATCTGCGGGATGCCCGTCGCTGTGTGGGCAAACTGCGATGTCGGAAAATATCACCATATCGAGGTAGAGGATGACGCGACGATCTTCGCCAAGTACGAGAACGGCGCGACGGCGACCTTTATCACCACGACAGGGGAATACCCCGGTACCAACCGATTGGAGATCGCGGGCGAGCGCGGCAAGCTCGTGCTCGAGGACAACAAGCTGCGCTGGTGGAAGCTGCCGAAGAGCGAGCGGGAATTCTGCCTTGATGGGGAAGTGCCCGCCGCAGATTACATAGAGATCACCCCGACCGAGCAGGAGACCGCGCACAACGGTATTCTGCGCAATTTCACAAACGCGATCCTGCACGGCGAGGAATTGCTCGCCCCCGGCTATGATGCCGTCCACGAGCTGACCTTGTCCAACGCGGCGTATCTTTCCGCGTGGACGGGCGAGATGATTCCCCTGCCGCTCGACACGGCACGCTTTGATGCGCTGTTGGCGCAGAAGGCGGCGTCGTCCTCCTATCACCCCGATAAGGTGACGGCCGAGGCGGACGGAGCGTATAAGGTTCGTTGGAACGTCAACTGGTAATGCGCTTTCATCGAGTGTCGATGGAGCTTAAATAAGAACAACCTACAGGAAAGGATCTGACTGACATGGCAAAAGTACGTTTGGGTATCATCGGTATCGGTAACATCGGTACCAACCACGTGAAGAACTTTATGGACGGCAAGTGTCCCGAGATCGACCTCGTGGCGGTCTGCGACATCAATCCCGACCGTCTGAACTGGGCGAAGGAGAACCTGCCCGAGTCGGTCGCGCGCTTTGACGACGCGATCGCGATGATGGACAGCGGTCTCGTCGAGGCGGTCGTTGTTGCGGTGCCGCACTTTGATCACCCCGGTCTCGCGATCGAGGCGATGAAACGCAATCTGCACGTGATGGTGGAGAAGCCCGCGGGTGTTTACAGCGTGCAGGTGCGCGAGATGAACGAGGTCGCCGAGACCGCGAACGTCACCTTCGGTATGATGTTTAATCAGCGCACCAACTGCGTCTATCGCAAGATGAAGGAGATCGTCGACAGCGGCGAGATGGGTAACATCCGCCGTGTCAACTGGCTTATCACCAACTGGTACCGCCCGCAGATGTATTACGATTCGGGTGCGTGGCGCGCGACCTGGTCGGGTGAGGGCGGCGGCGTGCTGCTCAACCAGTGCCCCCATCAGCTGGATATGCTGCAGTGGATCTGCGGTATGCCCGTGATGGTGGATGCTCACGTGCATCTCGGCAAGTGGCACGACATCGAGGTCGAGGACGACGTGACCGCCTATATGGAGTTCGCCAACGGCGCGACCGGCCTGTTCGTTACCTCCACCGGCGATATGCCCGGCACCAACCGCTTTGAGATCACCCTCGATAAGGGTAAGCTCGTTGTCGAGGACGACAAGCTGTACAAGTGGGAGCTGGACGTTGCCGAGCCGGAGTTCTCCAAGACCAACACTGAGCCCTTCGGTCAGCCGAAGGTCACCTTCTCTGAAGTGGAGACCGATGGCGAGAATCCGCAGCATGTCGGCGTGTTCAACGCTTTTGCCGCGAACATCCTGCACGGCACGCCGCTGATCGCCAACGGTCAGGAGGGTGTTAACGGTGTTCTGCTGTCCAACGCGATGCACTTCTCTTGCTTCCTCGGCCGTCCGGTCAAGTTCCCCTACGACGAGAAGATGTATTACAATGAGCTGCAGAAGCGTATGGCTACTTCCCGCCGCAAGGAGAATGTCAAGGCGGTCGTCGCCGACACCTCCTCCAGCTTCGCCGGCGCAAAATAAGATGTACGGATAAAAGCAACCGCCCGTTCAAGTAAGCCTGATGGTTTTTGTAAAATAACGACCGCAAAAACAGGGGTTTTCCCTTGGAAAATCAATATTTCTGCTTATGAGGGTTTCGCGCTTTTTACCGTCGGCAAAAAAGTGGCCATTTTTCGCTAAATCGTCATAGGGCAAGAGGCGGCTACCAATTTTCGGATATTTGTTAATGGGTTTGCGTTGTCAATTTTCGTGTAGAGATTATAGGAAAAATAAATTTTGAAAAACACCTTCTAACATTTGACAAGTATTCATTTATCTACTATATTGGATACAGTCCTTATTGAGAGGGGTACGGTTAAAGTTTTTTCCGTGCCCCTCATATGTTTTGCATAAGAACAACTCCAATTTTTTAGTAGTGGGGCTTTTGCGGCTGATCCCAATATATCATCATACATAATTCTTCCTAACATTGGTAAGGCTAACACCGAAACCAATGTTAGGAGGTTATCGTATGTTCAAACACGAAAAGCAATTGTTCCATCCGGTGGAGGTGGAGCGGCCCAATCCGCAATACGCGGCACTGCTGCAGGAGCAGCTCGGCGGCGGTAACGGCGAGCTCAAGGCGGCGATGCAGTATATGTCGCAGAGCTTCCGCATTAAGGATCCCGAGATCAAGGATCTGTTCCTCGACATCGCCGCCGAAGAGCTCGGGCATATGGAGATGGTGGCGCAGACCATCAACCTGCTCAACGGGCACGACGTTGATGCCGCCAAGGTTGCGGCGGGGGAGATACAGTCCCACGTGATTCTCGGGCTGAACCCCGGCCTGATCAACGCGTCGGGGTATTCCTGGACGGCGGACTATGTCACCGTGACCGGCGATCTGTGCGCGGATCTGCTCAGCAATATCGCCTCGGAGCAGCGTGCAAAGGTGGTTTATGAATACCTTTACCGCCAGATCGAGGACAAAAAGGTGCGCGAAACGATCGACTTCCTGCTCAACCGTGAAGAGGCGCATAACCAGATGTTCCGTGACGCCTTTAATAAGGTGCAGAATTCGGGCTCCAATCGCGACTTCGGTACGACCAAGGCGGCGAAGATGTATTTCTCTATGTCCGACCCCGGCCCGAACGCCTTTGCAACCGGTGAGACGACACCGGTATCTTTTAACAAATAATTCGTATATGACAAAAGCAAGGGACAGCTGTAACGCTGTGCCGTGCTTTTGTTGTTATACGGTTATTTCTCGCTGACGAGTTCGGCGAGGGGCTTGCGCTTTTTCTCGCGCAGGGGATCGCCGTCGGCGGCGTAGCCGAGGGTGATGACCAGCCGCACCGCGCCGTCGAGGTCGCAGATGGTGCGGATCTTATTGTCGTCCAGCCAGCCGAGGATGCAGGTGCCGAGCCCCTGCGCGGCGGCTTCGGCAGTGAGGTAGGCGGCGACGATGCCGATGTCGATCGAACGGTAGTCGTTGCCCTTGACCTTCGCGCCGAGCGCGGCACTCTTGACGTAAGGCTTTTCGGAGATGACGATCATGATCGGCGCGTCGGCGGCAAATTTGTTCATCCCCATACCCATCGTCGCCTTGGCGACCGCGCGGGCGGTCTCGCCCTTGCACACCGTCAGGTGGTAGGGCTGGCCGTTGCAGGCGGAGGGCGCGAGACGGGCGGCTTCGAGAATGGCGGTGAGCGTATCTTCCTCTACCGCGCGGGTGGGGTCGTAGCGGCGGCAGGACTGCCGCGCGCGGGCAATATCGGTGAAGTTCATAGGGGCGCCTCCTCACTTTCTAATAACAGTTTGAGCATCTTTTCGGGTTGGTCAATGAACATCTTGGTGACTTTGTAGTGCTCGGTGTCTTTATAATTTGCGCGGGTAATGCCGCTGTCATTCAGTTGCAGGATGTCCGCGTGCGGATACGCCATCAAAATGGGGGAGTGGGTGGCGATGATGAGCTGGGATTTGTTCTTAACCAAGCGGTCGATCTCGACGAGCAGCGTCATTAGCCGCTGCGGAGACAGCGCTGCCTCCGGCTCGTCGAGAAGGTACAGCCCCTCACCCCAAAAGCGGTTCTGGATGATGGACAGAAAGCTCTCGCCGTGGGACTGCGCGTGCAGGGACACGCCGCCGTAGTTATTTACTTCTTCTATCTCGTCGATGTTACTCGCAAGGTTGTACACTGACTCGGCACGCAGGAAAAACCCATCCTTTGCCGGTAATGATTTGGATAGTGTCAGACACTGCCACAGCATAGAATGGGATTCGTTTGTAGAGAAGTTGAAATTGCGCGAGCCGCCCTCGGGGTTAAAGCCGTAGGCGACCGCGATTGCCTCAATGAGGGTGGATTTGCCCGTGCCGTTCTCGCCGACGAGGAAGGTCACGGGCGCGTCGAAGCGTAGTTCGGCACCGTCGGCGAGATATCGCACAACGGGCAGGTCGTTCAGATACGAGGTCGGCGGCGGGGCTTTGTGCAAAAAAACGCTCTTAATATAATTCATCCGTGTCACTGTCCTAACGGTCGTGGGTCAATTGACGGTCAATGTACTGTGTCGGGCTTTGCCCGAATTGCTCCTTGAACAGCCGCGAGAAATAGTTCGGGTCGTCAAAGCCGACGCTCATCGCGGTCTCTACGACTGAATACTCGCCGCTGCGCAGCATCTCGGCGGCCTTGGTCAGCCGCAGATGGTTGCGGTATTTGACGGGGGACATCCCCTTGAGGAGCTTGAATTTGCGGCGGAACTGGCACTCCTTGAGATGGGCGATGCGCGCAAGCTCCTCGATCGCGACCTCCTCGAGATAGTGGTCCTCGAGATGGAAGATCGCCTTGAGCATTGCGCGGTTCTCCTCGCCGAGCTCCTGCCGTGCGGCCTTCGCCGCGAGCTCCCGCATCACACCGATGAGCTGTGCCATACAGTCGAGCTTATAGCCCGCGGTGGCCTTCGTCCACGTGTCGTGCGCCTGCACAAACAGGCGGTAGAGCCGCCCCGATTTGTCGGTACAGCACAGCGTGATGTCGTCTGCGAGGTTGAGGGTGCGTCCCTCGCCGTCCTGCAGATAGAAATTGAGTGACAAAAACGCGCCCTCCTCGGCGGTGTCCCAATAGGACTTATACACCGTGTTTGACGGCAGATAGAGGATGTCACCGGCGGAGAAACGCAGGTTACGGTGATGCTCGTCGTCAAAGACGATCGAGCCCTTCACGACGTAGAAAAGCCGTTGGTACAGTACCATATTGTGAGAGCATACGAACGGTGTTGGCGGCGTGACGGACTTCTGAATGACCGCGATGCCATTGATGGAAAAAGCGTCGTCCGTCAAGCTGAAGATGCGTTCTGCAATAGCCATTTCATCCCTCCTTTATATTATTATTAGCATACGCGGCGGCGCCCGTCAAGAGAAAAAAGGCGCTCGTCGCTTTTTTTATGCGAGAAAAATACCGTTTTGTGCTTTCGCACAAATGTGCGGATGTGCTATGCTTAGGACAAGAAAATTTGTTTTTAAGGAAAGGTGATCGGTTATGGCTAATCAGAAGCACAAGGTATGTATCGTCGGTATGGGCGAGTTTTCGGACTTTTTCATCCCGCTGTTCAAGGACCACCCCGACGTGTGCGAGGTGTCCATCGCGGACATCGTGCACGAGCGTTGCGTCGCGGCGGGGGAGAAGCACGGTGTGAGCCGTATGTTCTCTTCACTGGATGATTTCCTGCAGAACGGCAAGGACATCGACTGCGTGGCGATCTTCACCCAGCGCCAGCTCCACGGCAGTATGGTGCTCGACTGTCTGCGTGCGGGCAAGCACGTGTTCAGCGCCGTGCCGATGGCGACCTCTGAGGAAGAGATCGCGCAGATCATCGACCTCGTTAAGGAGACCCGCCTGACCTATATGACGGGCGAGACCTGTTATTACTTCCCCTGTGCGGTGTATTGCCGCAATATGTACGAGAGCGGCAAGATGGGTAAATTCGTCTATGGTGAGAGCCAGTATTATCACGATATGTCCACCTTCTACTATGCCTTCGAGCATTCCGGCGGAAAGAACTGGAAGCGCGTTGCGGGCATCCCGCCGATGTACTACGGCACCCACTCCATCTCGATGATCGTGTCGGTCATCGGCGAGCGCGTCAAGCGCGTCACCTGTATGGGCTATCGCGACACCCACGAGGACGAGGTGTACGGCGAAGGCAAGAACAACTGGGATAACCCCTTCTCCAACGAGACGGCGCTGATGGAGATGGAGAACGGCGGCATCGCCCGCGTCAACGAGTTCCGCCGCGTCGGCATCGCGGAGAAGCCGTCCTCTTACATCACCTGCTTCTACGGCGACAAAGCCGCCTACGAGGGCTCGGTGACCCAGCACGTGTTCATCAACGGCACCACCGAGGGTAAGGAGAAGACCTACGTCGACTACGTCAGCGATCAGGTCAACACCAACACGTACACCGCGCTCAAGAACACCGACGCGGTGGATATGCACCGCTATCCCGTGTCCGAGCCTGCACACCGCGGCTTCGCACCTGTGCACGACGTATCCCGTCTGCCTGCAGCGTTCCGCACCGTGCCTGACACGGTACACTACAATTCCCATCCCTTCTTAGTGGACGACTTCTTCCGCGCCGTCGTGTCGGGCAAGCTGCCCCCCAACAACGCGTGGGATTCCGCCCGCTATATGCTGCCCGGTCTGTACGCGCACAAGTCCGCGATGATGGGCGGTATGCCGCTTGATGTGCCGGACTTCGGTGACGCGCCCGCGGATTGGGAGAAGCTCACCTTCGAGAAGAAGGACTACTACGAGACGGTGAAAGAGTAAGGAGTGGCTATGAGAACCAGTCTTTGCATTGATATGATGTTTGCCGACGCCGCGTTTATGGAGAAGATCGACGCGGTCAAGCAGTGCGGCTTTGACACGGTGGAGTTCTGGAAATGGACCAACAAGGACGTGGACGCCGTCGCCGTGAAGCTCGCGGAAAACGGGATGCGTCTGTCCATCTTCAACATCGACTCCACCGACGAGCAGCTGTCCTACGACCTGTCCCGCGGCATTCTCAACGCGGGGCGCGTCGAGGACTTCCTGCGCGCGCTCGAGGAGAGCATCCCCGTATACAAAAAGCTCGGTGCGTCGGCGATGATCGTGCTCATCGGCGAGCACGCGCCGTACAACAAGGAAAACGTCAAGGCGTGCCTTACGGCGGCGATCCCGCTGCTTGAGCAGCACGGTGTGACACTCATCGTCGAGCCGCTCAACGACATCGATCGCGTGGGGTATTCGATGCCCTACGCAACGCCGGTGCTCGAGTTGCTGCGCGAGATCGGCAATCCCCATATCAAGATGCTGTACGACATCTATCATCAGAATATGATGGGGGATTTTTCCCTTGCCGAGGTGCTGGCAAACATCGACCTCATCGGGCACTTCCACGTCGCGGACGCCCCCGGTCGGCACGAGCCCGGTACGGGCAAGGTGGACTATCCGTCCATCCTGCGCGCCATCCTCGCGACCGACTACGACGGCTGCATCGGCCTTGAGTACCGCGCGACGGTGCCGGACGAGCAGACGTTTGGGTTTATTAATGATATTTGAGGAGATTCGAGTATGTATAAGGTAGCTATCATCAGCTGCGGGATGATCGCGAGCAGCGCGCACATTCCCGCGTACAAAGCTTACCCCGACCGCTACGAGATCGTCGCGGTGTGCGACGTGAATGCCGAGCTCGCCGAAAAGACGGCGAAGGAGCACGGAATTGCGTGTTACTACACCGACGCTGAGGAGATGTTGCGCGCCCACAAGCCCGACGTGGTGTCGGTGTGCGTGCCGAATATGCTGCACAAGAAATATACGATGCTCGCACTGTCTTACGGCGCGCACGTGCTGTGTGAGAAGCCGCTTGCCTTCACCTACGCGGACGCGAAGGAGATGTTCGACTACGCCGCCGCGCAGGGCAAACGGCTGATGGCGTGCCAGAGCCTGCGCTTCCTGCCCGAGCGGCTGGATGCCTACGAGCGGATGCGCAGAGGCGAGATCGGCGAGGTGTATTACGCCGAGATGTCCCGCATCCGCCGTCGCGGCATCCCCACGTGGGGCAAGTTCCACATTAAGGCCTACTCCGGCGGCGGCGCGCTGGTGGACATCGGCGTGCACGGGTTGGATTCCGCCCTGTGGCTGATGGGCAACCTGCAGCCCGTGTCGGTAAACGCCGTGATGAACAAGGTCCACACAGACGAGCATGGTTTAACGGAATCTGCCGGCGCGCTGAAGGGCTGGGCACCCTCCCGAAAATTTGATCCCGCCGAAATGGACGTGGAATCCTTCTCGAGCGGGACCGTACGGTTTGTGGGTGGTAAGACACTCGCTTTTAAGGTCGCGTGGGCGGCCAACCTGAGCGAGGAAAACAACCTGCGTTTCTCGGGCTCGGTCGGCGGTATGGATCTGGAAAACCGCGAGTACTATTGCGGCGTAGACACGACGCAAAAGGTCACGGTTGCCCCCAACGGCTTTAAGGATGAGCCGTTCTACGGGCATTTTTGTCTGGTAGAGAACTTCGCCGATGTCCTCGACGGGCGGGCGGAGCTGTTCGTCAAGCCCGAGGAGACGCTGAATGTCACCGCCGTGCTGGAGGCGGCATATCTGTCCGCCGAGCAGGGGCGCGAGGTGCGTATCGACGAGATCGTTTAACCTTTTTCTGCATCGGCAGGGGTAAAATGCGTCACGCGATATTTGTAGTCGGACGGGGTTTCGCCGGTGCTCTTGGTGAAGATGCGGGAGAAATAATGCGGGTCGTCAAAGCCGACCGCTCCGCTGACGCTTTTTATGGAAAGCTCCGGGGAATTTAAGAACATCTCCTTGGCACGGTTGATGCGCAGCTCGATGATGTATTGCGTGCAGGTAGTCTGGAAGAAGCTCTTGAAATAGCGGTTTAACTGCGATGCGGAAATGCTGCAGTGCTGACACAATTCGTCGAGCGACAGCGTCTTTGTGTAGTTTTGCTTGATGTACCAGATGGCTTTTTTTAGGTTGTGCGGCACCCGAAGGATCTCGATATCCGCCTCCTCGCTGCGCAGGGCCTTCATCGTTTGCCTTGACAGCAGCACCAGTATCTCGGACAGGTAGACCGCGATGAGCAGCGAGTCGTCGATCCGATATTTCAGCAGCAGATGCTCAACCTTTTGGCAGATGCCCGACACCGCTTCGTTATCCGTGTGAATGAGCGGAGAGAGAAACACCTCGGTTATCGACATCATATATAAATTCTGAGAATTGAGCAGTGAGGCTTCGATGTCGCTGTGTAGCTGATTGACCTTAGAGATCGCTTCTGCGTGCGGCAGCTCCCGAATGTCATCGGCGAGGGTGAAATGCACGTAGAGCATTTTACATAAGGTGTCGTTGATCGGTGTCCTCTTATAGCTCTGCTCGGCGGGGATGAGCATACAGCTTCCCGCCCGAAGCCGGTAGGTGGTGCCGTCGATATGGATATCGCACTCGCCCTCCAGCACGATGAGCAGAATGTGATACGGATCCGCTACCTGCCATACGGTCTTTCTTGTCACGGTATAGACGTTTTCGATCTTCGGCAACTGCTTAATTGGAAAATTGTATATCACAACGCATTGACCTCCCTTTAACGCGGATGACGATTTTGTCCACCACATTGCCTGTTATGTGTATTTACAATTTTACCGCAAAAGTGTAAAATTGTAAAGTGCAAAAAGCATAACAGGAGGGTTTTGTATGAAGAAATGGAAAGTGGCAATTATCGGCAGCGGTACCTTTGCGCATTGGCAGTATTTCCCCAACGTAGCGAAGGAGGCCAACGCAGAGATCGTGGCGGCGGTGGATATCATCCCCGAGCGCGCGCAGGAGGCGTGCGAAAAATACGGCATTCCGCACTGGTATGCCAGTGTGTATGAGCTCATCGAGCAGTGCGATTTTGACATTGCGATCGATGCGGCGTCCATCCAGGCGCATCACGAGATCAATATGGCCGTGCTCGGCGCGGGCAAGCATCTTATTACACAGAAGCCTGCCGCTCCTACGGTCGAGATGCTGACCGAGCAGATCGAGCTCGCGAAGAAGATGAAGGTAAAGTTCACCTGCGTGCCGATCCATCCGATGCGTTACGATCTGAATTTTGCCAAGCAGATGATCGCGGATGAGACCATCGGCAAGCCCTATTACGCCAAGTGCAATCTGAACCACGGCGGTCCCGAGTATTTCCAATATCGCGATTCCGATCCGTCCTGGTTCTTCGAGCCCGGCGCGGGCGCGCTGGTGGATATGGGCGTACATGGTCTGCAGATCGTCACGTCCGTCTTCGGCCCTGCCAAGGCGTTTGCGTGTATGGCGAAGGTCACGACGCCCGAGCGCGAGGTGCGTTCCGGCAGCTTTGACGGCAAGAAGATCAAGACCGATAAGATTCCCGATCATTATGTGATCACGCTGGATTACGGTGAGGGCCGTATGGCGATGGTGGAGACGGGCTTCTCGGAGAAGGCCTCCCGCTCTCCGCAGCTGGAGATCTTCGGCGAGCGCGGTACGATCTCGTTTGTTCGTCCTTATATGACCAATCCCGTGCCGGATGTGTATATGGACTGCCCCGAAAAAGGCATCCGCGGCTGGGTGACCCCCGATGAATGGGTGAAGCCTCCCAAAAAACTCATCAGCCAGTGCTGTTGTCTGGCAGACATCATCGACGCGATCGAGAACGATAAGCAGCCGGTGCTGTCTCCCGAACACGCCCGTCACGTTTTGGAGATCATGACCAAGATCCCCGAGGCGATCGAAACGGGCAAAACGGTCACGCTGGAAACGACGTTTTAACGGGGGTGCCTTATGAAAAAATTACGGGTAGCCTTCATTGGAATGGCGCACATTCATCTGGACAATCTTTCGCGTGATTTTTATGAGCATACTGACAAGGTTGAGATCATCGGCGTTGCCGACGTGCCGCCGTACACGCAGGAGGAGCGGGAGATCCGCATCCGCCTGAATATGCCCAAGACCTTTGAGCTTCCGATATGGGAGGATTACCGCGAGCTGCTGTCGCAGAACATTGATATCGCCGTGGTATGCACCGACATCAAGGCGCACGCCGATATCGTGGAAGAGATTCTCGGTATGGACATTCACGTCGTCGTGGATAAGCCGATGGCGATCGATATGGAAGACGCGAAGAGAATGTATCGCGCCTACCATAAGAGCAAGGCGCAGCTGGTCATCAACTGGCCGGTGGCGTGGTTCCCGACGTTCCGTAAGGCCAAGGAGCTGGCGGACGAGGGCGTGGTCGGCAAGGTGCTGCGTGTCCATTACCGCAGTCCCGCCAACACCGGTGCCTACGATATACGGCAGCACGATATGAGCGAGCTGGCTAAGCTGTGGTGGTACCGCAGTGACCGCGGCGGCGGATCGATCTGCGATTATGCGGGCTACGGCTGTGTGCTCGCGACCTGGATCTTCGGCAAGACCGCGCGTCGAGTCAGCGGTTTTAAGAAAAATTTTATGCATCCTTTTTCAGACATCGAGGATTACTCGACCTTCACGCTGGATTTCGGTGACGGCATCGGATGGCTGGAGGGCTCGTGGTCGACGATGAACAACGGTGAGATCCCCACCGGCCCCGTGATCTACGGGACCAAGGGTGTCATCGTGGCCGACCGCTATTCCAATGATGTCAAGGTGTATCACGCGCTGACACCGCATCTGCCTTCTGTTGCACCCGAGGCGACCTACACGATGGGTGACATCACGGAGGATGTGGTACAGAATGTGATCGAGCATTTCACGAGCGGTACGCCGCTGAATGAAATGATCACACCGGAGTTTAATATGAAGGTTCAGGCCGCGCTGGACGCGGGCATCCGTTCCTGCGAGAACGGCTGTATCGAAGACGTAGCTGAACCGTTCTGTGACTGTTGAGGAGGAGTATAAGATGAGTAAATTGCGTGTTGCCGTTATCGGCACCGGTATGATTGCCAACAGCGCCCATTTCCCCGCACTGAATGATCTCAGAAAAGAAGGTCTTGTGGAGGTCGTGGGTGTGGCGGATATCCGCGAGGAAGTCGCGGCAGAGACCGCCAAGCGGCACAATGTGCCCAACTACTACAAGGATCCGCAGAAGATGCTGGATGAGCTCAAGCCCGATTTCGTTGCTGTGTGCACCCCGAATATGTACCATAAGGAATGGACGATCAAGGCTCTGCAGGCCGGCGCTCACGTGGCGTGCGAAAAGCCGCTGGGAATTTCGGTGGCGGATGTGGAGGAGATGTGGCAGACCGCCAAGGATTGCGGTAAGATCCTGTTCCCCTGTCAGTGTATGCGCTGGAGAAATTATATGCAGCGCTCCAAGGAGCTGGTCGACACAGGCGTGCTCGGCGACATCTATTTCTCCGATATTGAGTTTATCCGCCGTATCGGTATCCCCACGTGGGGGATGTTCCATATGAAGGAGCATAATTTCGGCGGTCCCTTCTGCGATCTGGGCGTGCATCTGATCGATTCCCTGCTGTGGATCGTGGGGGATAAGAAGGTGGAGGCGGTCTCCGGCAGTGCCTTCACTAAGATCGCCGATCAGGGCGAGGACGTGTTGCTGAGCATCGCGGAGAGCGGCGCCTACAGCGGCGCTTTCACCCCTCGTCCGTATGATTACCGCGAGTTTAACGTCGAGGAGTTTGCCACCGGCTTTATGCGGTTGGAGGGCGGTATGAGCGTCAATTTCAAGTTCGCTTGGGCGCTCAACCTGCCCACCACCAATCTGGATATGGTGATCTGCGGCGACAAGGGCGGTCTTTCCGTCAACAAAGAAAAGCTGTATCAGAACATCGGCCGCTTCCAGAGCGAGTGCGACCTGAAATGGTTTGATAACAGCCCGTGGAAGGGCGTGGCGTTCGAACAGCATCGCCATATGTACCGCCACATTCTGAACGTTTTAGCGGGCAAGGAAGAGTATCTGATCAAAAAGCATCAGAATATCGAGGTGACCAAGGCGATCGAATGCTTCTACAAGTCTGCTGAGCTTGGCCGTGAGGTCAACGTAAAAGAACTGGTAAAATAAACCGTTTGTACAGGAGGACGCTATTATGACAAGAGCCGTTATCATTGGGTTTGCCCATATGCACGTCAACGAGATCGCGCAGTATATCAGCGATCATGAGGACTTTTCGCTGGTTGGCTTTGCGGATGTTCCCGCCGCTGAGCCCGAGGCGACTGAGGCGCGCTACACCCGCGCGTGGAACATCAAAAACAACAGTGAAAAGTATGGGCTGACTCCCTATGAGGATTATACGCAGATGCTTGATGAGCTTAAGCCCGATATAGCGTTCATCCTGTGCGAAAACGTTTGTAAATCCGCGGTGGTGGAGGAGTGCGCCAAGCGCGGTGTCAACGTCAGCATCGAAAAGCCGATGGCGGTCAGCTACGCCGACGCGCTGAAGATCCAAGAGACCGTGGAGAAATACGGCATCGAGGCGATGGTCAACTGGCCCGTCGTGTGGCGTCCGCACATCCACCGCCAGATCGCCGCGCTGCACAGCGGCGTGGCGGGCAAGCTCATCAAGGCATTCTTCTGCAACGGACACACCGGCCCGCTCGGCAAGGGTGCGAAGCACCGCGGCGTGACCGAAAAGGCGCAGGAGATGACCGACGACGAGCGCGCGTCCACCTGGTGGTATAAGAAGGAAACGGGTGGCGGCGCGCTGCTGGACATCGGCTGCTACGGCTGCTTCTATAACGAGTGGGTGCGCGCCGAGGACGACCGCCCGCTCGCGGTGATGGCGTTCGCGGGCAACTACAACACCCCCTATATGAACGCGCCCGACAATATGGCGGGCATCATCGAATATAAGGACTCCTACGGCGTGGTGGAGGGCACCTGGACCACGCCGCAGGTGACGATGCCGATCGGCCCCGTCTACTGCTGTACCGACGGCGTGCTGTACTGCACCCCCGATGCACAGGTGAAGATGACGAACGTCTACGGCGAGGAGGTCGCGCTGCCCGAGCTCGCCATCGAGCCGCACATCGCCAACATCGTCGACCACTACGCCGACTGTAAAAAGAACGGCAAGGCGCTGCTCAAGCCCTTGACGCTGGACTTTAACGTCAAGCTGATGTCGCTCATCGACTCGGCGATGCGGTCGACCGAGAGCGGCAAGAAAGAGATCGTAAAATGAGTGAATTGAAAGTGACCGTCACCCAGATTGAGCGGTGCAGCTTTGAGGATGGGCCGGGCTTGCGCACGGTGGTGTTCTTCAAGGGCTGTCCCTTGCATTGCGCGTGGTGTCATAACCCCGAGTGCATCGACCCCGCGCCGCAGACACTGCTGTATCCCGAGAAATGCATCGGGTGCGGGCAGTGCGATAAGGGTTGTTTCTCGGGCGCGCGGGTGGTATGCGGTGAGGAAATGACCGCCGACGAGATCTTTGCACAGATCCTGCTCGACCGCGACTATTACGGCGAGGACGGCGGCGTCACCTTCTCGGGCGGCGAACCGCTGATGCATCGCGAGATGCTCCTTGGCCTCATCGGTCGGTGCCGCGAGGCGGGCATCCACACCGCAGTTGAGACCTCACTCGTCATCTTTGACGAGGCGGTGTTCTCGGCGGTGGACTACGTGATGGCGGATCTGAAGATCTTCGACGGAGAGAAGCATCGACAGTATGTTGGGCAGGATAACGCCCGCATTCTCGAGCATTTCCGCCTGCTGGATCGGCTGGGTAAACCGATCCTCGTGCGCACCCCGATCATCCCCACGGTCAACGACACCCCCGGGGAGATCGCGGCGATCCGCGATTTTGTGCGGTCGCTTGACCATGCCGTCGGGTACGAGCTGTTGCCGTATCACCCGCTCGGCGAGCCGAAACGACAGGCGCTCGGCCTTGATCCGACCGCGTTTTCTATCCCGTCAAATGAACAAATGGAGGAGTTGCGACGTTATGCTGACTTATCAGGAACGACTTGACCGTCTTCGCGAGAAAAAGGTGCAGGACACCCTCGCAAAGCGCGACCAGAACGGCTATACCGACCTCGACGACTTCGGCACCGTGCCGCTGCCGGAGGGGTATCGTGTTGAGCCGTGGTACAACAGCGAGAACGGCAGCTTTTACGGGCTGGACGGGATGAGTGAGAATTTCTGTCGCGTAATGGACGCGCATCCTGCCTATGTCGATCCACTGGAGATGCTGTGCGGCCGCTGGCGGGATATGCTGGTCAACTACCGCGGCGATCTGCACTATATGCCGACGTGGCGCAAGAAACAGCTCAAGGATGAGGATCTGTCGGGTGTGACCGCCCAGTGGAGCAAGCGTTGGGACGAAAAGCGTTTTCCCTACGATCACCTCAAGCCCTTGCAGAAGAAATACAACATTCAGACGGGTATCGACGGCGATGCGCACCTCGCGTGCGACTACACCATCGGGCTTGCGCTCGGTTTCGGCGGGCTGCTCGAGAAGATCGCGCATTACCGCACGGTCAACCCCGACAAGGCGGCGTTTTACGATGCGGAGGAGAAATGCGTGCGCGCGATCATCCGCTTTATTGACCGCCATATTGCTGAGATCGAGCGGCAGCTTGCGACCGAGCGTCGCCCCGAGATCGCAGACAATCTGCGTGGGATGCTCGCGGCGAACAAGGCCATCCGCACGGGCGTGCCGAGCACCTTCCGCGAGGCGTGCCAGTGGATCGCGTATTTTAACTGCGCATCCCGTGTGTACACCCGTGACGGCGCCGGCTTCCAGCTGGACACCGTCCTGCTGCCGTATTACGAGCACGATATCAAAAGCGGCATCGCAGACGACGATGACATCAAGTTCCTCATCGCGAACCTGCTGCTCATCGATCCGCACTATTATCAGATCAGCGGTGTTGACGACGAGGATCGCGACATCACCAATCACCTGTCCTACCTCATTCTCGAGGCGGCGGACAGCATCAATATCTCCGCCAACCTCACCGTGCGTGTGCACGAGAATTGCGATATTGACTTTTTGAAAAAAGCGGTGTATTATTTACTCAAGAACAAAAACGCGTGGCCGCGTTTTTGTTGCGATAAGACGCTTGCCGAGGGTTATATGAAAAACGCGGGCGTCACCAAGACGATCGCGCGGCAACGCATCGCGGTCGGATGCAACTGGATGTGCGTGCCCGGCATCGAATTCCCGATGAACGACACGGTCAAGATCAACATCGCCAAGGTGCTCGAGCAGGCGCTCGCGGATATGAAGAACGATCCCGACAAGTCGCTCGATAAGCTGTTTGGCTACTACAACGAGCACCTCAAAAAGGCGGTGGAGGTCACTGCGGCGGGCATCAACCTGCATATCGACCATCAGGCGGAGGTCACCCCCGAGCTGATTATGAACCTGATGATGAAGAACACCATCGAGAAGGGACTCGACATCTCCCAGTGTGCGGAGCTTTACACCGTCGGCATCGACGGCGTGGGACTCGCGGTGGTGGCGGACTCCTTCGGCGCAATGCAGACCCGCATCGTCGAGGAGGGACGCCTCACGTGGGAGGAGCTGTACGAGAACCGCGACAACGATTTTGACGGTGTCGCGGGCGAGCGGGTGCGGCTGATGCTGAACTCGTCGCCGAAATACTGTCAGGGCGGCACGGTGTCGGATGAATGGGCAAAGAAGCTCACCGACAGTTGGGTCGCCGCCATCCGCGGGCAGGCGATGCCTGAGGGCAGACAGCTTGTCCCCGGCTGGTTCTCGTGGGCGCGCACCATCGAGTACGGCGCGGCGGTCGCCGCCACGCCCAACGGTCGCCGCGCAGGTGAGCCCGTCTCCCACGGAGCCAACCCCAACCCGCACTTCCGCATCGACGGTGCGGCGACGGCCCAGTCGAACGGCATCGCCTCGGTGCAGTGCGGCTACGGCAACACGGCACCCCTGCAGATCGAGTTTGATCCGCAGCTTGCCGACGACGAGCGGGGCGTGGAGCTGATAACAAACTTCGTCCTCTCGCATTTTGCGCAGGGCGGTACGCTCATCAACATCAACATCCTCGATGCGGATAAGCTGATGCGTGCAAACGAAGACCCCGATCTGTACCCCGATCTGGTGGTGCGCGTGACCGGCTTTACGGCGTATTTCGCCAGCCTGTCGCCCGAATTCCGCGCGCTGGTCGTGGAGCGGTTTTTACACGGTATGTAATTATTATCATAGAGGTGGTTTTATGAAACGTTCGGAGATCAACAAGGCGTTAAAGGAACTGGAAGCGATGTGCGAAAAGCACTGTTGCTACCTGCCGCCCTTCTGCCATTTCACCCCTGCCGAGTGGCAGTCCATCGGGCACGAATACGACGAGGTGCGTGACTGTATGCTCGGCTGGGACATCACCGACTACGGCAAAGGCGATTTCGACAAGTTCGGCTTCTCGCTTATCACCATCCGCAACGGTAACCGTGCGATGGAGGACAAATACCCGAAGGTGTATGCGGAAAAGCTGCTGTACTTAAAAGAGGGACAGTACGCCCCCAACCACTTCCACTGGTATAAGACCGAGGATATCATCAACCGCGGCGGCGGCAACGTGCTTATCCGTGTGTACAACAGCCTGCCCGACGAGGAGATCGACTACGAGTCGGATGTCACGGTGCACACCGATGGGCGCACCTACACCGTGCCCGCAGGCACACAGATCCGCCTGACTCCCGGTGAGAGCATCCACGTGCAGCAGTATCTCTACCACGATTTCGCGGTGGAGGAGGGTACGGGCCCCGAGCTGCTCGGCGAGGTCAGCCAGTGCAACGATGATAACACCGACAACCGCTTCAATCCCCCTGTCGGTCGCTTCCCGACCATTGAGGAAGACGAGGAGCCGTATCGCCTGCTGTGCAACGAGTATCCCGCGGCGAAATGATGGAGGGCGAAAAAATGATCGATGTTGTAGCGTTGGGTGAACTGCTGATTGATTTTACCTGTCAGAGCGTGGACGCGGACGGCTATCCGACGATGGCGGCGCATCCCGGCGGTGCCCCTGCGAACTTTCTTGCGGCGCTGACGAAGCTCGGTGCCAAGACCGCCCTGCTCGGCAAGGTCGGTGCGGACACCTTCGGTCACGCGCTGATCGGCACGCTGAAAAAGGCGGGCATTGACACGCGCGGGCTGATCGTCGCAGACGACGTGTTCACCACGCTGGCGTTCGTGACGCTGGATGACACCGGTAACCGCGAATTTTCCTTCGCACGCAAGCCGGGTGCGGATATGGCGATGACGTTTGACGAGCTGGACCTATCCCTCATCGACGAGGCGAAGATATTCCATTTCGGTACGCTGTCGCTGACCGACGAGCCTGCGCGCACCGCCACCGTTAAAGCGGTGGAATATGCCCGCGCACACGGAAAGCTCATCACCTACGACCCGAATTTACGTCCCCCGCTGTGGAAGAGCCTCGACGAGGCAAAGGAGCAGCTTTTGTGGGGTCTCGGGCAGGCGGATGTCGTGAAGATCAGCGACAATGAGGTGGAGTTCCTGTTCGGCCTGTCGGTCGAAGAGGGCGCGGCGCACATCCTTGAAAACTTTGGTGTCAAGCTGGTGTTCGTCACCTGCGGCGCGGACGGCTGTTTCTTTAAGAACGCGAACGCGAGCGGGCACGTGCCTTCTCTCGCGGGTGCCAAGGTCGTGGACACGACGGGCGCAGGCGACATCTTCGGCGGCAGTGCCGTTTGGGGTGTGCTTGAGAGCGGTAAGGCTCCCGACGAGCTCGGCGAGGAGGAGCTGCGCTCCATCGTGCGGCTCGCCTGCACGGCGGCGGGGCTGTCCACCGAAAAGCACGGCGGTATCTCGTCCATTCCCTCCCGCGACGAGATTTTTGCCCGCGCGAAATAAAACATACGAAAAATCGCCAAGATATTGCATCCTGGCGATTTTTGTGTTAGAATGTCACTGGTTAATGCTGTGATTACCTTGGGAGGGATCATTTTGAAGTGCAACAAAAACGACCTTGAGAACACGGAAAAGCCGATGACGGAGGGGAAATTTGCCCGTGCCGTGCCGATCGTGGTCATCGCGCTTTGGCTGGCGTTTTATCTCGGGCTTGGCGTGTATTTCTATATCGCGGATTGCGTGATCCCTGCCAAGCAATATACGCAGGCGACCGAGCTGCTTGCCGAGCAAAAGTATAAGCAAGCGTACACCGCGTTTGCGCAGCTCGAGGATTACAAGGACAGCCAAAAGCGGCTCGAGCGAGTCGAGCTTCTGTTGGCGGCAAAGGCGGAAGTGGGGGACACCGTCCTCTTCGGCACGTACGATGAGAAAACTCACGGAAGAACTGGCGGTATTGAATGGATCGTTCTGGAAAAGCAGGCGGATCGTGTGCTGGTCATCAGCAAGGAGAGCCTCGGGATGATGGGCATCGGCCGCATCGAGGGCGAGGGCGCGATCGAATACGCGACCAGACGCCTGCCGTACGTGATGGAGGATGCCGACGAGCACGCTGAGGGCTCTTGGGGTGCCAGCCTGATGAGAGGCTATTTGCACCGAACGCTGGCAAGCACGGCGCTGAGCGAATCGCGGGTGGCCGATCTGGTCGAGACGGTTCACACCGACCGCCATAACGCGCGCGCGACGGATGCCCTGTTCCTGCTCTCTGTTGAGGAGGCGAAGCAGTATTTCTCCACCGACAGCGACCGACAGCTCGGCGACGGTTGGTGGCTGCGCACCGAGGGAGAAGCGGCGGGCGAGTTCTGCTATGTCAATGAGCGGGGCGAGATCTGCGACGGCAAAGCGGTCGGCGATTATCTCGGTGTCCGTGCTGCGATGTGGATCAATATCGGCAGCGTCAACGGTTGACGCAAGCTGTTGTATAATGGGTAGGGCCGGCCGGGGGGAATTTGCCCCCCTGCGTCGGTTTCTATGCGGATAAAAACTTATACAATCCGTAAAAAACCTCTTGACAAACCGCGTGAAATGCGGTATAATGCCCGTAAAGCGATTTGCTTTACACTATAAGGTGATGCAAATGATCCGAACCCGCCTCAAAGGGGTAGCTTTCGGTGCTTTTTGCCCTTTTTTCTTTGATTGGCGCCGGCCAATCGGCAGAAAAGAAGAACAAAAACCCCTCAAAATCTGCCCCCTTTGAGGTCGAAGATTTTAAAAAGAGCGGATTTTGGTCAATCAAAGCATAAAATGCAGCCGATGCTGGCGCATTGGCGAGTATTTTAACGATGGGTGAGCGAAAATCCGCCTTTTTAAAACGGATTTGGATTATTCGCATCACCTTAACGAAACGGAGGGATAGGTCGTGGGTAAAAATCTGGAGATTTCCCTGTTACTGGACTTCTACGGCGATATGCTGACTCAAAAGCAGCGTGATATGGTGGATTATTACTATAATGATGATCTGTCCCTGGCTGAGATCGCCGAGAACGAGGGCATCACCCGCCAGGGCGTGCGGGATTCCATCAAGCGCGCCGAGGCACAGATGCTCGAGATGGAGGAGAAGCTCGGTCTTTCCAAGCGGTTTGCCGCGATGGCGGAGGATGCACGTCAGATCGTCGAGGCGGCGCAGATCATCCGCCTGCACAGCTTTTTCCCCGGTGCACCCCGCGAGATCGGCGAGTGCTCTGAGCGCATCATCGAGCTGGCGGAGAAGCTGCAGAGAGAAGAATAACCCCGTGATTTTCGACCCCGAGAAAGGCAGGTGACCCCCCGATGGCATTTGAAGGACTCAGCGAAAAGCTGGCCGCGTCGTTTAAGAAGCTGCGCAACAAAGGCAAATTGAGCGAGGCGGATGTCAAAGAAGCGATGCGGGAGGTTCGTTTGGCCCTGCTCGAGGCGGACGTCAACTATAAGGTCGCCAAGGACTTCACTACCCGTGTGGTGGAGGCGGCGGTCGGCGCAAAGGTGATGGAGAGCCTCACTCCCGCGCAGATGGTCATCAAGATCGTCAGGGAGCAGCTCACCGACCTGATGGGCGGCGAGGCGGCGGGGCTGGCGCGAGCCAACCGTCCCCCCTGCGTCATTCTGATGTGCGGTCTGCAGGGCTCGGGTAAGACCACCCACAGCGCCAAGCTCGCGAAGATGCTTAAATCGCAGGGCCGCCGACCGATGCTGGTCGCCTGCGACATCTACCGTCCCGCCGCTATCGACCAGTTAAAGGTCGTCGGCGAAAAGGCGGGGGTCCCCGTCTTCGAGATGGGCACCGAAAATCCCGTGAAGATCGCCAAGGCGGCCATCGCCCACGCGAAGGATCACGGCAACGACTACGTGATCCTCGATACCGCCGGTCGTCTGCACATTGACGAGCAGCTGATGGCGGAGCTGAAAGACATCCGCGCTCATTGCGAGCCTGCAGAGATCCTGCTGGTCGTGGACGCGATGACGGGTCAGGACGCGGTCAACGTGGCGTCCTCGTTCGACGAGGCGCTCGGCATCACCGGTGTCATCCTGACCAAGCTCGACGGCGACACCCGCGGCGGTGCGGCGCTGAGCGTGCGTGCCGTGACAGGCAAGCCGATCAAGTTCGCCGGCTCGGGCGAAAAGCTGGAGGACCTGGAGGTGTTCCACCCCGTCCGTATGGCTTCCCGTATCCTCGGGATGGGAGA
>JAZSHK010000140.1:0-5795 GCA_045533185.1 Acutalibacteraceae bacterium | reverse complement strand
AGGCAACAGCGGTGTTCTTTGTTATAGTCCAAATACCTTTTCAGCGTTTTCGGCGAGGATCTTGCGGTTATCTTCCTCGCTCAGCCGCAGGCTGAGCAGCGCTTCGACCTCGTCCTCCATCGGCCACATCGGGTAGTCGGTGCCGAACAGCACGCGGTCGGTGCCGTAGGCGAGGATGATGTCGCGGACCTTCTGCCGATCCATAAAGGCAAAGCACGAGCAGGTGTCGACGTAGAGGTTCGGCAGACCTGCGAGCTTTTCTACCGCCTCGTCCCACACCGACCAGCCGCCGAGATGTGCTCCGATGACGGTCAGCCCCGAGTAGATCTGCATCACGGGCAGAAGGCGGTTGGGGTTGGAATAGTCAAAGCGGCTGTCCCCTGTGTGCAGTAGGATGGGCAACCCCTCGCGCTCGCACAGCTCGTAGATCTTCAGACAACGATAGTCATCAATTTTGAACTCCTGAATATCGGGGTGGAGCTTGACACCGTGCAGACCCAATTCGCATAGGTGCGCAATATCTCCTGCCATATCGCGGCTATCGGGGTGCAGTGTGCCGAGCCCCGTCATCCGCCCGTCGCCGGCGTTAACCTCGGCGGCGATGAACTCGTTGATGCTCTTTACCTGATGCGGGGTGGTCGCGACCGACTGCACGATGAAGCGGTCAAAGCCCGCCGCCGCGCCCCGCGCCAGCAGGTCGGCGGTCGTGCCGTCGTAGACGGAGTGTAAGTCGTAGAAACGGTCAGTTCCGCGCACCGCCGCTGCGGCGATGCGCGGCGGGTAGATGTGACAGTGAGCGTCGATAACGCGGTAGTTGTGCACCATCAGCCGTTCACCTTCATCGCCTTGATCTTTTCCTCCGCCGCCTCGCGCATCTTGTACTTGAGGATCTTGCCCGCGGCGTTCATCGGGAAGCTGTCGACAAAGTCGATGTAACGGGGCACCTTATGCCGCGCCATACTCGCCGCGACAAAGTCCTTCATCTCCTGCTCGGTCATGGTCTCGCCCTCTTTGAGGATGATGCAGGCCATAATTTCTTCGCCGTATTTCTCGTCGGGGACACCGATGACCTGTACGTCGCGCACCTTCGGGCAGGTGTAGATGAATTCCTCGATCTCCTTGGGGTAGATGTTCTCGCCGCCGCGGATGATCATATCCTTGAGTCGACCCGTAATGTTGTAGTTGCCCTCGGGGGTGCGGCAGGCAAGGTCACCCGTGTGCAGCCAGCCCTGCGCGTCGATGGCGGCGGCGGTGGCTTTCGGCATCTTGTAGTAGCCCTTCATAATGTTGTAGCCGCGCGCGACAAACTCGCCGTTGACGCCGTCGGGGCAGTCCTCGCCCGTTTCGGGGTCGACGATCTTGCACTCGACGTTGGCGAACGCGCTGCCGACGGTCTCGGTACGCACCTCGAGCGAGTCGTAATAACTGCTCATCGTACAGCCGGGGGACGCCTCGGTCTGTCCGTAGACCGACACGATCTCCTTCATCTGCATACGGCCGTTTGCCGCCTGCTTCATCAGGTCTGCAGGGCAGTTGGCGCCCGCCATAATGCCGATGCGCATATAGGAGAAGTCGGTCTTTTCAAAGTCCTCGTGCTGCATCATCGCGATGAACATCGTCGGCACGCCGTTGAAGGCGGTGATGTGCTCGTTGTGGATGCAGGCGAGCGCGGGCTTCGGAGAGAAATAGGGCAGGGGGAGCATCGTTGTGCCGTGGGTCATCGACGCGGTCATCGACAGCACCATGCCGAAGCAATGGAACATCGGCACCTGGATCATCATACGGTCCGCGGTGGACAGATCCATATGGTCGCCGATGTATTTACCGTTGTTGACGACATTGTAGTGGGTGAGCATCACGCCCTTGGGGAAGCCGGTCGTGCCCGAGGTGTACTGCATATTGCACACGTCGTCCTTGTTGACGGCGGCGGCCAACCGCCACACTTCCTCGATCGGCACCTGCTCGGCGAGCGCGAGGCTCTCGTTCCATTCGAGACAGCCCTTCTGGCGGAAGCCGACGGTGATGACGTTGCGCAGGAAGGGCAGTCGGCGGGTGTGCAGGGGCTTGCCTGCCTTGAGGGTGGCAAGCTCGGGGCACAATTCCGCGATGATCTGCCCGTAGTGGCAGTCCTTTGCGCCCTCGGTGATGATGAGGGTGTGGGTGTCGGACTGGCGTAAGAGGTATTCCACCTCGTGAATTTTGTAGGCGGTGTTGACGGTCACCAGTACCGCGCCGAGCTTGACCGTTGCCCAGAAGGCGATGTACCATTGCGGCACGTTGGAGCACCACACCGCGACGTGGGAGCCTGCTTTGACCCCGAGCGCGATGAGCACGCGGGCGAACTCGTCGACGTCGTCGCGAAATTCGCTGTAGGTGCGGGTGTAGTCGAGGGTGGTGTATTTGAACGCGTACTGGTCGGGGAACTCCTCCACCATACGGTCGAGCACCTGCGAGAAGGTCGCGTCAATGAGGCGATCCTTCTCCCAAACGTATTTGCCCGTGTGGGCGCGGTTGTAGTAGAGTGCTTTCTCGTTGCGCGAGGTGTCGCCGAACTGTTTCATAAAGCTGACAAATTGGGCGAAGATGATCTCCATATCGTCCAGCTCCTCGCACCACGCGGGGTTCCACACGAGGGAGATGAAGCCGTCGTAGTTGACCGAGCGCAGGGCGAGCATCATATCCGCGATGGGCAGATCGCCCTCACCGAGCAGGCAGTAGGTAACCTTGTCGCCCTCCTTGGTCGCGTCGTTCAGGTGCACGTGGCGCACGTAGATGCCGAGGTTTTTAATAATATCGTCGGGGTCTTCCCCTGCACCGAGGAACGCCGCCGCCATATTCCACAGCGCCGCGAGGTTATCGCAGGCAAAGCGGTCGAGCAGGTCGCGCAGCTTCTTCGTGTTGCAGAATAAGCCCGCGGTCTCGATCAAAAGGGACACGCCCGCCTCCTCGGCTTCGGGCAGCAGTGCCGCAAGCAGAGTATAGACGGTCTCCACCGCCCCGCTCTCGTCGTCCTTCGCCTCGGCGCGCACGCGCACGGCAGGAATCTTCAGATTACGCGCGATCTCCAAACATTGACGGATCTCCGCGATGCAGTCGTCCTGCGTAGCGGGATCGGCGATGTCGCCGATAGCGTCGATGCAGGGAAGCTGCAGCTTTTTTTCATACAGACGGCGCAGGGTCGCCGCCGCGGCATAGTCGTGGAACGCGCCGTTCTTGTCGGTGAACAGGCGGTTGTGGATGTTGTGCAGCTCGATGCCCTCGAAGTGCAGATCCTGCGCAATATCGCAAAAATCCTCAAAGGTGCTGTCGTGCCAGCCCTTTGTTGAGAATGAGAATTTCATCAGGGTTACGCCTCCTCGTAGACGATCTTGTTGACCGCGCTCAAATACGCGCGGATGCTCGCGCCGATGATGTCGGTGGAGATGCCGTTACCGGAATAGAGCTTGCCGTTTGAGCGCAGCTTGACGAGCGCACTGCCCATCGCCCCGCGGCCCTCGGTCACCGACTGGATCTGGAAGTCGTCGACCTCGAAGTGCTGACCGATGATCTGCTCGATGGTGCGGAACGCCGCATCGATCGGGCCGTCGCCCGTGCCGATGCCCTGCAGTACCTTATCCTCGCGAATGAGGGAGATCTGCGCGCTCGCGGCGAGCACGTTGCCCGTGTTGATGACGTAGTTTTCCAGCTTGTAGGTGGCAGGCACCTGCAGTGCGACGCTCGCGATGATGGCGTCGAGCTCCTTCGCGCCGACGTTCTTCTTCTCCGCGACGCGCAGGAATTCCTCGTAGACCTTCTGCTGGTCCTCATCGGAGAGATCGTAGCCGAGCTTGGCGGCGGCGGTGATGACGGCGTCCTTGTCGTCCTTGGCGTCCAGATGGATGCCCGCCTCGTCGACCCCCGCCACCGCGAGGGCGGCGGGGCCGCCCTTGGCGTTGTCGGTGACCCAGTTGATCTGCTTAATGATGCGGTGCAGTTGGGTGTAGCGGATGCGGCTGTCAAAGCCGTAGGTGTTGCCGCAGTTCTTCACCATCGTGGCAAAGCTCTCGAGCGGCACGGTGATGCCCTGCACGTCGGTCTTGACGCAGGCGACACCGCGACGCACCGCGAGGATCGCCTGCGCCGCGGCGAGCCCGTTCTTGTTATCGCACTTGACCGCGACGGGGACGCTCACATTCTCCATCACATTAGCGGCAAAGGCGGCGAAGTCATCGGGCAGCATCTCGCCCGTGCTGTCGCACACGCTGACGGTGTTCGCGCCCGCGTCGACGGCGGCGGCGATCGCTTTTTTGAGGTAATCCGCATCGGCGCGGGTGGCGTCCACGGCGCAGAATTCGACGTCGGCGCACTTCTCAGCCGCGGTGCTGACCGCCTTGGTGATCCACTCGAGCATCGCGGCGGGCTTTTTGTGCGCGGTGTATTCCATCCCGACAGGGGACAGCGGCAGCTCGATGCGGATGCGCGCGTTTTTGGCGTTACCCAGCGCCGCGGCGGCGTCCTCGATGCTCTGCGCGGTACTGCCCGCCGCCACCGACAGAATGCTGTCCTTGACGAAGGCGCTGATGGTGCGTACCAGCAGCGTATCGGTCTTGCCGCCGGTGATCTCGGGCAGCTCGATGATATCGACGTGTAGCTTCTCCAGCTGACGGGCGATCTCCAGCTTCTCCTTGAAGCTGTAGGTGTTGCCCTGCGGGCAAAGCGTGGTGTCGGCGATTTGGATGCGGTTCATAACGATCGACTCCTTTTATTAAGAGTGTGGCATAGGACATAAAAAAGCCCTGAGGCCACGTTGATGACCTCAGGGACGAAAAATCAATTCCGCGGTACCACCCTGATTACCGTATACTATACGGTCTGCTCAAAAGAGCTCCAACAAGCTCTCTGCCTTGGTAACGGGGCAAGCCGTAGTCGCCTACTTGGGGGTCCCTTTGGGCGGCTCTGCTCAGGAGCCAGAATTTCTGCTCCGACCGTACCGCCCTCCCAGCAACGGCGGCTCTCTGAAACGGTCTGTGAACGAAACGTTCTCCATCAACGCATTTGAAAAAGAATTTCTCTCATTATAAAACATCGGATTTTATTTGTCAAGGGGTATTTGCAAGAAAATTTACCGCTTTTTAGTGCTAATACGCAAGAGCATTATCGCGCAGAATACCGCGGCGATAACGAGCAGAGCAACGGCGTTGGGGATGGCGCGCGCCTCGTGCAGAGTGGGGTTGTCGTCGAGCATAAACCACCGCATCACGGCGGTAACGGGGATGCCGTCGCTGTGCGGCAGGTTAAGGTCGTGCAGCAAGACAGACAATAGCACAGCCGTGCCCACGGTCGGCAACGCCGCCGTTACGGCACAGAGGGCAGGGCGATTTTGGCGATACAGCCACACGCTGACAAGCGCGAAAGCGGCCGTCAGCGCCCATAACACAATATACGGTACTGCATCCATCACGGTCACTCCTTTCGTGAGTTTATTGTATCAAACGCATTACGGAATGTCAAGAAAAGGGGCTCGTTCGGTTGTGCCTGTATGGTATTTATGCTATACTATGTGTGGTGATGTCAAATGGACCTGCCGAAACGAAAACAAAATCGATTAACCGACTACGATTACAGCACTGCGGGGAAATATTTTGTTACGATATGTACCAAAAACAAGGCGAAAATCCTGTGTGATATTGTAGGGGGCGATGCCCACATCGCCCCGCACGTGGTATTAACGCCATACGGAAAAATCGCAGAGAAATATTTGTGTTCCGAGTCCCGTATTGAGAAATATGTCATTATGCCGAATCATATTCATTTAA
>JAZSHK010000133.1:0-17942 GCA_045533185.1 Acutalibacteraceae bacterium | reverse complement strand
GTTCTCGTCCTTCATACCGAGGCCGAGCAGCCACTGATGGCAGAAGTCCTTCCAATACTTGAACCACTCAAGCTCGGTGCCGGGCTGGCAGAAGAACTCCAGCTCCATCTGCTCGAACTCGCGGGTGCGGAAGGTGAAGTTACCGGGGGTGATCTCGTTGCGGAAGGATTTACCCACCTGACAGACGCCGAAGGGCAGCTTGCGGCGGGTGGAGCGCTGGACGTTCTGGAAGTTGACGAAGATGCCCTGCGCGGTCTCGGGGCGCAGATAAACGGTGTTCTTCGCGTCCTCGGTCACGCCCTGGAAGGTCTTGAACATCAGGTTAAACTGACGGATGTCGGTCCAGTTGTGCTTGCCGCAGGTCGGGCAGGGGATGTTGTGCTCCTCGACAAATTCCTTCATCTCCGCCTGCGACAGCGCGTCGACGGGCTTGGGCAGGGTGACACCGTTCTCAGCGCACCAGTCCTCGATGACCTTGTCGGCGCGGAAGCGCTCCTTACACTCCTTGCAGTCCATCAGCGGATCGGAAAAGCCACCCACGTGGCCGCTCGCCACCCAGGTCTGGGGGTTCATCAGGATGGCGGCATCAAGCCCCACGTTATAGGGATTCTCCTGCACGAACTTCTTCCACCACGCCTTTTTGACGTTGTTCTTCAGCTCCACACCGAGCGGGCCGTAGTCCCAGGTGTTGGCAAGTCCGCCGTAGATCTCGGAGCCCGCGAAGATGAAGCCGCGGCCCTTGCACAGCGTGACGATCTTTTCCATCGTTTTTTCGGTATTTTTCATTGTCAGACCCTCCCATTTCCCCGTTAGGAAATATATGTGCACTATTTTAATATGAAATAAAGGAAATGTCAATCAAAAAGGTGTGAAAAAACGCCGCTTTTTTGCATTGTGTGAGGGGGGATGGCGAAAAATGTGGAAAGTTTTTGGTGTTTTGTCAAAAAATTCAAGGTAAATTTTAATTTTTTTCACGGTTTTTTAGAATTTTTTCAAAAAAGTGGTTGACAACCGAAACTTTTTCGGCTAGACTATAATTTGTATGGTGATTTAGTACGCGATGATGTCCGTGAGGTGATGGCTTGGATAAGAAAAACGAGCTGTTGCCCATCGAACAGGCCGCGCGCGGAGACGAGGAGGCTTTCGCCGCCGTCGCCGATCGTATGGCCCCCATCATCCGTTCAGCCGTGCAGAGCTTTGAGTCGCTCGGTCTTGATGCCGACGATCTCGAGCAGGAGGCGTCGCTGGGGCTGCTTGCCGCAGTGCGCACCTACCGCCCCGACGGCGGCGCGGCCTTCACCACCTACGCGACGACCTGCATCCGCAACCGACTCACCTCGGTTGCCAGACGGCACGGCGCGCGTATCCGCACCGAGCAGCCCTTCGAGGGGGACAGCGACCTGCCCGTCGACACGGACAGCGATCCCGCCCGTCGGATGCTCGAGCAGGAAGCCCTCACCCGCCTGCAGGAGCAGCTGCGGCAGCGGCTCACCGATCTCGAATATCGGGTGCTGCTCGCGCGGCTGACCGATCTTTCTTACGAGGAGATCGCCGCGCGACTCGGCGTGAGCAAAAAGGCGGTGGACAACGCCGTCCAGCGACTGCGGCGTAAGATGACCGCAGAGCAGTAAGGTGAGATAATCAAGGCAACATCGGCATGAGGCCGTTTGCAATATATGCCCGTGGAACTTAAGCCCAGCGTTATGACAAGGCGTGCGGCGGAAGTCCGCCGCAGGGCAAATATTATCCTATTTCAAAGCGAGGTAAAATCCCATGTACGAAGACAAGACTTTAGTGTGCAAAGAGTGCGGTAGCGAATTCATCTTCACCGCCGGCGAGCAGGAGTTCTATGCCGAGAAGGGTTTCGTTAACGAGCCCCAGCGCTGCAAGGCCTGCCGTGACGCCCGCAAGAATGCCGGTCGCCCCGAGCGCGAGATGCATGACGCTGTTTGCGCCAACTGCGGCAAGGAATGCAAGGTTCCTTTCAAGCCCCGCGAGGATCGTCCCGTGTACTGCAGCGAGTGCTTTGCTGCCATGAAGGGCGAGAACTAATCATTGTCAACAAACAGCCGCTCACCAATCGGTGGGCGGCTTTTGTTGTGTGCGGATGGCTGGCAAGCTCTAACCCCTACAACAGAATTTGCGGTTATGCAGTAGGGAGTCTTTGCTTGGACTCGGTGGGTGCTTTGTGCTCACACCGTTGCCTCTAACCGATAGATCGGTAATCCCTGCTCCATAAACTTGCGCTCGTATTCGGTGACGATGTTGTCGGGGTAGTCGTCGGCGTGCAGGTTGAGCGACACCCGCTGCAGGGTGTAGCCGCACTGCGAGAACTGCTCAAGCGAGAACTGGAAAAAACCGCGGTCATCGGTCTTCTGCACCACGTGCGCGTCGGCGGTGAGCAGTCCGCGATACATCGTGAGGAAATGCCCGTGGGTCAGGCGATGCACCGCACTGCGTGCCTTGGGGAACGGGGTGGAGAAATTGAGATACAGCGCCCCGATGCTCCCCGCCGGGATGAAGCGCGGCAGATATTCCGCATCCCCCCACAGAAACCAGATGTTGTCAAGCCCCATCGCGCGGGCGCGCTCGACGGCGGTGACGAGGACGTTGCCGTATTTCTCCACCGCGAGGAAATTGACCTCGGGATGCCGCGCGGCGATCTCGCAGATGAAGCCGCCCTTACCGCACCCGATCTCGAGATGCACGGGGTGGTCGTTGCCGAAGATGGCGGCATAGTCGAGCAGGGTGTCGTCGTCGGTCGCGTCAAAGCGGCGATCCTTGACGAGGATGTTGGTGACACGCTCGGCGCAGATCTCCATCCGACTGTCGAGGTTCTTTTTACGGCGCATACGCATAGGGAGGACTCCTTCGAAATTTATGGTGGCAATTCTGACGAAGATATGCTATAATACGGTTACAGCTTGATAACGAGTTGGGTGCCTGCGCGGCGCAGGCTCGCGTCGCCGGTCAGCACGGCGAGGTTCGAGCGGTAGAGGAAGGACGGATCGGTGAGGAAATTCTCCTTGATCTGCGCCGCCTGATGCTCGTCCGCGACGCGCAGGGCGACGGACAGCAGGGACTTGCCCTGATCGAGCACGGTGCAGGTCACCTGACAGCTGCCGTCGTCAAGGCGATGGATGTCCACCTTGTTGTCCTGCTCGATCTTCTTGCGCTTGAGCAGCTGCAGGGCGGCGGCGACCGATCGCTCGCGCAGGGTATAGGGGATGCGCACCGACAGCGAGTCGCCGATCTGGCTGCCCGTGACGGTGGTGGCGATGTTGCGCTCGTCATCGCTGACGAGATGCTGCAGGCGCAGCAGCTCCTCGATCGCGTCCTCGGTGTCGAAATAGTTTGCCATGCCGCCGCCGACGATGATGTCGGTGACCTCGTCACGCGGCATCGCGCAGTTGACGGTGTGCAGCATATAGCACAGCAGGATCTTGATCTCCTGCGAGGTATTCAGGCCGCCGGGCTGTACGCCGGCAGAAAAAACATCCGACATAGCGGTGTGTCTCCTTTGTTATTTGATACATCCAACATCATACCACAAACTTGCGATAAAGAAAAGAGTAAAAACAAATTTCGTCAAAAATTCGGAAAGGATGCAATGATATGAATAAGCATAAATGGCCGGCGCTACTGTTGGCGGTGCTGATGCTGCTGAGCCTCGCGGCGTGCGGCGATAAAGGCAAGGACGGCGACGATCTCTCGGTGGGTGACTACCTGCCCGAGACCACGCCGCCGCTGGATATCGCGATCACTGACTGCTTGTCCGCGGCAGAGGTCAGCACGATTATGGGGATCGATGTGACCGCGTCCGACCCGTATGAAGAGGGCACGTGGGTGATCTATGCCTCGGCGGACGGCCTGCGCAGCGTGTCGGTGAGTATGGAGAATACCACCATCCCGCTGTACGACGCGATGATCGCGGAGCTGTCGGGCGGCGAGAAGGAGACCTCGCTCGGTTACCGCGCCTATTGGTACGGCATCACGGGCGAGATGATCAACTACTGTGAGGGCTATTCCATCGCGGTGAGCGCCAATGACCCGAACGTGTCCAGCACCAAGGGCATCTGTCAGGCCGTGATGAAGAAGATCGTAGACAATTTGCAAGCGAAATAAGAGAACAGGTCGGCAGCCAAACGGCTGCCTACCTGTTCAATGTCTTCTTTATAGTTTCCTTATAATCACCTCAGTTTGCTTGGCGGCAAGAGCCTTGCGCTGTATCATAGTATAGCAACATCTGCCGTTTTGGCACAATTGGCAATTGTACCAAAACGGCAGATAATACCCCGTAAAAATGTGCTAAAATGGTACATAAGGAGGCGAGAGAATGTACGGACAACGATTGCGCATCGCGCGGAAAAGTGTGGATATGACACTGGAGGAAGTGGCGCAGAAAATGAACACGACTCATACAACGATCTCTCGTTATGAAAACGAAAAAAGAAAAATCGATCCGGATATATTAACGGAGTTTTGCCGTTTGTACAATGTATCTGCGGATTATATTCTCGGGTTCATTGATGAGCCGAAAAAATTGCGATGAAAAAGCAGCCGTGGCGATGCCACGGCTGCTTTTTGCAAATAAAAACCACGCGACTATCGCGTGGTTGGGAAGAGCTTTATGCGGTGATCTCGCCCCATACGGTCAAGTCCGTTCGGCTTTTTGAGGGATATTCAAAGCAATCCACCAGATATTCGCCCGGCTTGGTGATCTTCAGCGTGACCGTATACAGAGTCGCGCCGTTGGAGCAATCGATCGGCCGATAGGCTTGGGCGTTGGAATCGTAGTTGGTGGTCTCATAAAAACGCACCATTCCCGCATAGCCGGTAATAGACGAATCTAAACCGAGCCCCTTGTTAGCGGTTACGGTAAAACCGTTTTTACTTGCCGATTCCTCGGGGCCGACCAATAGTCCGATGCCGAGGTTGCTCGACACGGCTTGTTGCTGTTTGATGGGCAAGCCGTTCGGTATTTCCAGCCCTTTTTGGATGTACCGCACGGCTATGTTCACTCTGCCGTAGTTTTCCGCGGTCTTGACCCTTACGGTGTATTGAAAAGTGTCGCCGACAGCGTACACCTTACCGTTGACCGTTACCCGATCGGGATCCGCTGTGGGTGGTCGGGTGGTCGTGGCGGACGTTGCAGAGGCAGTCGTGGCGGATGTTTTGGCAGAGGAGGTCTGCGTGGTCGTGCTCACGGGCTTGATGACGGTTGTGGTAACCGTCGTGCCCTCTGCCGTCGTTAGGGTTGTCGTCGTGGTTGCGGCGGTCTGCGCTTCCGTGGTCGATGTGAGTGTAGAGGAAAAGGATGATTGCACGGAGCTCTCCGGAAAAGAGGAAGAAGTCGGGGTGCGGTTGCACCCCGACAGGAATATAGCGGTTGTCAGTATAACACAGAAAGGAACACGTCTATTCATTCTCCTAGGCATCCATCAGATCCTCCATATTGTACAAGCCCGCGGGCTTGCCGATGAGGAAGCGGGCGGCGCGCAACGCGCCCGTGGCGAACAGCGCGCGGGATTGCGCGCGGTGGGTGAGGTTGATGACCTCGTCCTTGCCCGCGAAGATCACCTGATGCTCGCCGATGATGTTGCCGCCGCGGATGGCGGAGATGCCGATCTCCTTGTCGCCGCGCTTTTCGCGGCGGTCGTGGCGGGTGTAGATATATTCGGGCTCGTAGGAAAGCCCCGCCTTCGCCGCGTCCGCGAGCATCATCGCGGTGCCCGACGGCGCATCGAGCTTCTGGTTGTGGTGCATCTCAAGGATCTCAATGTCAAAATCCTCGCCGAGCACCGCCGCCGCCTTTTTGGTCAGCGCGGTGAGCAGGCCGATGCCGAGGCTCATATTGCCGCTGAAGAAGACGGGCACGCGCCGCGAGGCATCAAACACCGCGTGAACCTGCTCGTCGGACAGACCCGTCGTGCAGATGACCGCGGGCACGCCGTTCGCGACGGCGTAGGCGAGCACGCCGTCCAGTGCGGCGGGGTTGGAGAAGTCGATGACCACGTCCACCGCTTCGGTGCAATCGGCGGGGGTGGCGTAGACGGGGAAGGCGCGTTCGCTCCACACCGCGTCCACGCCCGCGGCGATGACCGCGCCGTCCTTGACGGCGTCGGCAACCGCGTGCCCCATACGGCCCTGACAGCCGCAAAGCAAAATACGCATAAATTGTTACTCCTTTATCAGTCCGTGACGGCGCAGGATGGTTTCCAGCGCGGCGAGGGCTTTGTCTTCCATCGGGTAGAGCGGCAGACGGCACTCGCCGACGTTCATACCCATTAAGTTCATCGCCGCTTTCACAGGGATGGGGTTGACGTCGGTGAACAGCCCGTTGGCGAGGTCGAGATAGTGCAGCTGCAAGCGCTTGCTCTCCTCGACGTTGCCGTCAAACCACGTCTGACAGATGTCGTGGGTCTCGCGCGGGAGGACGTTGGACAGCACCGAGATGACGCCGAGGCCGCCGAGCGACAGGATCGGCACGATCTGGTCGTCGTTGCCCGAGTAGATCGGCAGGTCGCATAGCGCGGCGATTTTCGCTACCGATGAGAGGTCGCCGTTCGCCTGTTTAAGGCCGACGATGTTATCCACCTTCGCAAGCGTCGCCACCGTTTCGGGCGCGATGTTCAGCCCCGTGCGGGACGGCACGTTGTAGAGGATCATCGGCAGATCGGCGCTCGCCGCGACCGCGGTGTAGTGGGCGATGAGCCCCCGCTGCGAGGTCTTGTTGTAGTAGGGCGACACCAGCAGCAGACCGTCCGCGCCGAGGCGCTTCGCCTCGCGGCAGGAGTTGATGCAGTGGTCGGTGTCGTTGGAACCCGTGCCCGCGATGATGGGCAGACGTCCTGCGGCGCGGTCGACCGCGACCTTGATCGCTTCGAGATGCTCCGCCATCTTGAGGGTGGGTGCCTCGCCCGTCGTGCCGCACATAATGATGGCATCGGTGCCGCTCTCAATGTGCCAGTCGACGAGCTCCTCGATCTTTTGGTAATTGATGCTGCCGTCGGGCAGCATCGGGGTGACGAGTGCCACACCGGCACCGGTGAATAAAGCCTGTTTACTCATACAAAACGCCACCTTTCATTATTAAGGTAACGCGAATAATCCGAACCTGTTTTAAAAAGGCGGATTTTCGCTCACCCGTCGTTAAAATGCTCGGGAATACACAAAGTATTCCCTGCGCTTTGTGCCTAGGTTGAACAAAAATCCGCTCTTCTTAAAACGTACGACCTTATCGGTCGCAGTTTCGGCTTATTCTTGTCACCTTATGTGGCTCTTAATAAGATATGCGCAATTAAATATAATTATCCGCGCACAGCAGCTCGGCGAGCAGCACGGCGCCGCCCGCAGCACCGCGCAGGGTGTTGTGGGACAGACCGACGAACTTATAGTCGTACTGGCTGTCCTCACGCAGACGGCCGAGGGAAACGGTCATACCGCCCTCAAGGTCGCGATGCAGCTTGGTCTGCGGCATATTATCCTCCTCGAAATACTTGAGGAACTGCTTGGGTGCAGAGGGGAGCTCCAGCTCCTGCGGACGGCCGGAGAAGCTGTTCCACTTCTCGATGATTTGCTCCTTGGTGGGCTTATTCTCAAAGCGGACGAACACCGCGGCGAAGTGACCGTTGGTCACGGGCACGCGCAGGCACTGCGCGGTGAAGGCGGGGCTGGTCGCGGGGACGATCTCGCCGTTTTCGATCTTGCCCCAGATCTTGAGCGGCTCCTGCTCGGACTTTTCTTCTTCGCCGCCGATGTAGGGGATGACGTTATCCACCATCTCGGGCCAGCGCTCGAAGGTCTTGCCCGCGCCCGAGATCGCCTGATAGGTGCACACGAGCGCTTCCTTCACGCCGAACTCGTCGAGCGGGAACAGCGCGGGGACATAGCTCTGCAGCGAGCAGTTGGACTTGACCGCGATAAAGCCGCGCTTGGTGCCCAGACGCTGACGCTGGCTCTCGATGATCTGCTCGTGCTGCCAGTTGAGCTCGGGGATGATCATCGGCACGTCGGGGGTGCCGCGGTGGGCGCTGTTGTTGGAGACGACGGGGCACTCCGCCTTGGCGTACGCCTCTTCCAACGCGCGGATCTCCGCCTTGGGCATATCGACGGCGCAGAAGATGAAATCCACCAGCGCGGCGACCGCCTGCACGTCGGAAGCATCCAGCACGGTCATATTCTTCATCGCCTCGGGCATGGGGGTGTCCATCGCCCAGCGCCCCGCGACCGCCTCCTCGTACGTCTTGCCCGCGGAGCGGGGACTGGCGGCGAGGGCGGTGACGGTAAACCACGGATGGTTCTCCAGCAGTGTCATAAAGCGCTGACCGACCATACCGGTGCAACCGACGACACCTACACGATACTGTTTCATATTGATTAACCTTCCTTTCAAAGCGGAGCACACCAAATCGGAAAAAACCGTTGAAAAAATGCCGCTTATAGTATATAATGACAAGGATATACCTTACATCGCACCTATTCTACCACTTATAACAGGGCGTTGTCAATAACACGGCGCAAAAGAAAGCAGGGTTTTACAGGGAATGTTACGACAGGATTTTTATTACGATCTGCCCGAGGCGCTGATCGCGCAGGAGCCGATCGAGCCGCGGGACGCGTCGCGTCTGCTGACGCTGGACCGCGCAAGCGGCGCGGTGGCGGATCGGCACTTCTATGATATCGTCGATCACCTGCGCGAGGGGGATTGCCTCGTGCTCAACGACAGCCGCGTGCTGCCCGCGCGCCTGCTCGGCAAGCGCGCCGCCACGGGGGCGAACGTCGAGCTGTTATTGCTCACCCCGCACGGCAACGACACGTGGGAAGCGCTTGCGGGCCCCGGTCGCCGCGCGAAGCCGGGGGACACGCTCGTATTTGGCGACGGACTGCTCACCGCCGAGGTACTGGACGTGCTAGAGGGCGGCAACCGACTGGTGAAATTCGCCTACGAGGGGAATTTCTATCACGTGTTGGAGCGCATCGGGCAGATGCCCCTGCCGCCGTATATCAAGAAAAAACTGGAAAACGGCGAGCGTTACCAGACGGTGTATTCCCGCGAGGTGGGCAGTGCCGCCGCACCGACGGCGGGTCTGCATTTCACTCCCGAGCTGCTCGAGAAGATCCGTGCAAAGGGCGTGGACATCGCCTACGTGACGCTGCACGTCGGCTTGGGGACGTTCCGTCCCGTCAAAGAGGATAACATCGAAAATCACACGATGCACGCCGAGCATTACGAGCTGACCGCTGAGACGGCGCAGGTCATCAACCGCACCCGCGAGCGGGGCGGGCGGGTGATCGCGGTCGGCACGACGAGCTGCCGCACGCTGGAGAGCGTCGGGCTGACCAACGGGCGTGTTGAGCCCGCCGACGGCTGGACGAGCATCTTCATCTACCCAGGCTATAAATTTCAGGTGCTGGACGGGCTGATCACCAATTTTCATCTGCCCGAGAGCACGCTGATTATGTTGGTGAGCGCCTTCGCGGGCTACGAGCACACGATGGCCGCCTACCGCCACGCCGTCGAGGAGAAATATCGGTTCTTCTCGTTTGGGGATAGTATGGCGATACTGTAAAAGGAGAATATTTCTATGATGAACGTCATCAAGACCGAGGGGAATGCCCGCCGCGGCGTGTTCGAGACGCCGCACGGCACGGTGCAGACCCCCGCGTTTATGAACGTCGCGACCGGCGCGGCGATCAAGGGCGGCGTGTCCGCGTTTGATCTCAAAGACCTGCACTGTCAGGTGATGCTGTGCAACACCTACCACCTGCACGTGCGCCCCGGCGACGATCTCGTGCGCCGTATGGGGGGACTGCACAGGTTCACCGGCTGGGACGGCCCGATCCTCACCGACAGCGGCGGATTTCAGGTATTTTCGCTTGCGGGTCTGCGCAAGATAAAGGAAGAGGGCGTGTATTTCTCCTCTCACATCGACGGCAAGAAGCTGTTTATCGGTCCCGAGGAGAGTATGCGCATCCAGTCGAACCTCGGCTCGACCATTGCGATGGCGTTCGACGAGTGCGTGGAAAACCCCGCCAAATACGACTATTCCGCCGCTTCCTGCGAGCGTACCACCCGCTGGCTTAAGCGGTGCAAGGACGAGATGGCGCGGCTCAATTCTCTGCCCGACACCGTCAACCCGCGACAACTGCTCTTCGGCATCAATCAGGGCTGTACCTACGCCGATCTGCGCGTCCGTCATATGCAGGAGATCGCCGAGCTCGACCTCGACGGCTACGCTATCGGGGGCCTCGCGGTCGGCGAGCCTGCCGAGGTGATGTACGAGATGATCGAGGCGGTCGAGCCGTATATGCCGAAGAATAAGATCCGCTATCTGATGGGCGTCGGCACGCCCGAGAACATCCTCGAGGCGGTGCACCGCGGCGTCGACCTCTTCGACTGCGTGATGCCCTCGCGCAACGCCCGTCACGGGCATATCTTCACATGGCAGGGACACCGCAACCTTATTAACAACAAATATGCCGACGATCCCCGCCCGCTGGACGAGGAGTGCGACTGTCCCGTCTGCCGTAACTTCTCCCGCGGCTATATCCGCCACCTGCTCAAGGCAGGGGAGATGCTGGGTATGCGCCTGACGGTGATGCACAACCTGTATTTCTACAACACGCTGATGGAGCGCATCCGCGAGGCCCTCGACGAGGGACGATTTGAGGAATTCTACCGTCAATATACGAACCGTTTAGATACGCGTATCTAAATAAATTGTAAATTCTCAAGGTTTGGCTTGCACTTTTTGCAATTTGCCTATATAATAGATATAACTTTGATTTTTGGAGGAAAAAATGATGAATTTGCTTTCGAATCTTATCCTGCTTGCCGATGCCGCTGCGGGCGACGCTGCTCAGCAGGGCGGTCTCGGTGCTATGCTCGTGTCCTTCCTGCCGTTGATCCTCATCGTGGTGCTGATGTACTTTATGATGATCCGTCCCCAGAAGAAGCGCCAGAAGGAAGAGCAGCAGATGCGCAACAACCTGCGCGTCGGCGACGAGCTGACCACCATCGGCGGCATCAAGGGTCGCGTTGTCAGCATCAAGGACGACACCATCACCATCGAGTCGGGTGCCGACCGCACCAAGCTCCAGTTTATGAAGTGGGCGATCCAGTCGGTCGAGACCAAGCACGATACCCCCGTGGATGACGACGATGACGATGATGATGACGATATCTGATCGTCACCTAGGAGCATAATCCTCCCGTCTGAAGCATATTTCTTGAATAGAACAGGCAGGGAGGAATACACATGAGAGCGCATGACCGAACCCCTACGTTTTTTCACCGTTGGTTGCGTCCCGTGTTGGTGGGCGTGGCTGTCGGCCTGATCGGCTGTATCGCACTGCTGATGCTGATGGCGCTGATCGTTCAGTCGGTGGATGTGCCGCGTGCGGCGATATTACCGCTCGCGATTATCGCCGCCGCGATCGGCGCGTTTCTGGCGGGGCTGACCGCCGCCGCGATCGCTAAGCAAAAAGGGCTGTTGCTCGGGGCGGTCTGCGGACTCGTTCTGTGGCTGCTCATCCTGCTCGCGGGCGTCGCCCGTTATGAGGGAGTCAGCGGCGGCAACGCGGTGGTAAAGCTCGCGGCATTGGTGCTGTCGGGCGGTATCGGCGGAGTGCTCGGCGTGAATTTGCGTAAGCGTTAAAGCGGATCGTTCGGTATGATCGGGGGCGGAGTAGGCGGTGCTTACTCCGCTTTTCGTTCTATTTTGTGCGGCGAGCGCATACATATCTCCCATAAAGGGAGGAATGTGTATGAAACGGACAACCACCCGTCGCCGCAAGGAAGCGGCCGCCTTTATGGCGGAAAATCGCCGCCTGTTCCCGTTTGTCGGGCTGTTTTTGCTCGGTGTGCTGTTCGGGGTGCTGGTGTATGTCGTCGCCGCCCGTCCCGCCGAGGAGTGGGCGGGGCTTTTGCGGGTGTCGACCGCCATCGACGGCTGGCGCAGCGGGCTTGCCGCCCTATGGGGGTCGGTGCTGTCCGTAGTCGCACTGCTGTGCACGCTGTTTTTGCTGGGGCTTTGGCCCTGCGGTGCGCCGTTCATTCTGTTTGTGCCGCTGTTTTACGGCTTGGGGCTCGGGCTGACCGAGGCGTATTACTACAGTCTCGGCGGACAGGGTGTCGCCGCGGTGGCGCTCATCGTGATGCCGCACGGACTGCTGTGCGCCGCGGTGCTGGTGACCGCGGCGGTGGAGAGCCTGCGGCTGTCGACACGGCTCAGTCGCCAGCTGCTTCCCTCGGCGGCCTGCGGAGGACTGTGGGCGGGCTTTCGGCTGTATTGCCTGCGCTTTTTGCTGTTTTTGTCGGCGGCAGTGTTCGTCGGCTTGTTGGATATCCTGTTTCGGATGTTATTCGGGCGTTTTTTGCCCTGATGTTGCGTAATTGTTGCGGCGCTCGCCGCGGAAAGAGAGGAAGTCCCAAATGGCTGGTTTTTTCGGATTGTTCAATTATGAGAAGGAAGGCCCCGGCATCGAGAAAAACGCGCCGAAAAAACGCGCACCGATCGTTTTTTTTGAGATCTACGGGCGAAAATTCTGGCAGTTGTTCTACGCGAACCTGCTGTTTTTGCTGACGAATATCCTTGTTGTCACCCGCGGGCTCGCGGATGTCGGTCTGTGCAAGATCACGCGCAATTTCGCGCGGGAGAAGCACGCCTTCGTCAGAGAAGATTTCTTTGAAACGATCAAAAAGAATTGGCGGCAGGCATTGCCGATCGGCATCATTAACCTTGTGGTGATCGCGCTGCTCATCTTCAATGCGAGCTATTATTTCTTTGGGATGTTCCCCGGCGTGTGGGGCATCCTCGGCGTGGATACGACGGGTATGCAGGCAATGACCCTCGGCATCCTCGACTATCTCGTCATCGGCGTGACCGCGTTCGGCTATATGGTGTTCACGTGGATGAAGTATTACATCCCGATGCTGGTGGTCACCTTTAAATACTCCACCAAGAACATCTATCTAAACTCATTTAAGTTCGCCATCGTCGGTCTTAAGCAGAATCTGCTCATCTCCGTCATCCTCATCGCGCTGTATGCGATCGTGGCGGCGCTGTTTATCGCCTTCGGCAGCTGGCAGATCGGCATTTTGGTGCTCCTGATCGCCTCGCTGTTCCTGCCGGCCTTCCGTTCGCTGCTTATCCAGTTCATTATCTTCCCGCTGGTGCAGAAGCTCATCATCGACCCCTATTATAAGGAGCATCCCGAGGCGGACAAGCAGCTTCGCCGCGATCTCAACCTCGAGGTCGAGGAAACCGCCGAGGAGAAGGAAGAGGTCATCTTTGACGATGCCCGCCCGATCGAAAAGGAAGAGAAGACGACCATCCCCCGCCAGTACAGCGAGGGTGAGATGCGCCGCTTCAACGCCGCGGCAAATGACGAGGATGATACGATTTAAGGGATGAGGATATGATGGATTATATTTTGCTCGGTCTCGCACTTGCGGCGAACGGCCTGCTCATCGTCGCGGTGTGTCAGCTTGCGGCACTGCGCCGTCGGCAGGACGACTCCGCGCAGCTCAGAGCACTGGAGGATAAGGTCAGCCATCTGGAGACCGCCCTGCTCGCCGAGCAACGCGCGGGCCGTCAGGAGAGCACGCAGAGCGTACAGGCGATGAGTCAGGTGCTGCTCACCGCGCAGGGACAAGCCAATCAGGCGATGACCGAGAGCCTTGAGAACATCCGCCGCGCGGTATCGGGTCAGCTCGACACCATTCGGCAGGAGAATACCCGTCAGCTCGAGCAGATGCGGCAGACGGTGGACGAAAAGCTGCAGAAGACCCTCAACGACCGCATCAGCCAGTCCTTCCAATTGGTCAACGAGCGGCTCGAGCAGGTGTACGCGGGGCTCGGCGAGATGAAGACCCTCGCGAGCGGCGTCGGCGACCTCAAGAAGGTGCTGTCCAATGTCAAGACCCGCGGCGTGCTCGGCGAGTTCCAGCTCGGGGCGATCCTCGAGCAGATCCTCTCGCCCGAGCAGTACGAGGCGAACGTCAAGACCCGTCCCGGCAGCACGCATTACGTCGAATATGCGATCAAGCTCCCCGGCAACGACGACGGCACGGTGTGGCTGCCGATCGACGCCAAATTTCCCGTCGACGCCTACACACAGATGCTGGATGCCTATGATTCGGGGGATGCCGACGCGGTGAAGGCGGCCGGCAGTGCGCTGGACGCGCGTATCCGCGCTTTCGCGAAGGATATTCGCGATAAGTATATCGACCCGCCCAACACCACCGATTTCGGCATTATGTTCCTGCCGATCGAGGGCTTGTACGCCGAGGTGGTGCGCCGCGGACTGGTGGAGGTCCTGCAGCGGGATTACCACGTCAACATCGCGGGCCCGACGACGATGGCGGCGGTGCTCAACAGCCTGCAGATGGGCTTCCGTACCCTCGCGATCCAGAAGCGGGCGGGCGAGGTGTGGAAGGTGCTCGGCGCGGTCAAGACCGAGTTCGAGAAATTCGGCGGCGCGGTCAAGGCGGCGCAGAACCGCCTCGAGCAGGCGAGCGACGAGCTGGACAAGCTCGTCGGCGTGCGCACCCGCCAGATCCAGCGCAAGCTCGCGAACGTCACCAACCTTGCCGACACCGAGGCGGTCGCCCTCTTAGAGGACGGCTCCGACGAATAAAAGCCTTGTCCCCTTGCTATCTATAGGATAGAGGAGGGGATGGCTATGTTTCGACTGATCTCGTGGCATAAATGGCAAAACGCCGTGCTGTGTACGGTGGTGGCGGTGCTGGTCGCGGTCGGCATCGGGGAGACGGTGCTCTCCCGCCGCGAGGCGGCGCTTGCCGCATCGTCGGAGAGGAACGAGGGGACGGCGTTTCTGCCGATCGTGATGTATCACGGGGTGCTGGACGACGTGTCCCGTCAGGGGCAATATATCATTACCCCCGCCCAGCTCGAGGCCGACCTGAAAACGATCAAGGAGAGCGGCTACACCACCGTGGTGATGCGGGATCTGCTCGATTACGTTGACAACGGCACGCCGTTGCCCGAGAAGCCCATTATGCTCACCTTTGACGATGGGTATTATAATAACGTTCTCTTCGCCGATCCGCTCTTGGAGCGCTACGGGATGCAGGCGGTGATCTCCCCCGTGTGTAAGTGGACGGAATTTTATTCCGACACTCCTGCGCAGAGCGATCACGCGATCTATTCTCACGTCACGTGGGAGGAGATAAGCGCGATGGCGGCGAGCGGGCGATGGGAGATCCAGAACCACAGCTACGATATGCACTATTGCGAGGCGGGCAAGCGCAAGGGCACGCTTCGCCGCGCATCTGAGACGGTGGCGGCGTACGAGGCGGCTCTGCGGGAGGACTTATCCACCGCCCAGCAGCATCTCACCACCCTCGCGGGGGTGACCCCGACGACCTTTACTTACCCCTACGGCGCGATGTGCGCCGAGGCACTGCCGATCATCAAGGAGCTCGGCTTTCGCGCGACCCTCACCTGCGAGAGCCGCGTCAACCGCATCACCCGCGACGCGGACTGCCTGTACAGCCTTGGACGCTATCTGCGTCCCGCAGGCGTTACGAGCAAGGCGTATTTCGACCGCATTTTCGCCGCAGTGGACAAAGCCAAAAAATAAGGAGACCGTTATGGAACAGAAAAAGATCGACCGCATCAATGAGCTTGCGCGTCTCGCAAAGGAGCGCGAGCTGACCGCCGAGGAGGCTGCCGAGCGGCAGGCACTGCGCGCGGAATATATCGCGGCGTTTCGCGCCAATCTGACGGCGCAGTTAGAGAACACCGTTATCGTTGATAAGGACGGTAACCGTATCAAACCCAAGCGGACACCGAAAAAGTCGTAAAACCGATTACGCAGTGCAAATCGATCGGGAAATTATACAGTTTGTAAACGGCTGTTGTATAGGAGGAAGGATCACTATGGAAAAACTGCTCAATTTACTTGACACCAACGCTCGCCTCACCGTCGAGCAGATGGCGGTGATGCTGGATATGAGCGAGGCCGAGGTCGCGGCCGAGATCGCCCGCTTGGAGGCGGACGGTATCATCCGCGGCTATAAGCCGCTCGTCGATTGGGAGAAGACCGACCGCGAGCTGGTCACCGCCATCATCGACCTGCAGATCGCGCCGAGCAAGGATAAGGGTTTTGATACCCTCGCCGAGACCATCACCGCCTTTGACGAGGTGGAGAGCGTGATGCTGATGTCGGGCGGCTACGATCTGTCGGTCAAGCTGACGGGCAGATCCTTCCGCGAGGTGGCGATGTTCGTGCACAAGCGGCTGTCCCCGCTGGACGGCGTGCTGTCCACCGCGACCCACTTCGTGCTCAAGACGTATAAGGAGCGCGGTGTGCTGTTCACCGACGAGGAAAAGGACGAGAGAGGCCTGGTATGAACTACGATAAGCTGATGAACACCACCCTGCAGGGGCTCAAGCCGTCGGGTATCCGCAAGTTTTTCGACATTGCGGCGGAGATGGACGAGGTGATCTCCCTGTCGGTGGGCGAGCCGGATTTTGCCACCCCGTGGCACATTCGACAGGAGGGCATCCGCACGCTGGAGAAGGGGCGCACCTGGTACAGCCCCAATGCGGGCTTGCTCGCCTTGCGTGAGGCGATCGCGGGCTATATTCGGCGGCACGGCGGGGTGGAATATGACCCGAAAAGTGAGATTTTGGTCACGGTCGGCGGCAGTGAGGCCATCGACCTGACCTTCCGCGCCCTGCTCAACCCAGGCGACGAGGTGCTCATCCCCGAGCCGAGCTTTGTGTGCTATGAGCCGCTGACCCGTATGGCGGGCGGCGTGGCGGTGCCGCTGGTGACGCGAATGGAGGACGATTTCCGCCTGACCGCCGAGGCGGTAAAGGCGGCGATCACTCCGCGCACCAAGCTGCTGGTGCTGCCTTTCCCGAACAACCCCACGGGCGCCATTATGGCGCAGGAGCATCTTGAGGAGATCGCCGCGGTGCTGCGCGGCACCGATATTATGGTGCTGTCGGATGAGATCTACGGCGAGCTGACCTACGGGCGCGAGCACGTCAGCATCACCACCCTCGACGGGATGCGGGAGCGCACGGTGCTCGTCAGCGGCTTTTCCAAGGCGTTCGCGATGACGGGCTGGCGTCTCGGCTACGCCTGCGGTCCCGCGCCGGTGATGAAGATGCTGACGAAGCTGCACCAGTTTGCCATTATGTGCGCACCGTCGACGGCACAGTACGCCGCCATCGAGGCGATGAACAACGGCGACGCCGCGGTCGAGTCGATGCGCACCGAGTACGATATGCGCCGTCGTCTGACGGTGGACGGGCTGAATAAATTGGGGCTGACCTGCTTTGAGCCGCAGGGCGCGTTTTACGTGTTCCCCTGCATCCGCTCGACGGGGATGACCTCGGAGGAGTTCTGCGGCCGCCTGCTGAAAGAAAAGCACGTCGCGGTCGTCCCCGGCAACGCCTTTGGCGACAGCGGCGAGGGCTTTGTGCGCATTTCCTATTGCTATTCCGTCAACCACATCGCCGAGGCGTTAAAGCGCATCAAGGAGTTCCTTGAGGAGAACGGGCTATGCAAGTAACGGTGTATGCACCTGCTAAAATCAACGTAACACTGGACATGGTCGGCGTGCGCGCGGACGGGTATCACCTGCTGGAGAGCGTGATGCAGTCGGTGGACTGCTGTGATACCCTCGTAGCGACCGCGCTCGACGGCGAAGTAACGCTGGATGTCGTCGGCGCGCCGCCTTGCCCTGTGAAGAAGAATACCGCCTATCGCGCCGCGCAGGTGTTTCTGCGTGAGACGGGCGTGCGCGGCGGTGCGGCGATGACGCTGACAAAGCGCATCCCGCAGCAGGCGGGGATGGGCGGCGGCAGCGCGGATGCGGCGGCGGCACTGCTTGCGTTGGATCGGCTGTACGACACCCGCTTGTCCGTCGCCGAGCTGTGCGCGATGGGCGTGCAGGTGGG
>JAZSHK010000099.1:0-3889 GCA_045533185.1 Acutalibacteraceae bacterium | reverse complement strand
TCTACGATTTTGAAAAGAGGAGATTTTTGTTCTATCAAGGAAAAAACGCAGTAAACCCTTGCGGGTTTACGAGTATTTTAACGAATATAGAGCGAAAATCCCCCTTTTCAAAACGGTGTTCGGATATTTCGCTCTACCCTATGAAAGAGGGAGTCCCTTATGAAACGTTGGTTTAAGTACATAAGACCCTATCTGCCGTTCTTCATCATCGGCCCGATCTGTATGATCGTCGAGGTCATCGGCGAGGTCGTGATGCCCAAGCTGCTCGCCGCAGTCATTAACGGCGCGAACGACGGCGTGCTCACCGTCCCGTCCGCGCTCGGCGCGATGGGGCTGATGATCCTCACCGCCCTGCTGATGATGGCGGGCGGTGTCGGCGGCGCGTATTTCGGCTCCAAGGCGTCGGTCAACTTCGCCGCCGACCTGCGCGCGGACGTGTATGGTCGCGTGCAGAAGTTTTCGTTCGCCAACATCGACAAGTTCTCCACCGGCTCGCTGGTCACCCGCCTGACCAACGATGTCACCCAACTGCAGAACTTCGTCAATATGCTGCTGCGTATGGCACTGCGCGCGCCGGGGATGATGATCTCCGCGCTGATTATGGCGATCGCGATGAACCCGCCGCTGTCGGTGGTGCTCGCGGTGTGCGTGCCGATGATGCTCGCCTTCATCGGGATCATCATCAAGGTCAGCTTCCCCCGCTTCACGGCGAAGCAGAAAAAGCTCGACACCCTCAACTCCACCGTACAGGAAAACATCACCAATGTGCGGGTGATCAAATCCTTCGTGCGGCAGGACTACGAGACGGATAAGTTCGAGACCGCCAACCGCGACCTCAAGGACACGAGTATGGCGGCGATGAAGATCATGATCTTTATGCAGCCCGTGATGTCGCTGTTTATGAACCTCGCGGTGCTGGCGGTCATCCTGCTCGGCGGGCGGTTCGTGCTCGCGGGGAATATGCCGATCGGCGATCTCTCCGCGTTCATTACCTACGTCACCCAGATCCTCTCATCGCTGATGGCGGTGACGATGCTGCTGATGATGACCTCCCGCGCGATGGCATCCGCGGGGCGTATCCGCGAGGTGATGGACGAGCCGATCGACCTGACCGACGACAACGCCGCCTACCCCGATCGCGCGGTGACCGAGGGTAAAGTGGAGTTTAAGAACGTCACCTTCCGCTACTATAAAAACAGCGAGGACAGCGTCCTTACCGACATTAACCTCACCATCCCCGCGGGCGCGACGGTCGGTATCATCGGCTCGACGGGCTGCGGCAAGACCACCCTCGTGTCGATGATCCCGCGCCTGTACGACGTCGACGAGGGCGAGGTGCTGGTCGACGGGGTCAACGTGCGGGATTACGCCATCCCGCACCTGCGCGACGGCGTCGGGATGGTGCTGCAGAAGAACACGCTGTTCTCAGGCAGCATTGAGGAAAACCTGCGCTGGGGCGACCGCGGAGCGACCGATGACGAGGTTCGCCGCGTAGCCGCATACGCGCAGGCGGATAAGTTCATCGACTCTTTCTCGGACGGCTACGACACCCTGCTTGAACAGGGCGGCGTCAACGTATCGGGCGGGCAGAAGCAGCGTCTGTGCATCGCCCGCGCCCTGCTCAAAAAGCCGAAGATCCTCATCCTCGACGACTCGACGAGCGCGGTCGACACCGCGACCGAGGCGCAGATCCGCCGCGCCTTCCGCGAGGAGCTCGCGGGCTCGACCAAGATCATTATTGCCCAGCGCATCTCCTCGGTGCAGGAGGCGGATATGATCGTCGTGATGGACAACGGCCGCATTACGGGCGTCGGCACCCACGACGAGCTGCTCGCCGGCAACACGGAATATCAGGAGATCTACTACTCCCAGACCGAAGCAAAGGAGGGGGTGTAAGCGATGGCAAGAACGTTAGAACAACTGCAAAAGCAGTATAACAGCATCGCCGCGGCGCATAAGCCGACGATGCCGATGGGCGGCCCGCGCGGCGGCGCCCGCGGCGCGGGAATGAGCGGCAAGCCGAAGAACACCAAGGCGACGATGGGTCGTCTGCTGACCTACATTCGGCCCTATACCCTGCGCTTTATCGGGGTGCTGCTGTGTATGCTCGCGAGCACCGTCACCTCCCTCATCGGCGCGTATCTGCTCGCGCCGATCATCAACCGTCTTACCCTCGCCGTCCTGCCTAACGCGGTCATCGAGATGTCCGCCGCCGAGCGGCTCGCCGATCGGATGATCGGCGCGTTCACGGGAATGTTGCCCTTCGCGCGTGACGAATCGGTGATGGGCTACGTGCTCACCGCGGCGCTGGTGCTCGGCGGGGTGTACCTCGTCGGCATTCTCACCACCTACCTGCAGAGCCGTCTGATGCTCACCGTGTCGCAGGGCATCACCGAGCGCATCCGCAACGACCTGTTTAAGAAGCTGCAAAAGCTGCCCGTGCGCTATTTCGACGCGCATCCCACGGGCGAGGTGATGTCCCGCTTCACCAACGACATCGACAACATCGATATGATGCTCAATAACTCCCTGACCTCGCTGGTCAGCGGCGCGGTAACGCTCATCGGCACCTTCACCTTTATGGTGACGACCAACTGGATCCTCACCCTCATCACCGTGGCATTCGTGCCGCTGCTCATCAAGGGCGTGACCGCCATCGCGGGCCGCTCCCGCAAATATTACAAGGGCCAGCAGGCCGCGCTCGGCGCGGTCAACGGCTATATGGAGGAGACCGTCACGGGACAGAAGGTCGTCAAGGTCTTTAACCACGAGGCGGAATGTGCCGAGGAATTCAGCCTGCTCAACGACGATATGCGGGATAAGCAGTTCAAAGCCCAGTTCTGGGGCGGCGTGATGGGGCCCATTATGCACAACATCAGTATGATCAGCTACGGCGTGACCGTCGGTGTCGGCGGTGTGCTGATGTGTACGGCGGGGCTCACCCCCGGCGCGCTGACGGTGTTCGCGTCCTATTCCCGTCAGTTTGCGATGCCGATCAATATGCTGTCCCAGCAGACCACCGTCATCTTCGCCGCCCTTGCGGGCGCGGAGCGGGTGTTTCAGGTGATGGACGCCGACCCCGAAGCCCCCGACAAAGCACAGGCCAAGCCCGCCGACGGGATGCGCGGCGACGTGGAGCTTAAGGGTGTTACCTTCGGCTACATCCCCGACAAGATCGTGCTCAAAAAGATCTCCCTCTACGCCCATCCGGGACAAAAGATCGCCTTCGTCGGCTCGACGGGCGCAGGCAAGACCACCGTCACCAACCTGCTCAGCCGCTTCTACGACATCGGCGAGGGCAGCATTACCATCGACGGGGTAGATATCCGCGACTATGAGCGGGACGTCCTGCGCCGCAACATCGCGATGGTTCTGCAGGACACCCATCTCTTCACGGGGACGGTGCGGGAGAACATCCGCTACGGGCGGCTCGACGCCACCGACGAGGAAGTCATCGCCGCCGCCAAGACCGCCAGCGCGCACTCGTTTATTATGCGGCTGCAGGACGGCTACGACACCCTGCTCGAGGGGGACGGTGCTAACCTGTCGCAGGGGCAGCGCCAGTTACTCAACATCGCGCGCGCCGCGATCAGCAAGGCGCCCATCCTCGTGCTCGACGAGGCGACAAGCTCGGTCGATACCCGCACCGAGCGGCATATTGAGCACGGGCTTGCCCGCCTGATGAAGGACCGCACCACCTTCGTCATCGCCCACCGTCTGTCGACGGTGCGCAACGCCGACGCCATTATGGTGCTCGAGCACGGTGAGATCATCGAGCGCGGCAACCACGAACAGCTGCTCGCGCAAAAGGGCCGCTATTACGAACTGTACACAGGACAAAGAGAATTGGATTAAGGTAGTTGACCGCAGGGGAGAGCGACCGCCCTCC
>JAZSHK010000020.1:0-3209 GCA_045533185.1 Acutalibacteraceae bacterium | reverse complement strand
GTTGCCCTCCCCCCTGGGGAGAGGGGCCCCGGCGCGCCCGTGCCGGAGAGGGGGGTAAAGCCTTGCCAGAGCAAAACCCGCCCCGATGAGTCCACGGACACATCGGGGCGGGAGCTTTATGTTTTGCACAGCTTCATCACGAGGGCGGTGGGTAAGATCTTCGCCACCGCGCGATAGAATTTGAAAAACGCGGTCGGGGTATACACGCCGCGTCCCGCCGCCGCCTTGACGAGCGCACAGTCGGCGACCCTCTGCGGGTCGCAATACGGCAGGTGCTCGAAGGTCGCCGAGCGGCCCGTGATGTCCGCCACCGCGAGAAACTCCGTCGCCATCGGGCCGGGACACACCGCGAGCACGTTCACCCCACGCGGGCGCAGCTCCTCGCGCAAGCCGCGCGACAGATGCAGGTCGAACGCCTTGGTCGCGGAATACACCGTCATCCGCGCGGTCGGCGCAAAAGCGGCGATGGACGCGATGTTGATAATAAATCCGCCCTTCGCCATAAAGGGGAGCACCGCCGTCGCCATCGCAGTCAGGCCGCGGCAGTTGAGATCGACCATCCGCGTCTGGGTGCGCCAGTCGCTGTCGATCATCTCGTCAAGCTCGCCGAGCCCCGCATTGTTGATAAAAATCTGCACGGCAGGCTTCTCGGCGGCGAGCCGCGCCTCAAACGCCGTATAGCTCTCCTCGGCGGTCAGGTCGAGGGGAAACACCTCGACGGGGATGGGGCAATCCCGCGCCATCGCTTCCAGCCGCTCGGCGCGGCGCGCGATAAGCCAGATCTGCTCGAGCGTGGGATAGCGCCGAACAATGCCGGCAAAAAACGCCTGCCCGAGCCCCGCCGACGCGCCGGTAATGATCGCGATATTCATAACATCCACTCCTTTTATCCACATTGTAGCACAGATCGGTGGAAAAGAAAAGAGGGTTTGCTGTCGGGCTCGCACAAACCGCAAATTCTACCGTAGGGGCAGGCATATCCGCCCGCTTCGGCGGGAGCAAACCCCGCCCTACAAACACCCGTGCCGGGGTGCGGTTTTTCGGGACGGGAGACCCGTACCCTACGATTCTATTTGCGGTTTGTGCAAGCCAGCCAAGCCTCTCCCTTTGGGTGAGGTGGCACGGAGGAGCCGTGACGGAGAGGGGGTAGGCTTGTGCAAATTCCGCCGAAGCGTGGAGTGTCACTCCTTGATCGGCTGCCAACAGCGCTCACGGCGATTGCGCAGGCAATCGGGATCGCTCTTGCGGCGGTCGCAGTGGTAGCAGATCTCGTTGGTGAGCACGGGCGCGTCGGAGAAATATTCATCGAGGTTCATAAAGGTGGTGCGCGCGATGTCCGCGAGCGCCTCCTCGGTGAGGAACGCCTGATGTGAGGTCATAATGACGTTCGGGCGGGACACGAGCAGCGACAGCGTTTCGTCCAGCACAGGGATATCCGAGTTATCCTCGAAGAAGAGGTCCGCCTCCTCCTCGTACACGTCCAGACCCGCGCCGCGCACAACGCCGCTGTTGAGCGCCTCGAGCAGTGCCTCGCTGTCCACCAGCCCGCCGCGCGAGGTGTTAATGAGGAACACGCCCTGTTTCATCTTCGCGAAAGCATCGCGGTCGAGCAGATGACGGTTCTCCTTGGTCAGCGGGCAGTGCAGGGAGATCACATCGCTGCGCTCGAGCAATTCATCGAGCGAGACGTAATCCAGCCCGCTGTCCGCCGCGGGATAAGGGTCGTAGGCGAGCACCTGCATCCCGAAGCCGCGGCAGATGTCGATAAACACCCGCCCGATCTTACCCGTGCCGATGACGCCGACCGTCTTGCCGTGCAGATCCATCCCGCCCAGTCCCACGAGGCTGAAATTAAAGTCGCGGGTGCGGATATACGCCTTGTGCACCTTGCGGTTGAGGCACAAGAGCAGTGCCATCGCGTGCTCCGCGACCGCGTGGGGCGAATACGCGGGCACGCGCAGGATGACCAGCTTACCGTACGCCGCTTTGCGGTCAACGTTGTTGTAGCCCGCACAGCGCAGGGCGAGCACCTTCACGCCGTTTTCGTACAGAATATCGATCGCCGCCGCGTCGACGGTGTCGTTGACAAAAGCACACACCGCGTCACACCCTGCCGCGAGGCGCGCGGTGCGGGCGGTGAGCTTGGTCTCGAAATAAACGATCTCGTACCCCGTGTTGGCACGGTCGAACCACAATTTATCATACGGCTTAGTATCAAAAAATGCCAGTTTTTTCATCGAAATCCCCTCCTGAGGAAAGTATGTGAAATCAGGCGGCCGGTATTCCCGCCGACACGATGATACCATAGTTTTTGCGGGTTTACAAGGGGGCTTTCTCTTTTTCATCATAGTGCGCACAAGCCGGCGTGTCGGGTTTACGCGACTTAATGCGCGGATAACAGCAATGGCCGCAATACACGAACCCGTACTCCCTGTCGTGCCGAATGTAGTGTTGGATATAGTGTTTGCAATTTTCGCAGATTTGTTTCATAAAATCATCTCCTCAAAAAACATTATAGAGTTTATAACACTAAAAGTCAATAGAGAAATAAACTCTATGCTATAATTTTTTTGAGGTGGGTAGATGATGAATTATAATGAACGTATCCGAAGACTGCGCGAGGATGCCGACAAGACGCAGACCGCGATTGCCTCGCTGCTGAATGTGGGGCAAAAGACCTACAGCGACTATGAACTCGGCAAAACGAGAATTCCCGTAGACAGTCTGATTATTTTGGCCAAGCTGTACGACGTCAGTATGGATTACATTTGCGGCGTCAGCACGGTCAAAAACACATTCCCAAAGAAATAACGAAATTGCGTCAGCAATTCTGACGTTTAGGATGAGTAACAATGAATTATCATAAACGCTTACGCGATTTAAGAGAAGATCGCGATCTCACGCAAGCCGAAGTCGGAAAAGTGCTGCAAAAGTCACAGCAAGGGTATAATCACATTGAAGCAGGCAGAGCGGAATTGAAGATTGACGATTTGATCAAGCTTTGCCGTTTTTACGATGTTTCGGCAGATTATTTAATCGGCTTGACCGATCAGATAAAATCGTACAAATAGGAAACGGGCGATTAATAATCGCCCCCAGGGTAGAGCGGAATATCCGAACACCGTTTTGAAAAGGGGGATTTCCGTTCTATTTTCGTTAAAATACTCGTAAACCCGCAAGGGTTTACTGCGTTTTTGCCTTGATAGAAC
>JAZSHK010000033.1:0-1666 GCA_045533185.1 Acutalibacteraceae bacterium | reverse complement strand
GGCAACGGCCTGCGGGATGCGCTGAAAAAGGCGCACATCGACCGCCTGAAGCGTCAGGAGTGCACCATCGAGATGGGCTTCGTGCTGCACGACCTGCTCAATAATTACGAGCGCATCTCAGATCACTGCTCCAATGTGGCGGTCGTCATCATCGAGGTCGATCACGACAGCTTTGATACCCATAAGTATCTCAACGCGGTCAAGTACGGCAACGAAGAGTTCGACGAGAACTATCAGGAATATGCGAAGAAATACGCTTTGGTATAATAGAACGAATAAAGCCCTGCACACCCATTGGTGGGGGCGGGTTAACTGTTATCCGTTATTCGGTCGGGGGATCGAGTTCGGTATACAAGGCGATGCCGTTCTCTGCCAGCAGTGCGGCAGTGACACCCTGCCCCGCGATGCACCGTCCCGTGTGGGTGCCGTCGTAGATGCGGGTCGCGCCGCAGCTCGGGCTGCCGTCCTTGAGGATCGCGCCGACAAGCCTGTGCTCACGACAGAGCGCGAGCGCCTGCTCGGCACCGCGGCGGTACTCGGCGGTGCAATCGGTGCCCGTGCGGCTGATGACCGCGCGTGCGCCGTCGGGCGCGCACACGATCTCGCAGGGCGTGCGGGGCGTGGGTAAGCCACCCGCACACTCGGGGCAGAAGGGGAGAGCGATCCCCTCGTCGACCAGCCGTCGCAGAGCGGGATAGTCGAAACTCCCGCCGTCATAGCGGCAGTTGTGCCCGCAGAGGCAGGCGCTGAGGAGATAGCGCATCAGAAATACCGTACCAGAGAGATGACCTTACCGAGCACGGTCGCTTCCTTAACGATGATGGGCTCGTAAGCGTCGTTCTCGGGCTGTAGGCGGATGTGGTCCTTCTCGACAAAGATACGCTTGACCGTCGCCTCGTCGCCGATGAGCGCGACGACGATGTCGCCGTTCTGCGCGGTGTTGCAACGGCGCACGATCACCACGTCGCGGTCGAGAATGCCCGCATTGATCATACTCGTGCCGGTGACGCGCAGGGCGAACAGCTCGCCCGCGGGATACTGGCTGCCACCGGAGAAGGGGACGTAGTCCTCGACCTCCTCCACCGCGAGGATAGGCATACCGGCGGTGACGCGGCCGAGCAGCGGCACGCGGGTGACGTTCTCGCCGGGCAGGCGGATGGCGCGGTTAAGCCCGCTGCGACGGGAGATGTAGCCCTCATCCTCCAGTCGCTTGAGATAGGCGTGGACGGTGGAGGTCGAGCGGATGCCGGTGGCATCGCAGATCTCGCGCACCGAGGGCGGGATGTCGTCCTGCAGGCGCTCCTTGACAAATGCCAAGACCTTTTGCTGTTTTTCGTTGAGCGGTTTCATAAAAATAGCCTCCTGTCAACGGGTGAAATATCCCCGAACATTCGTTTTCCACCACCAGTATACCACACCTTTTTCAAAAAAGCAAACATTTGTTTGGCATTTTTGAAAAATTTTTTTGACGCCCCTTCTTTGATGTTCACAGTTTTATTTCGGATTGTTCATTTCTTCTTCATAGTGCGGACATATTTATCCGTTATACTGTAAGTGTGCTCGGGGGAACACGATGGAGCCGCACCGGAGTGTTCCGCACAAGTCGAGCACATTTATCCTCCTCAAAACACCCCTCTAACAAAGCAAAAACGTCCGCCGCAAGGCG
>JAZSHK010000041.1:0-2857 GCA_045533185.1 Acutalibacteraceae bacterium | reverse complement strand
TCCGACTTGTTTTTGTTCTATGCTCTTTATCGCGCTTTGGTCGCGATCTCGGTGAGCGCCTTACCGAGGAACGCCTCCAGTGTCATCGTACCGAGGTCGCCATCCTTGCGATGGCGCACCGACACGACGCCCTGCTCGGCTTCCTTGTCGCCGATGACCAGCATATACGGCACCTTGTCGATCTGCGCCTCACGGATCTTATACCCCATCTTCTCGTTGCGAGTATCCAGCTCCGCGCGCAGACCCGCCGCCTTGAGCTGCTCGGTGATCTCGCCCGCCTTATCAAGCAGACGCTCGGAGATGGGCAGGACACGCACCTGCTCGGGCGCGAGCCACAGCGGGAACGCACCCGCGTATTTCTCGATCAGATAGGCAAGCGTACGCTCGTAGCAGCCGAGCGATGTGCGGTGGATGATGTAGGGGCGCTTCTTCTGCCCGTCGGCATCGGTGTATTCCATCCCGAACTTCTCCGCGAGCAGCATATCGATCTGGATGGTGACGATGGTGTCCTCTTTGCCGAACACGTTCTTGTACTGAATGTCGAGCTTCGGACCGTAGAACGCCGCCTCGTCGATGCCGACCGAGTATTCGACACCGAGATTGTCGAGGATCTTACCCATCACCGCCTGCGCCTCGTTCCACTGCTCGGCGGTACCCTCGTACTTGTTTTTCGGGTTGGCGGGATCCCACTGGGAAAAGCGGAAGGTGCAATCCTCCAGCATACCCACGGTATCCAGCACATATTTCGCCAGCTCCAGACAGCCGCGGAACTCCTCCTCAAGCTGATCGGGGCGGAGCACAAGGTGACCCTCGGAGATGGTGAACTGGCGCACACGGATAAGACCGTGCATCTCGCCCGACTCCTCGTTGCGGAACAAGGTCGAGGTCTCGCCCAGACGCATCGGCAGGTCGCGGTAAGACCGCGCGCGGTTGAGGTACACCTGATACTGGAACGGGCAGGTCATCGGGCGCAGGGCGAAGCACTCCTTAGTCTCGTCGTCCGCGTCGCCGAGGATAAACATCCCGTCGCGGTAGTGATCCCAGTGGCCCGAAATGCGGTAGAGGTCGCGTTTCGCCATCAGCGGGGTCTTGGTCAGCAGATAGCCGCGCTTCTGCTCCTCGTCCTCGATCCAGCGCTGTAATAGCTGAATAATGCGCGCGCCCTTCGGCATCAAAATCGGCAGACCCTGACCGATGCAGTCGACGGTGGTGAACAGCTCCATCTCGCGACCGAGCTTGTTATGGTCGCGCTTCTTCGCCTCTTCCAGACGGGTCAGGTGCTCCTCGAGCAGGCTCGCCTTGGGGAAGGAGATGCCGTAGATGCGGGTGAGCATCTTATTCTTGGAGTCGCCGCGCCAGTACGCGCCCGTCGCGGACAAGAGCTTAAACGCCTTGATGCGACCGACCTCGGGCAGATGCGGGCCTGCGCACAGGTCGGTAAACTCGCCCTGCGAATAGAACGAGATCTCCGCGTCGGCGGGCAGGTCGTTAATCAGCTCGACCTTATACGGCTCGTCCTGCATCCGCGCAAGCGCCTCGTCGCGCGGCAGGGTAAAGCGGGTGATGGCGGGGTTCTCCTTGATGATGGTCTTCATCTCGGCCTCGATGGCAGACAGCACCTCGGGAGTGATGCTCATCGGGGCGTCAAAGTCGTAATAGAAGCCCTCGTCGATGGACGGGCCGATGGTCAGCTTCACCTCGGGGTACAGGCGCTTGACCGCCTGCGCCATCACGTGCGAGGTGGTGTGCCAGTAAGTTTTCTGCCCGTCGTGGTCGTCGAAGGTGAGGAACTCCACCTCGGCGTCGGCGGTCAGCTCCGCGCGCAGGTCGGTGACGACACCGTTCACCCGTGCCGCGCAGGTGTTGCGGTACAGACCCATCGAGATGTCGCGGCACAGCGCGTCCAGCGTCGTGCCCTCGGCCACCTCACGGACGTCGCCGCGTAACGTAATGTTCAGCATAGAAATCTCTCCTCTGCATTAGTTTGTTGAATAAAAAATAAAAAAGCCCCGTCCCAACCAAGGGACGGGGCCGACAGCCTCGTGGTTCCACCCTATTTCTGCGATGCAAAGCATCGCACTCATCGTGACCGTTAACGGTGTCGACCGGCGCGCCTTGTTTCGGCGCACGCTCCGGGGTGGTGGGCTTGTCCGGCGGTTTTGCGCCCTTTCACCAAACGGGCGCTCTCTGAGAAAACCGCGCAGGGGCCGTCCCCATCAACGCTTTCATTCAGTTTAGCACTACAAATGACGGTTGTCAAGGATTTTGGAAGAATTTTTCTCCTTGCCGCCTGCGTGTCAAAAAACGTACGATCACAGCGTGGTTTTTTACCGCACTTCTCTTCTCATTATGCACAAAAATTCGCTCGCTTTTTTGCTATTGTCAACCCGCGAAAAATGTGCTATTATTATTGGAAGAATGTTGCATTTTGGCGGCATTCGGGGCATACCTAATACTAAAGGAGTTGACAAATATGATCTATATAATCGAAAATGATAAGCTGAAGGTCAAGGTCAGCAGTATGGGCGCGGAGCTACAGTCCATCCGCCGCATCGAGGACGACACCGAATATCTTTGGCAGGGCGATCCGACCTATTGGGCCGGTCGCGCCACCAACCTGTTCCCGATCTGCGGTCGTCTGTTCGAGGGCAAGTATACCTTCGAGGGCAAGACCTACGAGATGATGCTCCACGGCTTTGCCAAGCTGCAGGAGTTTGAGGTCATCCGTCAGGATACCGCCGCCATCACCCTGCGCCTGACCGAAAACGAGGAAACGCTGGGCATGTATCCGTTCCGCTTTGCGCTGGATATTTCGTATACGCTGTCCGGCGAGGAGCTGACTGTCGCCATCATCGTG
>JAZSHK010000031.1:0-3892 GCA_045533185.1 Acutalibacteraceae bacterium | reverse complement strand
GTTACCGCGCGCCCCGCGCACCAGGGCGGCCGACGCGCCATCCGCCACCTCGGTGGCGGTCGGGTCGGCCAGACGGCTCAGCTCGCGGGCGGCGTTGCCGATGGTCATCGACATATTCGTGCCCGTGTCGCCGTCGGGGACGGGGAAAACGTTGAGCGCGTCAACGTCCTGTTTTACATTCGATAATGCTTTGGATGCGGAGATCATCGCATCCCGCAACATAGGTCCTTTAATCATATCAGCACTCCTTTATGCGGCGAGGATACACACCCGCCGTTTCGGTCGTTACGGGTGTTTATTCCTCGGGCTTCATCCCGTCGACAAACACATTGACCTTCTTAACGGCCAGACCGGTGGCCTCCTCGACCGTGTAGCGCACCTTGTTGACGATGCTCTTGGCGATCGCCGCAATATTCATCCCGTAGACGACCGAAATGTGGATATCCACGATCAGACGGTCGCCCTCGCCGCGGACATGCACGCCGTCATCGGCATACGCGCGACGGGACAGCACCGAGCGCAGACCCTGCTTCGGGCCGCTGCGCACCATACCCGCCACGCCGTAGCAGGCGGATACCGCGTTGCCGACCAGGTAGCTGAAATACTCCTGCGACACCTCGATCGTCCCATAGCGATTTTCCATACGAATCATGCAAAATACACACCTTTCCAGTGATTTATGACAATCTGCCAAGGCAGATATATTCCCATCAATGCCATTCGGCAAAGCCGTAATAGGGGTCGTAGCCATTGGGGGTGACGGTCTGCATACGCCGATCGTGCCCCGCGAAGCCGCACCGCCACACAAGCGGGATATACGGCATCTCCTCACCGAACGCGGTGAGAAACTCCTGCAGCGTGCCCTCGCCCGCGCGGTAGCGGCTGTAGGCGGTCGCCGCCGCGCCGTCCGCGGCGATGCCGTAGCGTGCCGCGCCGCCGAACAGCGGATCGAGATCCATATTCGCCGTCAGGCGGATCTCCCCGATATAGAGGTCGTACTGCCCGTTTTGCAGACGGGCGAGATAGTCTGTATAAGCCAACGGCACCGCCGTCACCTGCATCCCCGCGCTCTCAAGCTGAGTGCGCACGGTGTCCACAAGGGGGCCGCGGTTGGCGCTGTCGGTGCTGTAAATGAGCTCGAGCTTCAGCTTCTTCTGCTCGGCGGTCTCCAGCTTTTCGAGCGCGGCGGCAAGCTCCTGCCCGCCGAAGAGCGGCTGTGTCTCCTTGACCGCGCCCCAATGCGGATGAAAAGGCAGCGTCGCGGGCAGTGCCCAGCCCGCATACGCAGACGCGGCAAGCACCTTGCGGTCGGTCAGCAGGCTCATCGCCTGCCGCACCGACGCGTCGCCAAGCACCGCCTTCCCGCTGTTGACGCCGAGATAGATCAGCGCATTCATATCCACCTTGGCGCTCGCGCCCGAAACACGCGGCGTGTCGCCGACGTTGAGGTCGTCGTAATAATAGGTGATGCTGCCCGAGGCAAGCCCGTAGTACATACTGTCGGTGTTCGGCAGATGCCGCAGTGTCACGGTGGCGTAGCGCGGCGTCTTGCCGTAATGGGGGTTGGCGACAAGGGACGCCCCGTTATCCCCCACGGTGTAGACGTATAAGCCCCCGCCGAGCGGCGCCTCGCCCGCGGCGGTGGTGTTATTCCCCGCCTTGAGGATGGGGAAGGAAAGACACGCCGCGGCATTCGGGTCGCCCTTTGCGAGCGTGAAGGTAATCGCGCCGCTTGCGCGGTCGACCGCGGCGGCGGTGACGTTTTTGAGAAGCTCTTTATACTGCTCGCTCTTGCGGGCGGTGTCAAACGACGCCTTGACATCGGCGGCGGTGACCGCCGTGCCGTCGGAGAACCTCGCCCCCTGCCGCAGGGTGACGGTCAGATGGGTCGCGTCCGTTAGGGTGACCGACGCGGCGAGCGACAACCGCGGCATAAATTCGCCGTCGATCACCGTCAGACTGTCATACAACAGTCCCGCAAGAGCCGCGTTCGCCTCGGTGGCGGCGGCGTAAGGATTGAGGGTGTCCTCCTTGCTGTACGGGAGAGAAAAGCTGCGGGGCGATTCTTGCGGAGTCGCCGCCTCGGGTACAGACGAAGTCGGCTCGGAAACCTCTGCCGACGGCGCACAGCCCGCACAGGCCAGCGTGCACACAAGCGCCATAACCACACACAGCCACCGCCGCATGCTGACCACTCCTTTCCCGTATTTGCCCTACCCTGTCCGCAAGCAGACAGCGCAAGTCATTTTATAGCAACATACAGTATAACACTTTTTAGCACAATAATCAAGTTTTTTATGCACAGTAGAATTTTTTGCGCTTAAGGCGGAAAAATCCCGAAATGCCTATTGTATTTTTTGCCATTTATGATAAAATAAAGTGTTGTAATATAATTAGGAGGGGTCTCCGAATGGAAAAACCGAAATTTTATCTCACGACAGCCATCGCCTATGCGAGCCGCAAGCCGCACATCGGCAATACCTATGACATCGTGCTCGCGGATATGATCGCCCGCTACAAGCGGATGATGGGCTTTGATGTATATTTCCTCACCGGTTCGGACGAGCACGGGCAGAAGATCGAGGAATACGCCAAGGCGGAGGGGATGACCCCGCAGGCGTACGTCGATCGCGCCGCCGCCGCCATCAAGGCGGTGTGGGACTGTATGGACGTCACCTACGACCGTTTCATCCGCACCACCGACGAGGACCACGTCGCCGTGCTTAAAAAGATCTTCCGTAAACTGTATGAGCAGGGGGATATCTACAAGGGCGCGTACGAGGGCAAGTATTGCGTGCCCTGCGAGAGCTTTTTCACTCCCTCGCAGCTTGTCGACGGCAAGTGCCCCGACTGCGGGCGCGAGTGTGTCGATGCGAAGGAGGAAGCGTACTTCTTAAAGCTCGGCAAGTATCAGGATCGGTTGCTCAAATACTACGAGGAGAATCCGAGCTTCTTTGCGCCGGAGTCCCGCCGCAACGAGATGATCAACAACTTCTTGAAGCCCGGTCTTAACGACCTGTGCGTGTCCCGTTCGTCCTTTACGTGGGGCATCCCCGTGGACTTTGATGACAAGCACGTGATGTACGTGTGGATCGACGCGCTGTCCAACTACATCACCGGCGCGGGCTACGATCCCGACGGCCCGTCCGATCTGTACAAGAAATACTGGCCCGCCGACCTGCATGTCATCGGCAAGGATATCGTGCGTTTCCACACCATCTACTGGCCCATCATCCTGATGGCGCTCGGCGAGCCGCTCCCGAAGCAGGTGCTCGGCCATCCGTGGCTGCTGTCGGGCGAGGACAAGATGAGCAAGTCCAAGGGCAATGTCATCTACGCCGACGAGCTGGCGAAGCGCTTCGGCGTCGACGCGGTACGCTACTACCTGCTCACCGAGATCCCCTTCGCGCAGGACGGCACCATCACCTATGAGAACGTCATCAACCGCTACAACACCGATCTGGCAAACACGCTTGGCAACCTCGTCAACCGCTCGATCGCAATGACCAATAAATATTTCGGCGGTTCTGTCGCCCGCCCCGCCACGCAGGATGCGCTCGGCGAGGAGCTGGCAACGTTCTGCAATGCCACCGTTGCTCGCTACAAGGAACTGATGGACATTTGGCACAACGCCGATGCCGCCGAGACGGTGATGGCACTCGCCAAGCGGTGCAACAAGTATATCGACGAGACCGCCCCGTGGGCACTCGCTAAGGACGAGGCGAACAAAGATAAGCTCGCCGCCGTACTGTATAACCTGCTCGACTGCATCCGCGTGCTCGGCATTCTGCTGACACCCTTTATGCCCTCAACCGGCAAGGCGATCCACGCGCAGCTGCAGGTCGCGGACACCATGACAGGGATGGACACCGCTGCCTTTGGCGCGGTGGAC
>JAZSHK010000096.1:0-11336 GCA_045533185.1 Acutalibacteraceae bacterium | reverse complement strand
ACCGATGCGGTCGTAGGCATCAGCGCTGTTGCCGCCGCGGCTTTCCACAGCGTCGTTGACACCCATCGCGATGTCGGGGGACTGTCCGTCGATGGCAGTCATCACCGCGCAGGTCGCTCCGTCGAAGTTGCCGTCTCTGCCGTCGTAGCCGATGTCGAGCACGACGCGGCGCGCGATAGCGGGGATATCCACCTTGGCGGTGGTGGTGATCTCACCCATTACGGTGACAACCCCCGTGGTGCAGAAGGTCTCGCAGGCAACGTGCGCCTGCGGATCCTGCGCGATGATCGCATCGAGCACCGCGTCGGAGATCTGGTCACACACCTTGTCGGGATGCCCCTCGGTGACGGATTCGGATGTGAATAAATGCTTGTTCATATCGATAAACCTCCTTGAAAATACACAAAAAAGCGCCCGGCAACAGCCGAGCGTCGGAAAATTCCTCATCTTTCGGTCGTTACCGCAGGATTTAACACCTTATGGCAACGCCACAGGTTGTCGGACATCATCGGGCCTGATCCCTCCGTCACTCTTGATAAGGGTATGGAATTGTCGAGTGATACTATAGCACAGCGGTCGATTTTTGTCAACTGCTAAAATATAGATCAAATTATCCCGCGCCACACAAGCAACACCGCGATTAGCGTCAACAGGATGAACAGCGCGACCACCGCCACGGTGCGGCGCGGTTTGCTGACGGTCATCTCGGCGGGCGGGAGCAGGCGGGAGGCACGCAATGCTTTGGTAGCGGGCTTGTACAAAAGCAGAGCCAGCACGCTGTTGAGCGCGGTCTTGAAGAGATTGAAGGGGAGGAATACGGGCAGCAGCATTTCGGCGACCGCCTGCCGCGGCAGCTCCATATACAGCGGGGTGACAAGGTAGTTCCACAGAAGCATCCCAGCAGTCGCGGCGAATGCGCCGCAGATAAGGCCGATGATCGCGCCGCCGAGATTGCGACGACGGCGGTAGATGATCGCGGCGATGCAGACGAACAGGCAGGAGGAGAGAATATTCATCACACAGCCGATCAGTCCGGTGTCGCTGACGGTGACCAGCTCGAGCAGGGCGACCACCGTCGTCATCAGGCCGCCCGCGAGCGGCCCGTACAGAAAACCGCCGATGACCAGCAGCACGTCCTTCGGCTCATATTTGAGAAACGCGACGACGGGGATGCGGATGAGGGCGACCGCCGCAAATGCCATCGCGCACAGCAGTGCCATCGTGCACAGACGGCGAAGCCGCCAGGTGGAATTTTGCATAAATTCATTCGTCCTTTCATCAAAAAACGCCCTGCTTGCCGCAAACGGCTCGCAAGGCGCACAGAAATCGGTTGTTTTCTGTCTTCTTCCCTCCGGACTGTACCGTCGGCTTCGGGATCGCACCGAAATCCTGCCAAATGGCTTGCGGGCTCGCCGACAAAGGTCAGCATTACCGCCGGTGGGGACTCTCACCCCGCCTTGAAGATAGTTTTATTATACTCACATCAGGATGGTTGTCAATAGGCCTTTACAGATTGTTGTAATAACCGACGGCGAGCTTGTCGCAGCGCTCGTTTTCGGGGTGTCCCGCGTGTCCCTTGACCCATACGAAGGTGACGGTGTGCTTTTTGAGCAGAGGAAGCAGTTTCTCCCACAGATCGACGTTGAGCGCGGGCTTTTTATCCGCTTTGCGCCAGCCGTTGCGTTGCCAACCGTAGACCCAGCCCTTTTCGATCGCGTCAACGACGTATTTGGAGTCGGTGGTCAGCGTGACGGCGCAGGGCTCTTTGAGAGCGGAGAGCGCCTCGATGACCGCGGTGAGCTCCATACGGTTGTTGGTGGTCTCGACCGCACCGCCGCACAGCTCTTTTTCCGCACCCATATAGCGCAGCACCGCACCCCAGCCGCCTTTACCCGGATTTCCCGAGCAAGCGCCGTCGGTGAAGATCTCCACCTGCTTCATACCGCACCTCCGTAAATAATCATCTGAGTTCATTTTATCACGAAAAACCCTGCCGCGCAATAGGTAATCCGCGAAAAACTGCCTATACTTATCTTGAGAGGTGAAATATTTAGGAGGTGAACCGTCTTGACAACAAAGCATTTATAGAGTAATATATATTAGATGTATTGTGATCGGATGTTTGCAACCCCTTTATGTAATGCGGAAAAACGGCAGGTGCGGAGCCTGCCACAGCAATTCTCATAAAAGATCCAGCAAGACACATCCTCATCAGCCTCACTGTCTGTGGGGCTGATTGCGATGCGGTCTTTTCCATCGCTATACGCGAAAGAAGGAGGAACACTATGCCTGAACAAAGCAAGAAAAAACAACCCCCTGTGCGAAACGCGCAGAAGAACAACGCCCCGAAAAGCACCAAGCAGACTCCCGTAAACGGTCAGCCGAAGCAACGGGCGAATAATCAGAAAAGCAAGGCAAATGATCGCCCTGCGCAGAAATCGGCACCGAATACGAAGAGCTATGATAAGAAGCCGCGCGGCGGCTATCACCGTCCCCGACAGCCGCAAAAGCCCGCTCTGCCGATCCACTACACCGTGCTCGGCGGTCTTGACGAGATCGGTAAGAATATGGCGGTGTTCGAATACGGCGACGATGCGTTCATCATCGATTGCGGTATGTCGTTTCCCGATGAGGATCTGCTCGGCGTCGACGTGGTGCTGCCCGACTTCTCCTATGCGGTAAAGATCAAGGACAAGATCCGCGGCATCTTCATCACCCACGGACATGAGGATCATATCGGAGCACTGCCGTATTTCCTCAAGGAGATGAATATCCCCGTGTTCGCCGCTGAGCTGACCGTCGCGCTCATTGACTCCAAACTCAAGGAGCACGGTCTCTCGGGAAAGGTCAATCTCAACGTCGTCAAGGCGGGCGGCGTCATCACCGTCAGCAAGGATATTTCAGTCGAGTTTGTCGCCGTCAACCATTCCATCCCCGATGCGATGGCGCTGGCGATCAAGACTCCGCTCGGTTATGTCGTGCACACCGGCGACTTTAAGATCGACACCACCCCCGTGATGGGGCCGATGATCGATCTGGCACGCTTCGGTCAGCTCGGCAACGAGGGCGTGCTCGCGCTGATGGCGGATTCTACCAACGCTGAGCGCCCCGGCTATACGCCGAGCGAGCGGGTGGTGGGCGAGAGCTTCGCTAACCTTTTCCGCAAGGCGCAGAATAAGCGCATCATTGTCGCGACCTTCTCCTCGAACCTGCCGCGTATTCAGCAGATCATGGCCGCTTCCGCGCAGGACGGCCGTAAGGTCGCGGTGTCGGGTCGCAGTATGATCAACTTCGTGTCCATCGCACAGGAGCTGGGCTATCTGCACATTCCCGAGGGCCTGCTCATTGATATTGATGAGATCAACCATTACCCGAAGGATCGCGTGACCCTTATCACCACCGGCAGTCAGGGCGAGCCGATGTCGGCGCTCAGCCGCATGGCGTTCTCCGACCACCGCAAGGTGGAGGTCGGCCCCGACGACTATATCATCATTTCCGCGACGCCTATTCCGGGCAACGAAAAGACGGTTGGTAAGGTCATTAACGAGCTGATGAAGCGCGGCTGTGAGGTCGTGTATGAGAAGATGTACGACGTGCACGTGTCGGGCCACGCGTGTCAGGAGGAGCTCAAGATCATCCACGGCTTGACCAGGCCGAAATTCTTTATCCCGATGCACGGCGAGCAGAAGCATCTGTATAAGCATGCGGGATTGGCGAAGATGATGGGAATGCCGAGTCAGAACGTGCTCATCACGAGCATCGGCCACACCATCGAGCTGACCGCCGATAAAATGGCGGTGGTCGGCACCGTGCAGGCGGGTCGCGTGTTGGTGGACGGGCTTGGCGTCGGTGACGTCGGCAGCATCGTCCTGCGCGACCGAAAGCATCTCGCGGAGGACGGCATCATCGTCGTGGTCGCGTCGGTGGACGGCGTGACGGGGGATCTGGTGTCGGGTCCCGACGTGGTGTCCCGCGGCTTTGTGTATGTGCGCGAGGCCGAGAGCCTGATCGATGAGATCAAGACTGTCGCGTATCGCGCGCTGGAGGATTGCTGTCGCAACCCCCGCTGCGATTGGGCGACGATGAAAGCCCGCGTGCGGGATGATCTTTCCCGTATGCTGTTCCAGAAGACCAAGCGCAGCCCGATGATCCTGCCGATCATCATGGATGTGTAATTTTGTGACAACAAGGAGTGAATGCGTGTGAAGAAGAGTGTTCGCCATCTGTACGTTGTGGCTGCCGCACTGTTTATCGTGTCGGCGGCTTCGGCGGGTGCGCTCTTTTACTACGCGCCTGTACTCGGTATCGGTGCTTCACTGTTGTGCCTATTACTTCTCGCGGCGGTCGTCATCATCGGGCTTCGGTACCGACGGGTATTGCGAGGACTGTACGACGCGTGGGAAGCATCGCTTGATCCGCACCGTCAGGAGCAGCTCGCCGCGTTCCCGATGCCGGCAATTGCGGTGACGTCGGCGGGGGAGATCCTCTTTGCCAACAACCGCTTTCGCAAGGAGGTCTTCGGCGGCAAGGATGCAACGGCGCTGATGCTGACGGAGGTTTTCTCCGGCATCACGCTCAAGGATCTGAGTAAGAGGATCGCTGTTGATGTGGCCTGCGGCGACAGCAAGCTGACGGCATACATCAACCGCGTGCCGGATGACGATACGGTGTTCGTGCTGTATTTCTCCGACAATACCGAGCTCAAGGAAACGGCGGCAGAATACACCGCCAGCCGTCCCGTGGTGCTGATGCTGTGCATCGATAATCTCGAGGAAGCAACCGCGGATATGCGCGAAAGCGCCCGCGCCCGCATTGCGGGACAGATCGAGACGATGCTCGATGAATGGATCGTGCAGTCGGGCGGTATTTTGCGAAAATTCGCGGGCGACCGCTTTATGGCGGTGGTGGAGAATCGTCACCTCAACACGATGACGAAGGACCGCTTTTCCATCCTCGACCGTGTGCGCGGTGCCTTTACCGCGAACGGTCTGACCATCACCGTATCGATCGGTGTCGGTCAGGGCAAGACGATGCAGGAATGTGAGAGTATGGCGCGACAGGCGCTGGAGATGGCGCTGGCCCGCGGCGGTGATCAGACCGCGATCAAGACGGTCAACGGCTTTGATTTTTACGGTGGCCGTTCCAAGGGCGTGGAGCGTCGCACCAAGGTGCGCACCCGCGTGATCGCGAACGCTTTGAGCGATCTCATTCGTTCCAGCGACCGCGTGCTGGTGATGGGACATCGTCAGTCGGATCTTGACTGCCTCGGCAGCGCCGTCGCGCTGACGGTGGCCGCCCGCCGCATGGGCAAGGAGGCTGTGGCGGTGGTGCGCCGCCGCTCGACGATGGCAGGGGATCTCTATGACCGTTATGTTGAGGCGGGCAAGGCGGATCTGTTCGTCGAGCCCGACGATATTATTGAGAGCATCACCCCGCGCACGCTTCTGATCGTCACCGATACTCACGCGGTAAATATGCTGGATTGTCCCGAGGTGTACGAGGCGGCGTCCCGCGTCGCGATCATCGATCATCACCGCAAGCTGGTCAATCACATTCAGGACACGGCGCTGAGCTATCACGAGCCGTCCTCGTCCTCGGCGTGTGAGCTGGTTACGGAGCTGCTGCAATATATGGGCGAAGCGCTGATCGGTCGTGCCGAGGCAGACGCGTTGCTCGCCGGCATTATGCTGGACACCCGCAATTTTGTGCTGCACACGGGTGTGCGCACCTTTGAGGCTGCCGCGCATCTGCGCCGTTTGGGCGCGGACACCGTCGCGGTGAAGCGGATGTTCTCGGGCGGTCTCGAGATGTATCAGAAGAAGAGCGATCTGGTCTCCAAGGCGGAGCAGTATCACCACACGGCAATCGTTACCACCGAGGCGGATTATTCCGATTGTCGCGCTGTTCCCGCGCAGGCGGCGGACGAGATGCTGTCGATACAGGGGATCAAGGCGTCGTTCGTGCTGTGTGTGGCGGGGGATGAGGTCATCATCTCCGCCCGTTCCTATGGCGAGTGCAATGTCCAGCTCATTATGGAGGCACTCGGCGGCGGCGGTCATCTGACGATGGCGGGCGCACAATTAAAGAACACAACGGTTGCCGAGGCGCGCGAGCGTCTTTGTGCGGCAATCGATGAGTATTTTAGAAACAACCACGCAGATTGATGCGTGACAGGAGGGTCATACAATGAAAGTTATTCTCAAGCAAGACGTTAAGGGTTAGGGCAAGAAGGGCGAGCTCGTCACCGTTTCCGACGGTTATGCGCGCAATTTTCTGTTCCCCCGCGGGCTGGCGGTCGAGGCGGATTCGCAGGCGATGAATGAGCTACGCAACCGTGAGGAGTCCGCCGCCTACCACAAGAAGGTGGAGAAGGACGCGGCGCTTGCCGCGGCAGACACCCTGAAGGATAAGGCGCTCACCATCCACGCCAAGGCGGGCAACGGCGGTCGCTTGTTCGGCTCGGTCACGACAAAGGAAGTTGCCGACGCGCTGGAAAAGCAGGTCGGCGTTAAGGTGGACAAGCGCAAGATCACGATGAACGATATCAAAGCCTTCGGCACCTACACAGCCGAGGTGAAGCTGTATACCGGCGTGACCGCCGAGATTCAGGTCGTCGTCGCGGAATAAACGGAAGTAAGATAGGAAGGGAAGGTGTGTCGCTATGGCAGACCGGACAGAACAGGTCAATGACGGGTTAGGCTTACCTTACAGCCTTGAAGCGGAGCAGTCCGTGCTCGGCGCGGTGCTGGTTGAGCCCGATTGCATTAATATCATCGCAGATAAGCTGCGCACGGAGTTCTTTTACTTACCCGAGCATCAGGCGATCTATCGCGTGATGATGGAGAAGATGCTGGTCAATCAGAAGATCGACTTCGTCACGGTGCTGGAGGCGCTCAAGGCCGAGCGCTATTTCTCCACCGAGGACGGTAAGGCGTACTTACTCAAGCTTGCGAATACCGTGCCGTTTATCTCCAATCTGGAGAACTACGCCAAGATCGTGCGGGATAAGTATGAGGCACGCTGCCTGATCAAGGCTGCCCGTGAGATCACCGAGATGGCAATGGATCCGGCGGAGGCAACCGACTCATTGATGGATATGGCGGAAGAGAAGATCTACAATATCCGTCAGGATCGCCAGACAGGCGGTCTGATGCACATCAAGGATGTTCTTGCGAGCAACTATGAGATGTTCCGCAAGCTGACCTCGGATGAGCGGGATCAGTACGTCGGCATCCCGACGGGCATCTCCACGCTCGATGAGGTCACCAGTGGTCTTAACCGCTCCGACCTCATCATCGTCGGCGCACGTCCCGGTATGGGTAAGACCAGCTTCGCGCTGAATATTGCGCGCAATGTGGCGATGCTACAGAATAAGACCGTCGCATTTTTCAATCTTGAGATGTCGCGTGAGCAGATGGTCAACCGTCTGCTGTCGTCCGAGGCGCGCGTGTCGAGTAAGAAGCTGCGTGTCGGCAACCTTACAGCGGATGAGTGGGGGCGCATTTCGGTTGCGTCGAGCGCGTTGTGTCAGGCGCCGATTTATCTGGATGATACTGCCAGCATCACCGTGCCCGAGATGAAGGCGCGCCTGCGTCGCATTAAGAATCTCGGCTTTGTGGTTATCGACTATCTGCAGCTGATGCACTCCGCGCGCCGCATCGACAACCGTGTGCAGGAGGTCAGCGAGATCACCCGTAGTCTGAAAATTATGGCGAAGGAGCTTGATGTGCCGATTATGGTGTGCGCGCAGCTCTCCCGTGGTACGGAGAAGAAGGGCGAGAACCACCGCCCCGCGCTTTCAGACCTGCGCGAATCCGGCTCGATCGAGCAGGATGCCGATCAGGTGCTGTTCCTCTACCGCAACGATTATTATAAGAACGAAAACCAGGATCCCAACACCGCGCCTGCACCCGACACCTCGGAGGTCATCGTGGCGAAGAACCGGCACGGCGACCTGCGCACCGTGCCGCTGGCGTGGAGCGGCGAGTTCACGCAGTTTACAGCGTTGTCCTCGCAGAGAGAGGGACTATGATCACGCCCTCGTTAACTGAAAAGGTATATGCCTTTACAGAGGAAAAACGCTTATTTTCCGCCCCTGCGACGGTGATCGTGGGTGTATCGGGCGGCGCGGATTCTATGGCATTGCTGCACGTGCTGCATACGTGGCGCGACGGCGATCTGCGCCTGGTTGCGGTGCATATTCACCACGGTCTGCGTGGAGAAGAAGCCGATCGCGACGAGACGCTTGTGCGCTCCTATTGCGCCGAAAACGGCATCGATTACCTCTGCGAGCGTGTGAATGTACGCGCTGTTGCCAAGGAGATGGGTGTCGGCGAGGAAGAGGCGGGACGTCGTGTGCGGTATGACGCTTTCGAGCGTATCCGCGCCGCGGAAAGCGCCGATGTCATCGCCACGGCGCATAACGCCGACGATGCGGCGGAGACGGTTCTGATGCATATTCTGCGCGGATGCGGTGTCGGCGGCCTTTGCGGGATCCCCGCCAAGCGTGGGCGCATCGTGCGTCCGCTGCTCGACTGCACCCGCGCCGAGATCGAGAGTTATTGTGCCGAGAACGGTGTTCCGTACATCGTGGACAGTACCAATGCCGATTCGACCTACACCCGCAACCGTGTGCGGCATCAGTTGTTGCCGTTGCTGCGCGAGATGAATCCGTCGGTTACCGATGCACTCGCGCGTCTGCGCACATCAGCCGCGCAGGATGAGGCGTTTTTCACCGCGCTCGCTGAGCGCGCGCTTGCGAATGCCTGCTTAGAGGACGGCAGCCTTTCCCGCACGGTGTTTTTGCAGCAGGAGAAGCCTGTGCGTGTGCGGATGTGGAAGGCGTTGTTACTGAAAAACGGCTGTGACTCCTATACCGAGCGACACATCGATGCATTGGAGGCGGCGCTGTCCGCCGACCGCGGCACGGTGTATCTGGCGGACGGCTACAGCGTCTGCGTGTCGGCTGATCGGGTGAAATGCTTTTCCAAGCAATGTCAAACGGATGTCTTGTGTATTCCCGTGGAGACTCTGCCGCTGCGGTTTCATTTTAACGGTCGTGAACACGTTTTACAGCGAATGTCTTGCAAAGAAATCGCTTATTTGCAAAATGTTCACAAAAAATTCTTTCATTATGCTATTGACTGTGATAGAATACAAGGCAGTCTGACCGTGCGCTGTCGGCGGGATGGCGATCGTTTTCATCCTGCAGGACGCAAAGTCGGGAAAACGCTCAAGGCTCTTTTTCAGGAGTTGCGTGTCCCGACGTACGATCGCGATGCAGTGTTGCTGCTGTGCGATGAGGACGGTATCGTGCTGATGCCGGGTGTGGCGTGCGACAGCCGCGTATGCCCGAGTGACAGTACCAAACATTTTCTTGTATGGCTGACCGACGGCAAGCCATCCTATACGTTGAGGAGTGAACAATTTGGAACCCAATAAAAACAATACCGGACGCACGGTGCGGAATATTCTGCTGGTCATCGGCCTTCCGATCGTGCTGTTCGTCGGTATGTGGCTGGCGCTCGGCGGCGCTGTCCCCAATACGGAGGAGAAGGTGTATTCCGACTACCTGTCCTATTTTCTGGAGGATCAGGTGGAGAGCTATACGCTGGATCTCGGCACGGGTCGCGTGGAGCTGACTCTACGCGAGGAATTCCGTACTGACACGAACAAGGACGGCAAGATCGATAAGAAGGATGTCGTCAGCTATAAAGTGCCGAATGTGGCGTATTTTATCCAGACGGTCGACCCGATCGTGATGGAGACCTACGCGGATGAGGATCCCGACAACAACATTACGTTCGAATGGGATCCCGTGAAGAACACCTCTTGGCTGATCAACTGGCTGCCGACACTGCTGCTTGTCGGCGCGGTGATTCTGTCGGTGGTGATGATGCGCCGCTCGATGAACTCCATCGAGGGCGGCGGGAAGATTATGGGCTTCGGCAAGGCGAAGATCAAGCAGGCGCAGGACGACAAGCGCAAGACCACCTTCGACGACGTGGCGGGAGCCAACGAGGAGAAGGAGGAGCTGCAGGAGATCGTCGAGTTCCTCAAGGCGCCGGCGCGTTTCACCGAGCTTGGTGCGCGTGTGCCGAAGGGCGTGCTGCTCGTCGGCCCTCCCGGTACGGGTAAGACACTGCTTGCCCGTGCGGTCGCAGGGGAGGCGGGTGTTCCGTTCTTCTCGATGTCCGGCTCGGATTTCGTCGAGATGTACGTCGGTGTCGGCGCTTCCCGTGTGCGTGATCTGTTCGATCAGGCGAAGAAGAACGCCCCCTGCATCATCTTTATTGATGAGATCGACGCGGGCGGTCGTCAGCGCGGTGCGGGTCTCGGCGGCGGTCACGACGAACGCGAACAGACGCTCAATCAGTTGCTCGTTGAGATGGACGGGTTCGGTGCGAATGAGGGCATCATTATGATCGCCGCCACCAACCGTCCCGACATCCTCGATCACGCGCTGATGCGCCCCGGCCGCTTTGACCGCCAGATCGTGGTCAACACCCCCGACCTGCAGGGGCGCGCGGATATTCTCAAGGTCCACGCAAAAGGTAAGCCCCTTGCGCCCGATGTTGACCTGACGGTTATTGCCAAATCCACGGCGGGCTTCACCGGTGCGGATCTCGAGAACCTGCTCAACGAGGCGGCACTGCTCGCCGCCCGACGGGGTCTTCACGCCATCACGATGGCGGAGATCGAGGAGGCGACCGTCAAGGTGGTCGTCGGCACCGAGAAGCGCAGTCACGTGATGACCGAGAAGGAAAAGCGTCTGACTGCCTATCACGAGGCGGGTCACGCGGTCGTGACCTATTTCTGCCCGACGCAGGATCCCGTGCATCAGATCTCTGTCATTCCTCGCGGAATGGCGGGAGGTTACACGATGAGCCTGACGCAGGAGGATCGCTCGTATAAGTGCCGCGGTGAGATGCTGGAGGACATTCAGGTGCTGCTCGGCGGCCGTGTCGCCGAGGCACTGACGCTGGAGGATATCTCCACCGGCGCATCGAACGATATCGAGCGGGCGACCGAGATCGCGCGCAAGATGGTGACGAAGTACGGTATGAGCGATAAGCTCGGCCCCATTGTGTACGGCTCGTCGGATGCAAACGAGGTGTTCCTCGGCCGCGATTTCGGTCATACCCGTAATCATTCCGAGGAGATCGCGGCTCGTATCGATGCTGAGGTGCACCGTATCTTGACTGAGGCTTATGCTGAGACCGAGCGTAAACTGAAGGAGCACATGGATAAACTGATTACTGTGTCCGAGCAGTTGATGGTAGACGAGAAGATGGATGGCGATGAGTTCCGCCGTATTATGGAGAGCTAATACGCCT
>JAZSHK010000025.1:0-7390 GCA_045533185.1 Acutalibacteraceae bacterium | reverse complement strand
GAAGATTTTCCGTCAGGAAAAGCTTTGTCCGTCCACCAGCTCCATTTGGTGGAAGCACTCCACCAAACGCAAACTTAATATATGGGAGAGTTCCCGAGTGGCCAAAGGGGGCAGACTGTAAATCTGTTGTCTCTGACTTCGTTGGTTCGAATCCATCCTCTCCCACCAAAACGAAAATCCTGTCGATTCTTGTCGGCAGGATTTTCGTTTTGTATTATTCATTTTTCATTATTCAATATTCATCATTCATTCGACAGGATTTTCAATGAATAGTGAATGATGAAGGCGCTACGCTGATGAATAATGAATAATTGATTTAACCTAAAGTTTCTGCTATAATATTGAAAAAGGCGGTGTCTTGAATGAAAGAAAATTTACTTATAGATAAATCTATTGCTTTTGCTGCGCGAATTGTAAAACTGCATCAGCATTTAATTAAGAATAAAAAAGAAACCGTAATTTCAAAACAAATTGTACGTAGTGGTACAAGTATAGGCGCAAACATAAATGAGGCAAACTATGGTCAAAGTAAGGCTGATTTTATATCTAAAATGCACATTGCCTTAAAAGAAACTGCCGAAACAGAGTATTGGATTAAATTGCTTTTTATGTCTGAATACATTGATGATAAAATGAGCAATTCCTTGCTTGGTGATTGTTTGGAAATAAAACGAATTCTTATCGCCTCCATCAACACCGCAAAGGAGAATAAATGAAAGGATATATAGTATGAGTATATTATACACAGATAGACTTGTTTTGCGTCCCTTTAAAGAAACCGATGCTGAAGCAATGTATAAGAATTGGACCTTTGACAATCGCGTTGCAAAATACTGTAGATGGTATCCACACAGTAATATCGAAATGGCACAACAATTATTAAATATGTATCTTGAAGAAGCGAAAAAAGGCTTTGAGTACCGTTGGGCAATCTTATTAAATGGAAACGATGAGCCTATCGGTGCAATTGATGTTGTTGGAGTTTCCGAAGATAACAAAACAGCGACAATAGGTTATGTGTTGTCTTATAATTATTGGAACAAAGGTTATGCTACCGAAGCTTTGAAAGAAGTAATAAAATATCTATTTGATAACGGATTCAATGTTATAGAAGCGGAACACCATATTGATAATATTGCTTCTGGTAAAGTAATGGAAAAATGTGGGATGAAATACATAGGAGATTCTAAGGCACAGAAAAAATTTGGCTCGGATGAGTATTGTATAGTAAAACAATACCAAATCAATAATATGTAGTGATTCGAACACATAGGTCAAAAATTCAAAGGGGTTCGAATTTGTGCTCCCTTTCCAAACAAAAGAGCCGTACGCTTATGCGTGCGGCTCTTTTGTTTAGCGCTTGTAGGGGTACGAGGAAATCCTGCTAGTTTGCCTGTTTTCAGCCGCGAAGTCCGATGCGGCTATGCCGCGAGGACGGATGGCGTAGCGCGCAGCGCCAACGCCATCGTCCCTTCGGGCGCATCCCAATGGTAGCAACGCGGGTAGCAATAGAAAACCGTTTTGCGGCTTGGAGTGTTAAAAAAGATGGCTATATTTCCATTGAGCGACTGTTTTTCTTGTTGACAATTATCCTTGCGGCGATTACAATTTGATTAGATAAAGGAGGCGTTGATATGGACGCTGTAAAGAATAAGATCGGTTTTATCTGCGATATGGACGGTGTGATCTACCACGGGAACAAGATCCTCGACGGGGTCGCGGAGTTTGTTAACTGGTTGATCGCAAACGACAAGAAATTTGTCTTCCTCACCAACAGTCCCGAGCGCACGCCGCACGAATTGAGTATGAAGCTGCAGCGGATGGGGCTGGACGTGTCGGCGGGGCACTTCTACACCAGCGCGATGGCGACGGCGGAGTTTCTCCGCAGCCAGAAGCCGGGCTGCACCGCCTACGTCATCGGCGAGGCGGCGCTGTCCAAGGCTCTGTACGACGTCGGCATCTATATGAACGACATCAACCCCGATTACGTCGTCGTCGGCGAGACCCGCACCTACAGCTTCGAGAAGATCGAGAAAGCGATCGAGCTGGTCAACAAGGGCGCGCGCCTCATCGGTACCAACCCCGATATTACCGGCCCGACCGAGCGAGGCGTGATGCCTGCGACGGGCGCACTCATCGCGCCGATCGAGATCGCGACCAACAAGAAGGCGTATTTCGTCGGCAAGCCCAACCCCGTGATGCTGCGCCACGGGCTGAGAAAGCTCGGCTGTCACAGCGAGGAGATCGCTTTCATCGGCGACCGTATGGACACCGATATCATCGCGGGCATTGAGTCGAACGTCGACACTGTGCTGGTGCTCAGCGGCGTTACCGCCCGCGAGGATATTGACAACTATCCCTACCGCCCGAAGTACGTGCTCGACGGCGTCGGCGACCTGGTTAAATGACAAACGAAGCCCTCCGCAATAAGCGGAGGGCTTCTGTTATATCGTTTCGATCTTGATGACGTTGGTGTTGCCCGAGTGGCCGTTGGTTTGTCCGCCGGTGAGCACGATGTGGTCACCTTCTTGGAGCTCGAAGGTCTCCTTGGCGAGGTTTTTCGCGGAATAGAACAGCACATCCATCGAATCGTAGGCATCGCTGAGCACCGGTGTCACGCCCCATGACAGCGCGAGCTTGCGCCAGCTCGCCTCGTTGGTGGTCACGCCGAGAATATCCACGGGACAACGGAATCGCGACACCATTCTGGCTGTCGTGCCCGACAGCGAGCACACGGCTATCACCTTGGCGTCGATGTCGATCGCCATACCGCAAGTCGCGTGTGAGATCGCATCAAGGGTGTTCTTGATGCGGAAGCTCGCCTTCTGAAAGCGCGTGGTATAGTGAATGTGTGCCTCGGTCTCGCGGGCAATGCGCGCCATCGTCTCTACCGTCTGCACGGGATATTTGCCCGCGGCCGTCTCGCCCGACAGCATAATGGCGCTTGTGCCGTCATACACCGCATTGGCCACGTCGGAGATCTCCGCGCGGGTGGGGCGGGGATTGTGGATCATCGATTCGAGCATCTCGGTCGCGGTAATAACGCGGCGGCCAAGCATACGGCATTTGGTGATGATATGCTTCTGGATCGCGGGTAGCTCTTCGAACGGGATCTCCACGCCCATATCGCCGCGCCCGACCATAATGCCCGAGCATTCCTCGCAGATCTCCTCGATGTTATCGACGCCCGCCTGATTTTCGATCTTGGCGATCAGCTCGATGTCCTCGATGGCATTCTCTGCCAAAAAGTTCTTGATGTCCAACAGATCCTGCTTGCAGGAGACGAAGGAGCAGGCGATGAAGTCCACGCCGTTCTTCGCGCCGAAGAGGATATCCTGCTTATCCTGTTCGCTGAGGTATTGTTGCCGCAGCACCTTGTTGGGGAAGGACATACTCTTGCGGTTGGACAGCTCCCCGCCGATGTCGACGCGGCAGATGACGTCCTGCTCAGTCACTTCCTGCACGGTGAACGCCATCAGCCCGTTGTTGAGCAGAATGCGGTCGCCTGCTTGCAGGTCTTTAATGAGTCCTTTATAATTGACCGACACGCGTTCGGCATTCCCCTGTACATCGTCGACGGTGAAGGTGAAGGTGTCGCCGTCGGCGAGGGTCACCTTGCCGTTTTCAAAAGTGCCGATGCGGTATTCGGGCCCCTTGGTGTCCAGCATAACGGCGATGGGCAACCGCAGCTCCTCGCGCACGGACTTGATGAGGTCGATCTTCTTCTGATGCTCCTCGTGTGTGCCGTGTGAGAAGTTGAGGCGTGCAACATTCATACCCGCGAGGCACATATCCCGCAGGATCGCCGCGTTCTCGCAGGCAGGCCCGATGGTGCAGATGATTTTGGTCTTTCGCATAGTTTGTGTCCCCCGAAAATGATATCGATTTGCCGCGTTTTCCCCACGCGGTATGTGGATTATACCTCAAAAACCGTATTTTCTCCGTTCTTCCACGCGATCATATTCGCGCACAGAAGATTCCAGCTCTGGAAGCCGGGATGGTTGACCCCTTCGCCGGTGTCGGGATGGTAGTATTCGTGCATCTCGCCGCACTCAACGATGTCGCGGCCGAACAGGGTGATCGTCTTGTCGACGAGCTCGCGCGCCAGATCCGTGTAGCCGTAGTTCAGCAGGGCGCGGAACATGAAATAATTGGCACAGCCCCAGATCGGCCCAAGCCAGCAGGAGGGGTTGCCACTCTTAATAATGGCGTACATTTTTTCGCTCTTGGACAACGTGCGGACGCCGTAGGGCGCATAGAAGGTCTTGTCGTTGAGGTAGTTTTCTTTCACCATACGCTCCGCCTGCTGCTCGTCGGCGATCCCTGCCCACATCGCGAGGAAGCCCGACCACACATCGATGCGCTGAATGAGGGTGCTCCAATGCCGCGGGCAGCCATGGTGTATCCAGGTGTTCGGGTTTAAGGGCAACAGGTTAAGGTCAACGCTGTAATAGAAACCGTTGCGCTCGTCATAGCAATGCTCGCGCACGGCGGATTTCAGCGCCTCGGCCTTATCACTGTATACTGTAAAGGCCTCGCCCTTGCCAAGCAAATTAGCCAGTTCCGCCATAGCAAGGAATTCTTTATACATCAGGCAATTGAGGTAGATCGAGGCCGAGCTGCGATGCGGACGGGAAAAGGTACAGGGGTCATTATCCACACCGATGGCAACATCGTCATAGAAGAAGTACAGACCGCTCTCGTGTTTGCAATATTGCTCGTAATAGCCAAGATAGCGCTCGAATGCTGCGTACATCGGCGCGAGCCAATCGGCATCGTTGTGGATGCGTGCGATGAACAGCGCGTGCTGGATAAGCACCGGCTTGCAGGAGTTTGCTTCACCGGCAGGTGCTTTCTCGGGAAGATAGGAATGATCCGTGATACCAATTGGCAGCCATCCGCTTTCCTCGTCGATGTGATCGACGAAATTCTCGATGCAGCCCTTCTGGTAGGCGTAGAATTCCTCAAGCGTTCCCTCGTTGGCGGCGACCTGCGTGATGGCGATATCCGTCAGCCAGGAGTCCCAGTCCCACAGCTGGTACTTATACACCGAGCCGGGGACGATGAAGGGATGCTGCAATAGTCCCATAGGATCACGCAGGATCAGGTGATAATTGTCCTTGACGTATTGATAGATCGCGGATTCGAATTGTTTCATAAGTTTTCCCTTCCTTTGAGATGCATTTCGCCCCCTTGCATCCCGTGACGCATCTACTGTATCACATTTTTCCCTGTTTGACAAGCAATATAGTCTCGCGTGACAAAAAATTCTTGATTTTCCCTCGCAGGATGGTATACTATATGATAGTATTTTCAGCAAAGTAGGTACAGCTATGAAAGACAAATGGCAAAAAGTTCTGCGCCTGTTTTTGGTGTTTTTCAAGATCGGCGCGTTCACCTTCGGCGGCGGCTATGCGATGATCCCGCTCATTCAGAAGGAGGTCGTCGAAAATAAGAAGTGGACCACCGACGATGATACCCTCGAGACCATCGCCATCGCGGAATCCCCCCCCGGCCCCATCGCGATCAACTCCGCAACCTTTGTCGGCTACCGCGTGTGCGGCTTTTGGGGCTCCTTTTTCTCCACCCTTGGAGTGGTGCTGCCCTCATTTATCGTCATTCTGATCATTTCCGCGCTGCTCGGGGAATTTCAGAACATCCCCGTCGTGCGGTACGCGTTTAACGGCATCCGCGCGGGCGTGCTCGCCCTGCTGCTCAAGGCGCTGTGGACGATGTATAAGAAAAGCCCGAAGAGCGCGGCGGCGTATATCGTGATGGGCGCGGCGTTCCTGTTGACTGCCTTTCTCGATATCCCCGTGCTCGCGGTCATCATCGGCTGTGCGGTGTTCGGGTTGATCACCTCCTTGATTGCAGAGAGGAGGAATACGATATGATCTTCCTCGAACTGTTTCTCACATTCTTCAAGATCGGCGCGTTCACCTTCGGCGGCGGCTACGCGATGCTGCCGCTCATTCAGGAGGAGGTCGCCGCCCGCTGGGGTGACGTCATCACGAGCGAGGCGATGATCAATTTTATCGCCGTGAGCGAGTCCACCCCCGGCCCGTTTGCCATCAATATGGCGACCTACGTCGGCTCGCAGATGGGCGGCATCCTCGGCGCGGCGTGCGCCACCCTCGGTGTGGTGATGCCCTCGTTTGTCATCATCCTCATTGTGGCGAAATGCTACGAGAAGTTCAAAAGCAGCCGCGCCGTCAAGGGCTGTATGAGCGGGCTTAAGCCCGCCGTCGTTGGGCTGATCGCCGCGGCGGCGCTGGATATTGCGAGCACCGTGCTCGCGCCCGCGGGCTGGAGCACTGCCATATTCTCGAGTGTGAGCCTGTATGTGTCGCTCGCGATCTTTGTGCTGTGCGCTGTGTTGGCATTTAAGAAAGTACATCCTATTCTCATCATCTGCCTTGCCGCTGTCATCGGCATTGCAACGGGGTATTTGCTGTAAAAAACGACCTGTAAAACCAAACAAAACCCCGCACTTCCCCTTGACAAACTTGCTTCCAACTGGTATAATCACGATGTTGTGCAACAATAACTACATTCGCTGGTTTAGCTCAGTTGGTAGAGCAGCTGATTTGTAATCAGCAGGTCGGGGGTTCAAGTCCGTCAACCAGCTCCAGAAAAAACTCCTTGTTCTTTCGAACAAGGAGTTTTTTCAATGATGTTTGCCTTGCGGCAAATGATGTTGGCTACGCCAATGATGACGGCTACGCCTAATGATGTGTGCCTCGCGGCACATTTGGCAAACATCGCATCATTTTCGGCGTAGCTGAATACATCATATTTGCGAAGCAAATGCATCATATCGCCAAAGGCGATGCAGTATTAAATCTTGCTCCTCCACCGCTTTTATGCTATAATATTCAAAAGGCGGTGATTGTATGGTACATAAAAAATATGTAAGAATACGCGACAATGCCACCACTGCAATTTTATTTATTCACGGAATTGTTGGCACCCCAAACCATTTTAATGAATTTGTTTCTTTAGTTCCTGAATCATTTTCGGTTTATAATTTACTACTAGATGGTCATGGAAAAAGCGTTAAAGATTTTTCTAAGACATCAATGAAAAAGTGGGAGGCACAGGTTGCTTCTGTCATAGAAAAATTATCATTAACACACGAAAAAATATATATTGTTGCGCACTCATTAGGGACACTCCTGGCAATCGACCAATCTATTAATAACAAAAAAGTTTGCAAGTTGTTTCTTCTTGCAGTTCCATTGCGATTATGGATAAAACCTAAAATGCCAATCAATTCATTAAAGGTTTATTTCGATAAAATTCGCTCGGATGATTATGAAGCATTGGCGGCAAAAAAGTGTTACGGTATAGAAAAGGACAAAAATCCTTTTCATTATATTGGCTGGATACC
>JAZSHK010000005.1:0-21172 GCA_045533185.1 Acutalibacteraceae bacterium | reverse complement strand
TCGGCGACAGCGGCAACGGCAAGAGCGAGACCGCCGTCGAGCTGCTCAAGCGCGGCCACCGCCTCATCGCGGACGACGCGGTGGAGACCCGCCGCGTGTCCGCAAAGACCCTCGTCGGCTCGGCCCCGCTCAACATCCGTCACTTTATCGAGCTGCGCGGCATCGGCATCGTCAACGTCCGCCGCATCTTCGGTATCGGCTCGATCAAAAACACCGAGAAGATCGATGTCGCCATCCAGCTCGAGCCGTGGGACAACGAGAAGGTGTACGACCGTATGGGCACCAGCAACCAGACAATGGACATACTCGGCATCGACGTGCCCACCATCACCATCCCCGTCAAGCCCGGCCGTAACCTCGCCATCATCATCGAGGTCGCCGCGATGTCCAACCGTCAGAAGAAGATGGGCTACAACGCCGCCAACGAGCTGATGCACAAGCTCGGGATGACCGAGGAGACGGGCCTGCCCGAGGGCGTGCCCGACGACTGGAGCAACTATTGATCACACACCGCATATACTGTCAACTATAGGAGGAACGCATTATGTACCGTATCGGCATCGACCTCGGCGGCACCAACATCGTCGCCGGCATTGTGGATGAAAATTACAAGCTCATCGCCACCGCGCGATGCAAGACCAACACCCCGCGTCCCGCGGATGAGATCATCGGCGATATGGCGCGCGTCAGCCGCGAGGCGGTGAGCGCCGCCGGCTTAACGATGGAAGACATTGACGGCGTCGGGGTGGGCAGCCCCGGTTCCTGCAACTCCGTCACCGGTATTGTCGAGCGTGCCGCCAACCTCGGCTTTATCAACGAGCCGGTGCAGGAAAAGCTGCAAAAGCTTCTCGGTAAACCCGTACACATCGAAAACGATGCCAACGCCGCCGCTTACGGCGAAATGCTGGCAGGCGCAGCAAAGGGTACAAGCCACTCAATGTGCATCACCCTCGGCACTGGTGTCGGCGGCGGTGCCATCGTTGACGGACAAATCTTCTCAGGACACAATTTTGCGGGCGGCGAATTCGGACATACCGTCATTGTTGCCGACGGCGAGCTCTGCACCTGCGGACGACGCGGCTGCTGGGAAGCATATTCCTCCGCGACGGCTCTCATTCACCAGACCAAGGCGGCAATGGACGCGCACAAAGACAGTGTAATGTGGAAGCTTTCCGATAACGGTACCTGCGTTAACGGCCGCACCGCATTTGATGCGATGCGGGCGGGCGATGAAGCAGGCAAACAGGTGGTTGAACAATATATCCGCTATCTGGCTTGCGGTCTGGCGAATATGGTCAACATCTTCCAGCCTGAGGTGCTGTGTATCGGCGGCGGTATCAGCCACGAGGGAGAAACCCTACTTACCCCTATACGCGATCTGATCGCAAAAGAACAGTTTGCTCAAACCACCGAGAGTAAGACCCGCATTGTCGCCGCCGAGCTCGGCAACGACGCCGGCATCATCGGCGCGGCGTACGCGGGCATATAATTTTTTAACATCTTACGAAAGGCGGTGTCTCTATGGCGCTGACCAGCTTAATTGATGCGGCCCGCGCGGCAGGCTGTACCGTGACCGAAAACACCCCGATGGCGCAGGTCACCACCTTCCGCGTCGGCGGTCCGGCGGACGCGCTTGTCACCATCCCCGATGCCGACACCGCCGCAAACCTTATCGCGCTGTGCCATTGGGAAGGAATTCCCTTCTTCTGGCTCGGCAACGGCTCCAATCTTCTCGTCGGCGATCGCGGCATCCGCGGTGCGGTGCTGCGTCTCGACCCCAAGGCGGCGAAGGTGACGCTTATCGACGATACGACCCTGTGTTGCGACGCAGGGATGACCCTGCAACGGCTGTGCCTGTTCGCACGCGAAAACAGCCTCACGGGACTGGAATTCGCCTACGGCATCCCCGGCACGGTCGGGGGTGCGGTGTATATGAACGCGGGCGCCTACGGCGGCGAGATGGCACAGGTGGTCGTCAGCGCCGACTGTGTCGCGCGCGACGGCGAGCGCTTCACCCTCACGGCAGAGGAGCTCGCGCTCGGCTATCGCCACAGTTCACTGATGAACTATCCTAAGGACAGCAATCCCATCGTCGTCGGGGTGACGCTGTCCCTAAAGGCGGGCGACCGCGAGACGATCGCCGCGAGAATGCGCGAGCTCATCGCCAAGCGGCAGGAAAAGCAGCCGCTTGAATACCCCAGCGCGGGCAGCTTTTTCAAGCGCCCGACGGGGCATTTTGCGGGCGCGCTCATCGAAGAAGCGGGGCTCAAGGGCTACCGCGTCGGCGACGCGCAGGTCAGCGAAAAGCACGCGGGCTTCGTCGTTAACCGCGGCAAGGCCACCGCCCGAGAGCTGTGTCAGCTCTGCGAGGACGTACAAGCCATCGTTTGGCAAAAGGCGGGGGTGCGGCTCGAGCCGGAGGTCCGCTTTGTCGGCGAGTTTTAGAGGGTTATGCTATGGAACTGATCATTGTCACCGGTATGTCCGGTGCGGGAAAATCGCAGGCGGTCAAGGCGCTCGAGGACATCGGGTACTATTGTGTCGACAATATGCCGCCGATGCTCATTCAAAAATTTGTCGAGCTGTGCAGTCAAAGCAGTGAGGCCATTCAGCGCGTGGCGCTGGTGATGGACGTGCGCAGCGGCAAGATGTTCGAGGATCTGCGGGAGAATGTGCTGGCGCTGCAGAAATCCGATCAAAGCCCCCGTATCCTCTTTCTCGACTGCGCCGACGAGGTGCTGTGCCACCGCTATAAGGAGACCCGCCGCCAGCATCCCCTCGCGGACGCGGACGGTGGCATCGAAGCCGCTCTCGATCGCGAGCGCGCGCTGCTCGCCCCCATCGCCGCACTGGCGGACTGTCGCGTCGACACCACCCACCTGAGCGCGGGACAGCTTAAGGCGCAGATCGCCGATCTTTTTACCGGCGGCGCAACGGGCACGATGACGGTGCAATGTATGTCCTTTGGATTCAAATACGGCTTCCCCGCCGAGGCGGATCTGATGCTGGACGTGCGCTGCTTCCCCAACCCCTTCTACATCCCCGAACTGAAAAATAAAACGGGACTGGACAACGAGGTGCGGGACTACGTCCTCGACTCGGCGGACACGCGTCTGTTCCTCTCCCGCCTGACCGCAATGCTCGACCATCTCCTGCCGCTGTATGCAGCGGAGGGACGCACCCGACTGGTGGTCGCCATCGGCTGCACAGGCGGCAAGCATCGCTCGGTCACCGTCGCGAATGAGCTTGCCGCGCACATCGAACACAGCGGCTATCGCGTGTTGACCCAGCACCGCGATATTGATAAGAAATAAGATGTTGTAAGCGCTTACACAAACAATTTTATGGTAAAGGAGGCGTGACCGTGTCGTTTTCATCCGACGTCAAACAAGAACTCACCGACATACTGCCGGACAAGCCCTGCTGCCGTGCGGCGCAGGCTTACGGGATGCTGCAATTCGGTCACGCATTCAGCGGGCGGGAGATCTCCCTGCAGACCGAACAGGAGGCAGTTGCGCGGCTGTACGGGTTTTTAGTCAGCAAGGTGTGCGGCGTCGAGCCGCCCGCCGAGGAGACACTGCGGCGACGTGCCACGCTGCATAGCCGTGTCTTCCCCGACGCAGGGGCGCGCAAGGTCATCCTCGAGCGCTTCGGGCACAGCCCGTCTGACATCTCGGTGCGGCTCAACCGCGCCAATCTCGACTGCGACCACTGCGCCCGCGCCCTGCTGCGCGGCGCGTTTCTGTCCTGCGGCGCGGTGACCAACCCCGAGCGGGACTATCACCTCGAATTCAGCGTTCCCTACTACAATCTCAGCCGCGATCTGCTGGCTCTGCTCGGCGAGGAGGGCTTCCCCGCCAAGATGGTCAGCCGCAACGGCTCCTACATCGTGTATCTCAAGGAGAGCGAGCGCATCGAGGATTGTCTGACCTACCTCGGCGCATCCCACGGCGCGCTCGAGATGATGAGCGTCAAGATGGTCAAGAGCATCCGCAACGAGACCAACCGCCGCCTGAACTGCGAGAACGCCAACATCGACAAGACGGTCGCGGCGGCGGGTGTGCACGCGGATGCGGTGCGCCGCATTCAGGCAGCGGGCGCGCTCGACTCGCTCACCCCCGAACTGCGACAGCTCGCCCTCTTGCGGGTGGAAAATCCCGATATGTCTCTGCGCGAGCTCGGCGCGGCACTCGACCCGCCGCTCAGCCGCAGCGGTGTCAACCACCGTCTGCAACGTTTGCTCACAATAGCGGACGAATTATCGAACAAATAAGCCGTATCTGCGACCGTTGTGATCGTAGATTTTAAAAAGAGCGGATTTTTGGTCAGCCAAGGCATAAAAACCGTATTTTAACGATGGATGAGCGAAAATCAACCTTATTAAAACAGAAAGGGAGTGCCGTCTGTGCAACCATTTGTGCATCTGCACGTACACAGTGAATACAGCTTGCTGGACGGCGCTTGCCGTATACCGGCGTTGATTGCCCGCGCGAAGGAGCTCGGGCAGGAGGCGATCGCCATCACCGATCACGGCGTGATGTACGGCGTGATCGACTTCTACAAAGAAGCCAAGGCACAGGGCATCCATCCCGTCATCGGGTGCGAGGTGTACGTCGCGCCGCGCTCCCGCCACGACAAGGTGCACGGCGCGGACAACCGCTATCACCACCTTGTCCTGCTGTGCGAAAACAACACGGGCTATCGAAATCTGCTCAAGCTGGTCTCCGCCGCATGGACGGAGGGCTTTTATATGCGTCCGCGGGTGGATCACGAGCTGCTCGAGCAGCACCACGAGGGCCTGATCGCCCTCTCCGCGTGTCTGGCGGGCGAGATCCCGCAAGCGCTGTTGCAGGGCGACTACGCCGCCGCCAAGCGGCAGGCCGAATGGTACGCCCGCGTGTTCGGGAAGGATCACTTCTACCTCGAGCTGCAGGACCACGGGATGAAGGAGCAAGCCGAGGTTAACACAGGGCTCCTGCGCCTCGCGCGGGAGACGGGGTTGCCGCTCGTCTGCACCAACGACGCGCATTATCTGACGAAAAGCGACGCGCTGATGCAACGGGTGCTGTGCTGTATCCAGACCGCCACCACCCTGCAGGAGCCGAGCCCTCTCGCCTTTGAAACCGAGGAATTTTACGTTAAATCCGGCGACGAGATGGCGGCGCTGTTCCCCGAAGTGCCCGAGGCGCTCGTCAACACTGTCGACATTGCCCGCCGCTGTCAGGTGGAGTTTACCTTCGGGGAGTTAAAGCTCCCCGCTTTCGACGCGCCGAACGGCGACAGCAACGCCTATCTCGAGCAGCTCTGCCGCGAGGGGATGCACCGCCTTTACGGCGCAAGTCCCGACAAGGCGGTCACCGAGCGGCTGGAATATGAGCTCGACGTCATCCGCCGTATGGGGTATGCGGACTACTACCTCATCGTCGCGGATTATGTGAACTACGCGAAGACCCACGACATTCCCGTCGGCCCCGGCCGTGGCTCGGGCGCAGGCAGTCTGTGCGCCTACTGTATGGGCATCACGATGATCGACCCGCTGCAGTACGACCTGCTGTTCGAGCGGTTCTTAAACCCCGAGCGCGTCAGTATGCCCGACTTTGACGTCGACTTCTGCACCGAAAAGCGGCAGCAGGTCATCGACTACGTCATCGGCAAATACGGTGCTGACCGCGTCGCGCAGATCATCACCTTCGGCACGATGGCGGCGCGTGCCGCCGTGCGGGACGTTGCGCGCGCGATGGGGCTGCCCTACGCCGTCGGCGACAAGGTCGCCAAGCTCGTGCCGCAAGCGCTGAATATGACCCTCGACAGGGCGCTGGAAACCACGCCGAAGCTGAGAGAACTCGTCGACAGCGATCCACAGGTAAAACAACTGATGGATATGGCGCGCCACGTCGAGGGAATGCCGCGCAACGCCTCGACCCACGCCGCGGGCGTGGTCATCGCGCCGCGCCCCGTGAGCGATTTCGTGCCGCTGTGTATGACACGCGACGCGCTCGCGACCCAATACCCGATGCACAATCTCGAGGAGCTCGGGGTGCTCAAGATGGACTTCCTTGGCCTGCGCAACCTCACGGTCATCGCGGATGCCGAGCGGATGATCCGCCGCCACACCCCCGACTTCGACATCCGCAATATTCCGCTGGACGAAAGGCGGGTGTACGCGATGCTGTCCGCGGGACAGTCGGACGGCGTGTTCCAGATGGAATCGGGCGGACTCAAACGCGTGCTGATGCAGCTTCGCCCCACCCGTTTCGAGGATCTCATCGCGGTCATCTCACTCTACCGCCCGGGGCCGATGGACTCCATCCCGCGGTATATCGAGAACAGCCGCCGCCCCGACCGCGTCAAATACGCCCATCCCTTGCTCGAGCCGATCCTGCGCGTCACCTACGGCTGCATCGTGTATCAGGAGCAGGTGATGCAGGTGTTTCGCGCACTGGCGGGCTATTCCTTCGGCCGCGCCGACGTGGTGCGCCGTGCGATGGCGAAGAAGAAGCACAAGGTGATGGAGCAGGAGCGGGAAATTTTCATTAACGGCCTCACCGACGAGGACGGCAATGTGGTCGTCGAGGGCTGTGTGCGCCGCGGCGTGCCCGCCGCTACCGCCAACGCCATCTTTGACGAGATGTCGTCCTTCGCATCCTACGCGTTTAATAAATCCCACGCCGCCGCCTACGCGCTGGTGGCATACCAGACCGCCTATCTCAAGTGCTTGTATCCCAAGGAATATATGGCGGCGCTGCTGACGAGCGTGTTCGGCAGCAGTAAGGTGGTCACCTACATCCGCGAATGCGAGCGGATGGGTATCCGCGTGCTGCCGCCTTCGGTCAACGAGAGCGTGGCCGACTTTGCGGTGTCGGGCGATCATATCCGCTCCGGTCTGCTCGCGGTGCGCAACATCGGGCGCGGCTTTATCGACGCGCTGACCCGCGAGCGCGAGCAGGGCGGGCCGTTCACCGGCTTTTACAACTTCTGCAAGCGACTGACGGGACAGCGGGAGTTTAACCGCCCCGGCGTCGACAGCCTCATCCGCTGCGGCGCGTTCGACGGGATGGGGCTCAACCGCCGTCAAATGCTGCAGACAGCGCCCCAGCTGCTCGATCAATTGGATAGCCAAAATCGCTATGCCGTTGACGGACAGGTCGGCTTCTTCGACGCCGCCGAGCAGGCGGGCGAGATGCCGATCGGCATCCCCAACGTGCCTGAGCTACCCTTTGCGGAGCTGCTGCAGATGGAAAAGGACGCAACGGGGATGTACCTGACGGGACATCCGCTCACCCCCTATAAAGAGCACTATAAAGCCCTGCGCGCCAATCGCCTTGACCGCGTGCTGTCCGCTATCGAAGAAGGCAGCGACACCTACGCTGACGGCACGACCCTGCGGCTGCTGTGTTTGGTAAGCTCCGTGCGCACCCAGATGACCAAATCGGGCGCGCGTATGGCGTATCTGCAGCTCGAGGACCTCTACGGCTCGATTGAGGCGGTCGTTTTCCCGAAGCAGTTTGCGCAGTACGAAGAACTGCTGCAGGCAGGGCAGGTATTGCTCGTACAGGGACGGCTGGATATTCAAGAGGAAAAGGAGCCGAAGCTGCTCGGCGAGCGGCTCGAGCTGGTGCCGAAAGACGTGCCTACCACACCACAAAAGACCAGTGTAAGCGGTTACAACATACAACCCGCCCCCACTTCGAGCGAAAAATCGGCAAAAACCGCACGATCCGCTCACGCGGGGCTGTATCTGCGATTGCCCAATAACAGCGGCGAGGAATATCAGCAGATCGCGCGTCTGCTGCCGCAGTACGCGGGCACATTCCCCGTCTACATCCGCTTTACGGACAGCGGCAAGCTGGTGCGCGCCCCGCAAAGCTGGTGGGTCAACCCGACAGCAGACCTGCTCAACGAGCTGCGCCGCATTCTCGGCGCGGACAACGTGGCGACAATGGAATAAGTAAAATCAGAGGCCGCCGAATTTCGGCGGCCTCATTAATTTTGGCAGACACCTGGCGGCGGATGCGTCTTTGTCCCCCTACGCCCTCTCCGTCACGGCTACGCCGTGACACCTCTCCCATAGGGAAAGGCTAATACGGTTTGCACGATCCTGCAAAGCCTACCGTAGGGGGCGTCCTCAACGCCCCGATCAGTCTTGCATAAGCCGAAAGCCCATGCCCCTACGATGATCCTTGCCGTTTGTGCGAACGGTATATAAAAATATGCCTCTATTATTTACTTATAAAAAAATTTGTGGTATACTATAAGAGTGAAAATTTGTGCTGTGAGGTGAGATGAGTGGCGGACAAGTTCGTACTACATTCCAAATACCAACCGACTGGGGATCAACCGCAGGCGATCAAAGCACTGACCGACGGTATCAACAAAGGATACCGCGAACAGACCCTGCTCGGCGTCACCGGTTCGGGTAAAACCTTCACGATGGCGAACATCATCGAAAAGGTGAACAAGCCCACCCTCGTTCTCGCTCACAACAAGACCCTCGCCGCAGAGCTTTGTACCGAGTTCAAGGAATTCTTCCCCGAAAATGCGGTGGAATACTTCGTGTCCTAACACAAGATTTTCACTAAAAACCGTGACAAAACGCCGTTTTTAGGGACTTTTTAACACAAGATAACACGTAATAACTCTATATAAACCAAATAAATTTGTGACCTAAATTCGTGTAAAGAGAAAAAGATAAATCACTGTGAGGACTTGTTATGAAAAAAACATTAACCAAAGATGTTATAAAAACCGAATTAAATAAAATATATTTGCACGATGTAATAAAATATGGGGCGCTTCTGTTACTTTGTGTTGCTTATTTAGTGTTATATCACTTTAAGCCTCAATTAAGCATTTATAACCCTAAAAGTATAGTTTGGCTATTGAGTCCGCTGTATGTTTATTTAATTATTACAAGCGTAATGAATCTTTGTAAAACATTTGAGGAGTATCATTTAACCCAAAACAATAAAATTGATATTATTACAGATGTGTTGGTTGATAAAAATAAAAAAGCACAATTGAGTAGATACAGAGGGTATCACCATACATACACCTTCCTTTTTGAAAAATCGGGAGAATACAAAATCAAGAAACACATTTTAACAATTTCAAATCCTTATGATATGAATAACGAGCAACTATATGATATATCTCAAATTGATGATGAGTTTTATGTTGTTAGTGTTGGAAAGCATAAAAACATGTTAGCCTACAATAAGAATTTTTTTGAATTAAAAGAGGTTTGAAATTCAAAAATGACCGAGCAAAAAACATTTTGAAGTTTGTTAGCAATGAATACTCGGTTGAATATTTTGCACTGATTACGATTACAAATTTGTGACCCAAATTCGTGTAATGGCATTTTGGGCACGTTTTTCAGTAAATTTTAAGTGAATTTAAGATAATAAAACAACCGAAAATAATCAAAAAAGAGAGGGGTGAGAACGTGCCGGATAAGTTCATTTTACATTCAAATTATAGTCCTACCGGAGACCAACCGCAAGCGATTGAAAAATTGACCGAAGGGCTTAAAAACGGCTTAAAAGAACAGGTATTACTTGGCGTTACGGGCTCGGGTAAAACCTTCACGATGGCGAACATCATCGAAAAGGTGAACAAGCCCACCCTCGTTCTCGCTCACAACAAGACCCTCGCCGCACAACTTTGTACCGAGTTCAAGGAATTCTTCCCTGAGAATGCGGTAGAATATTTTGTTAGTTATTACGACTACTATCAGCCCGAGGCGTATATTCCCTCGACCGATACCTATATTGAAAAGGACTCCGCCATCAACGACGAGATCGACCGCCTGCGCCATTCCGCGACAGCGGCGCTGTCCGAGCGGCGGGACGTCATCATCGTCGCGAGCGTGTCCTGCATCTATACGCTCGGCGACCCCATCGACTACCGCACGATGGTGATCTCTCTGCGCACGAGGATGCAAAAAAGCCGCGACGAGCTGCTGGACAAGCTCGTCGACCTGCAATACGAACGCAACGACATCAGCCTCACCCGCAACAAGTTCCGTGTGCGCGGCGACGTCGTCGAGATCTTCCCCGCCTACGAGAGCGACAAGGTGTTCCGCGTCGAGTTTTTCGGGGACGAGATCGACCGTATCTCCGAGATCAACCCCCTCACGGGCGAGCTCAAAAACATCGTCAGCCACGTCGCCATCTTCCCCGCGAGCCACTACATCGTGCCCGCGGACAAGATGCAGGCGGCGATCGTGCGTATTCAAGACGAGCTCGACGAGCGCGTCGCGTATTTCCAAAAGGAAAACAAGCTGCTCGAGGCTCAGCGCATCGCGCAACGCACCGCCTACGACATCGAGATGCTGCAGGAGATCGGCTTCTGCAAGGGCATTGAGAACTACTCCCGCGTGCTCAGCGGGCGTCCCGCGGGCAGTACCCCTTGCACGCTGCTCGACTATTTCCCCGACGATTTTCTGCTGTTCGTCGACGAGAGCCACGTCACCCTGCCGCAGGTGCGCGGGATGTACGGCGGCGACTACGCGCGCAAAAAGAGCCTCGTCGATTACGGCTTCCGTCTGCCGAGCGCGTTCGACAACCGCCCGCTCAATTTCGACGAATTCTATGACCACATCAACCAAGCGGTGTTTGTCTCCGCCACCCCGGGCGCGCTCGAAAAGGAGCGCTCCGCGCAGATCGTCGAGCAGGTCATCCGCCCGACGGGGTTGCTTGACCCGCTCATCTCGGTGCGCCCCACCGAGGGGCAAATTGACGACTTGATGGAAGAAATTCGCCTGCGCACCGAGCGGCAGGAGCGCGTGCTGGTGACCACGCTGACCAAGAAGATGGCGGAAGACCTAACCGCCTATCTTGACCAAAACGGCGTGCGGGTGCGGTATATGCACCACGACATCGACACCATCGAACGTATGCAAATTATCCGCGACCTGCGTCTCGGCGAGTTCGACGTGCTCATCGGCATTAACCTGCTGCGCGAGGGTCTCGACATCCCCGAGGTGTCGCTCGTCGCCATCCTCGACGCGGACAAAGAGGGCTTTTTGCGCAGTGAGACCTCACTCATCCAGACCATCGGCCGCGCCGCGCGCAACGCGGACGGGCAGGTCATTATGTACGCCGATTGCGTCACCCCCTCGATGGAGGTCGCCATCACCGAGACCGAGCGCCGCCGCTCCATTCAGCAAGCCTACAACGACGCGCACGGCATCACCCCCAAGACCATCCGCAAGGACGTGCACGAAATTCTCGAGATCTCCGCGGGCGGCGGCAAAAGCGCCCGCAACAAAAAGGGGATGCGCCTGACCAAGGTCGAGCGGGACGAGCTCATCGCCCAGCTCACCAAGGAGATGCGCAACGCGTCCCGTCTGCTGGAATTCGAGCACGCGGCACTGCTGCGTGACCGCATCAAAGAATTACAAGAAGGAAAGTAAGTATGGCCGAAACGAAACTCATCGTCAAGGGCGCGCGCGCCCATAATCTGAAAAATATCGACGTCGAGCTTCCCCGCGACAAGCTCATCGTGTTCACGGGGCTGTCGGGGTCGGGTAAGTCATCCTTGGCTTTCGACACCATCTACGCCGAAGGGCAACGGCGGTACGTCGAGAGTCTGTCTTCTTATGCCCGTATGTTCCTCGGACAGATGGAGAAGCCGGACGTGGACTATATCGAGGGCTTATCTCCCGCCATCTCCATCGACCAGAAGACCACCTCGAAGAATCCTCGCTCCACCGTCGGCACGGTAACCGAGATCTTCGACTATCTGCGTTTGCTGTATGCGCGCATCGGTATCCCCCACTGCCCCATCTGCGGACGCGAGATCCGCCAGCAGACGGTGGACCAGATCACCGATCGCATCCTCGAACTGCCCGAGGGAACGAAGATTCAGCTCCTCGCTCCCATCGTGCGCGGGCGCAAGGGACAGTACGTCAAGGAACTGGAATCCGCCCGCAAGGCGGGCTATGCCCGCGCGCGGGTGGACGGGATTTTATATGACTTGTTAGAAACCATCCCGCTGGATAAGAACAAAAAACACACCATCGAGATCGTCGTCGACCGTCTGGTGGTGCGCGACGACATCGGCGGGCGGCTCACCGACTCGGTGGAGACCGCCACCGCGCTGTCGGGGGGCTTACTGACGGTGGATGTCATCGACGGTGAGGAGCTCACCTTCTCACGCAACTACGCCTGCCCCGATCACGGGGTGAGCGTGGAAGAGCTGTCTCCGCGGATGTTCTCGTTCAACAACCCCTTCGGCGCGTGCCTGAAATGCACGGGGCTTGGCATCTATATGTCGATGGACCCCGAGCGGGTGATCGTCGACGACACGCTCTCCATCCGCGAGGGCGCGATCCAAGCGAGCGGCTGGAGCTACAAGGAAGGCGGCACCATCGCGAAGATGTACTACGACGGGCTCGCCGCTCACTACGGCTTCTCGCTCGACACCCCCGTTAAGGACCTGCCGAAAGAGGCGCTGAACGCCATTCTCTACGGCACGGGCGGCGAGAAAATCAAAATGACCTATACCCGTGAATACGGCAGCGGCACGCACTACACCGCCTTTGAGGGCGTGATGAACAACCTGCAGCGCCGCTACACCGAGACCTCGAGCGAGATCGTGCGCGAGGAGCTCGAGCAATATATGAGTCAGGTCGACTGCCCCGAATGCCACGGCCGCCGCTTAAAGCCCGAAAGCCTCGCGGTGACGATCGGCGGGCGCAATATTATGGAGATCTGCGACCTTACGGTAGAGGAACTGCAAGCGTTCATCGACGGACTTACGCTCACCGAGCGCGAGCATATGATCGGCGACCGCGTGCTCAAGGAGATCCGCGAACGACTGCATTTCCTCGCAAGCGTGGGGCTCGGCTATCTCACCCTCGGGCGTGGGGCGGCGACCCTCTCGGGCGGTGAGGCACAGCGCATCCGTCTGGCAACCCAGATCGGCTCGTATCTGATGGGGGTACTGTACGTGCTCGACGAGCCGAGCATCGGCCTGCATCAGCGGGATAACGACCGCCTGCTTAACACCCTGCGGCATCTGCGCGACCTCGGCAACACCCTCATCGTGGTGGAGCACGACGAGGACACGATGCGCGCCGCCGACTGGATCGTCGACATCGGTCCCGGTGCGGGCATCCACGGCGGGCACGTGGTGTATTCCGGCCCCGCGGATGAAATTGAGCAATGCGAAGAATCCCTGACGGGACTGTATCTGTCGGGCAAACGCCGTATCCCCGTGCCGACCACGCGGCGCGCGGGCAACGGGCATTTCCTCACCGTCAAGGGAGCAAAGGAAAATAACCTCAAAAACATCGACGCGGCGTTCCCGCTCGGCGCGTTCACCTGCGTGACGGGTGTGTCGGGCTCGGGCAAATCGTCGCTGGTCAACGCCATTCTGTATAAGAGACTGGCGAAGGACCTCAACCGCGCGCATACCCGCGCGGGCAAGCACGACGGCATCGAGGGGCTGGAGCACCTTGACAAGGTCATCGCCATCGACCAGTCCCCCATCGGGCGCAGTCCGCGCTCCAACCCCGCGACCTACACGGGGGTGTTCAACGACATCCGCGAGCTGTACGCCTCCACCACCGACGCGAAGGTGCGCGGCTACAACGCAGGGCGGTTCTCCTTCAACGTTAAGGGCGGTCGGTGCGAAGCGTGTCAGGGCGACGGCATTCTTAAAATCGAGATGAACTTCCTGCCCGACATCTTCGTGCCCTGCGAGGTGTGCGGCGGCAAGCGGTACAGCCGCGAAACGCTCGAGGTCAAATACAAGGGCAAGTCCATCGCGGACGTGCTGGATATGACGGTGGAGGAGGGCGTCGCCTTCTTCTCGGCGCACCCGAAAATTGCGCGGAAATTGCAGACACTGTACGACGTGGGGCTCGGGTATGTCAAGATCGGGCAACCCGCGACCACCCTCTCGGGCGGCGAAGCGCAACGCGTCAAGCTCGCGACCGAGCTTGCCCGCCGCGACACGGGCCGCACGGTGTATATCCTCGACGAGCCGACCACGGGCTTACACACCGCGGACGTACAGCGGCTCATTGACGTGCTGCAGCGGCTCGTCGACGCGGGCAACACCGTTATCGTCATCGAGCACAACCTCGACGTCATCAAGATCGCCGACCACATCCTCGACCTCGGTCCCGAGGGCGGCGACAGGGGCGGCACGCTGGTCGTGTGCGGCACCCCCGAAGAGGTCGCCGCCTGCGAGCAGTCGTATACGGGACAGTATCTCAAAAAGATGCTGAAATAACGAGAATTTACAATTACTTCATACCCTTTTATTGTTTTAGAGTATAATACCATATAGGGTGATAGAATGTTTGGCTACGTGCGGTTACACAAGCCCACCATCACGATGGGCGAATATGAACAATATCGCGGTGTGTACTGCACGCTGTGCCGCCGTCTCGGTAAGCGCTACGGGCTCGGCGCGCGGATGACACTCAGCTACGATATGACCTTCCTCGCGTTGCTTCACGCAGCCCTCGAAGCGGACGGCCCCGATTTTTGCGCGGGACGGTGCAGCTTTAACCCCACAAAAAAGTGTCTCAAATGCCAAAACACCGTCGCCACCGATCTGGCGGCGGACCTCGGCACCCTGCTCGCATACTATAAACTACGCGACACTCTCGCGGACGAGAAATTTCTCAAAAAACTCGGCGCGGCGTGTGTCTACCCCATCCTCGCCGTCTACCGTCGGCGGGCGGCCAAGCGCCGTCCCGACGCTGACCGCGAAATTGCCGCGATGATGGCGGCACAGGCGCAAGCGGAGGCTGTGCACACGTCGTCCATCGACCGTGCCGCCGAGCCGTTCGCCAAGCTGCTCGCCTATATGGCGACGCTGGTCGCGCAGGACAATAAACAGCGCGTGGTGCTCGAGCGCTTCGGCTACTGTCTCGGGCGGTGGGTATACCTCATCGACGCGGTGGACGACCTCGCCGACGATCTCGCGGGCGGGCAGTATAACCCCTACGCACTGGCGAAAGACCTACGCGCGGACGACGCGGACGGCATCAAAGCCTGCCGCGAATACGCCGCCCTCACACTCAACGCGTGTCTGGCGGAATGTGTCGCCGCCTATAACCTGTTAGATATTCGCCGTTTCGACGGCATATTACGCAATATATTAGAAGAGGGGATGCCCGCCGCCCAACGGCGCGTCATCCTAGGAGAGGACAAGACCTATGAATCGTGACCCGTATGAAGTATTAGGCATCTCGCCGAGCGCCACCGACGACGAGGTGAAGAGCGCCTACCGCGCCCTCGCGCGCAAATATCATCCCGACAACTACGCCAACAATCCCCTGTCTGACCTCGCCGAGGAGAAGATGCAGGAGATCAACGACGCCTACGACGCCATTGTGCGCATGCGCAAGGGCGGCGGGCATCAGAGCGGCGGCAGACAAGGCGGCTACGCCGCCAATTCCCGTCACGGGGACATCCGCCAGATGATCCATCAAAACCGCATCCACGATGCCGAGGTGCTGCTCGACGGCATCCCGAGTCACGCGCGCGATGCCGAGTGGTTCTTCCTCAAGGGCAGTGTGCTGTATAAAAAGGGCTGGCTCGAGGAAGCCTATACCCATTTCGAGACCGCCTGCCGTATGGAGCCGAGCAATAACGAATACCGCCAAGCGTACAATCAGGTCAGCGCCTATCGGCAGACCGGCGGCTACCGCACGCGCGGCGGACAGGGTGCGGATGCCTGCGACGTCTGCACCACGCTGTACTGCGCCGACTGCTGTTGCGAGTGTATGGGCGGCGATTTCATCCGCTGTTGTTAAGTTTTCTTCGCCGCCGTGATACGATCACGGCGGCGTTTTCACAAGCTTTGCAGGGCCGAGGTCCTCGGCGGTCCACCACGGGACGGAAAAACCGTCCCCTACATCCTTATCCAAAAGAAGGTAATACTATGAACAAACGAAACGGCGCGAAGATCGCGTTCTGCGGCATCGCCGCGGCACTGTCACTCGTCATCCTGCTGATGACGGTCATCCCCATCACCGAGATCAGCCTCGCCGCCCTCGCGGGCATCGTCGGCATCCCCGTTGTCATCGAATTCGGACGAAAAACCGGGCTGGCGGTCTACGCCGTGGTAAGCGTGCTTTCGCTCGTGCTCATTCCGACGCTCGAAGGCAAGGCGCTGTACATCGCCTTCTTCGGCTACTATCCCGTGTTCAAATCCGCGCTGGAGGCCCGTCGCCTGCCCCGCCTCGCGGAATGGGGCGTGAAATTCGCCACCTTCAACGCTGCCGTCATCGCCGCCTATTTCCTGATGCTCACCGTGTTCGGACTGCCTGCCGACAGCTTCACGATCGGCGGCGTGTCCCTGCCGTGGGTGTTCCTGCTGCTCGGTAATGCGGTGTTTTTCCTCTATGATTGGTGCCTGACGGGGCTCATCTCAAAATATATGACCGCGTGGCAGCCCCGTGTGCGGCGGCTGTTCAAATTTTAATTTTGCAGGATTTCATTTCTGACTTGCATTTTCATTCTTTGTGCGTTACAATAGTCCCACAAAGGAGAGGATCGTTGTATGAAAGGCAATCTCATCGGTCTTATCAGCGAACACGAAAAGGACTTTTCCAAGGGGCAGCGTCGCATCGCGCAATTCATCACCGAGCATTGCGACGAGGCCGCCTTTATGACCGCGCTGCGCCTCGGCGACGAGGTCGGGGTGAGCGAATCCACCGTCGTGCGGTTCGCCGCGGAGCTCGGCTTTGACGGCTATCCGCAGCTGCAAAAGGCGATGCAGGAGCTCATCCGCAGTAAGCTGACCATCGTCGAGCGACTGGAGGTCACCCGTGCGCGGATGGATGAGGATAATCTCCTGCGCAACGTCGCGACGGGGGACATCAACAACATCCGCCGCACGATGGAGGAGCTCGACGAAAAAACCTTCTTCGAGGCGGTGGACACTCTGGTGAACGCCCGCCAGATCTACGTCTTCGGCGCGGGCAGCTGCAAGGCGCTGACCAGCTTTTTCACCCATTATCTCAAGATGCTGCTCGGCGGGCGGGTGCAGATGCTCACCGCCTCGAGCCAGAGCGAGATCTTTGAGGAGATGCTGGATATCGGGGCGCAGGACGCCGTCATCGGCATCAGCTTCCCGCGGTATTCCAGTAAGGCGGCAACCACCCTGCACTACGCCCAGTCCAAGGGCGCGGGGGTGGTCGCCATCACCGACAGCCGTCTGTCCCCCATCGCGCCCTACGCGACGAGCCTGCTGCTCGCGCACAGCGATATGGCGTCGGTGGTCGACTCGCTGGTCGCCCCGATGAGCATCATCAACGCCCTCATCGTCGCGATCTCCCTGCGCACGATGGACCAAAATCGCGGCAAGCTCGAGGAGCTCGAGCATCTGTGGAACACCTACAAGGTGTATGAGAAAATGGACGGAACGGAGAACACCCAATGAATGTGCTGGTAGTCGGCGGCGGTGCGGCGGGCTGTATAGCCGCGGGAGCCGCCGCGCGAAACGGTCACACCGTGACCGTCATCGAACGCAATCCCCGCCCCGCGCGCAAGGTGATGATCACCGGCAAGGGACGCTGTAACGTGACAAACAACTGCACAGTGGACGAGTTTATCGCTCACGTGCCCGAAAACGGGCGCTTTCTGTACAGCGCCCTGACCGCCTTCACCCCGCAGGATATGATGGTGCTGCTCGAGGACGCGGGCATCCCGCTCAAGACCGAGCGCGGCAACCGCGTATTCCCCGTGTCGGACAAGGCGGTGGACATCGTCGACGGCATCGTCGGCTACGCCAAAAAAGGCGGTGCGCGCTTTATCGAAGGGCGGGTCACCGCACTGCGCATTGAGGACGGCGCAGTGCTCGGCGTGACGCTCGAGGACGGGCGCGCGCTCGACGCGGACGCCGTCATCGTCGCGACGGGCGGTTGCTCCTACCCCGGCACGGGTTCGACGGGCGACGGCTACACCCTCGCCGAACAAGCGGGGCACACTGTTATCCCTGCGCGCCCCTCGCTCGTCGCACTGGAGAGCCCCGACGCGTTCTGCCCCGATATGCAGGGGCTGTCGCTCAAAAACTGCGGGCTGACCGTGCGGGACAACACAACGGGCAAGGTCATCTACTCTGATCTCGGCGAGATGCTGTTTACCCACTTCGGTGTCAGCGGACCGATGGTGCTCAGCGCGAGCGCGCATATGCGCCAGATGGCGGCAGGACGCTACACGCTGGTCATCGACTGGAAGCCGGGGCTTTCTCCCGAGCAGCTCGACGCCCGCATCCTGCGGGATTTCGCCGAGCGGAGCAATATGGACATCGGCAACGCCCTCGGCAAGCTGCTGCCCCGCCTGCTCATCCCCACCATCCTGCATTTGGCGCAGATAAACTCTTCAAAAAAGTGCAACGCCATCACCAAAGAGGAGCGCCTGCGCCTGCGGGATCTCATCAAGGCAATGCCGGTGCGGGTGGACGGCTTTCGCCCCATCGCGGAGGCAATCGTCACCGCGGGCGGCGTGTCCGTCAAAGAGATCAACGCCCGCACGATGGCATCCCGCCTCGTGAGCGGCTTGTATTTCGCGGGCGAGGTACTGGACGTGGACGCCTACACGGGCGGTTTTAATCTGCAAATTGCTTTCTCCACCGGCTATGCCGCCGGTAATAACCTATACTAAGGACGTGATGTTATGTCTTATGCAATCGCCATCGACGGTCCCGCGGGCGCGGGTAAAAGCACCATCGCCCGTTTCCTCGCAAAAGAACTGAAGCTGATCTACGTCGACACCGGCGCGCTCTACCGCGCGATCGGCTGTTATATGGTCGAGAACGGCGTCTCCATCGACGATGATGCCGCGGTGATCGCCGCGCTCGACGGCGTGCGGGTGTCCCTCGCCTATGTGGACGGCGAGCAGCGCGTCTTTGTCAACGACGCGGACATCAGCGACCGCATCCGCACCCCGCAGATCTCGATGGCGGCATCCAAGGTGTCCGCCATCCCCGCGGTGCGCGCGTTCCTGCTGCAATTACAGCGGGACATCGCCGCAACCAACTCGGTGATTATGGACGGGCGGGACATCGGCACCACCATCCTGCCGAACGCGGACGTCAAGATCTTCCTCACCGCGTCCCCCGAGGCGCGCGCCGAGCGGCGGTATAAAGAGCTGCTCGAAAAGGGCGAATCCGTCACCTTTGAGGACGTGCTCGCCGATATGATCAAGCGCGACTACGACGACGCCCACCGCGCCGCCTCTCCTCTGCGTAAGGCGGAGGACGCCATCGAGGTGGACACGGGCGCGCTCACATTGGAAGAGTCCATCGCCAAGATGAAAACGGTCATTTTAGAAAATCTGGGAGAGTAACTATGCCTGTTAAACTCGCGAAAAGCGCCGGCTTCTGTTTCGGCGTAAATAAAGCGGTCAACCGCGTACACGAGCTGCTCGACGCAGGCGAGACCGTCGCCACCCTCGGACCGATCATCCACAACCCGCAGGTGGTGAACGACCTCGCCGCCCGTGGAGTAAAGACCGTCAGCGACCCCGCTGACACCCCCGAGGGAGCGGTGCTGGTCATTCGCTCGCACGGTGTGCCCCGCTCGACCTACGAGGCGATCGAACGCCTCGGGGTGCGCTGCAGCGACGCGACCTGCCCCTTTGTCGCCAAGATCCACCGCATCGTCGCCGAGCATTCCGCCGCGGGTAGCGCGGTGCTCATCGCAGGCGACGCGACCCATCCCGAGGTGCTCGGCATCCGCGGTCACTGCGTCGAAAACGGCGAAGCACCGTCGGTGTTTGTGTTCAGCAATGAGGCAGAATTGGAAGATTGTATAAAAAATCACCATTTTTTGACAACCGCTTCGTGCATTATGGTGGCGCAGACCACCTTCAATACGAAATTATGGGAAAAATGCGCAAATATCGCAAAAAAACACTGTACAAATCTCCAAATATTTGATACAATATGTAATGCGACTGCCGAAAGGCAGCGTGAAGCCATCGCCCTCGCACAGGAATGCGAGCAGATGGTGATTGTCGGAGGGAAGGAAAGCTCCAACACAGCGAAGCTGTGCGCCGTCTGCTCCCCCTACTGCCCGACCCACTGGGTCGAGACAGCGGATGAGCTGCCGCGCGACTGTTTTGCTGCGGGTCAGACCGTCGGTCTGACCGCCGGCGCATCCACCCCCGCCGATATTATAAAGGAGGTACATTGCACTATGTCCGAAATCGTCAACAACAGCGAAGCCCTGGAAACCAAAATCAACAATAATGAGGAGATGAGCTCTGAAGAGTTCGCCGCCGCCGTGGATGCGACTCTGCAGAACGCCACTGATGATAAAGTCCGTGGGTTGGTCGTGGCTATCGCGCCCAACGAGGTTCAGGTAGAAGTCATTGGCCGCAAGCAGACCGGTTATATCCCCGCTGTCGAGCTGTCCAACGACCCCAACGCCGTCCCCGCTGATCTGGTGAAGATCGGTGATGAGCTCGAGCTGCTCATCATGCGCACCAACGATCAGGAGGGCACCATCCTGCTGTCCAAGAAGCGCGTCGACGCGCTCAAGGGCTGGGAGACCATCGTGAACGCCGAGGCTGAAGGCACCGTGCTCGACGGCACCGTCGTCGAGGTCATCAAGGGCGGCGTGCTCGTCGTCACCAACGGCGTGCGCGTGTTCGTGCCCGCTTCGCAGGCGTCCGTCAACCGTATGGAGGATCTCAGCCCGCTGAAGGGTCAGGACGTCCAGCTCAAGATCATTGAGGTCAACACTCACCGCCGTCACGCGGTCGGCTCCGTCCGTCAGGTCGCGCAGGCAGCCCGCAAGGAGCTCGAAGAGAAATTCTGGGCGCAGGCCGAGGTCGGTCAGGAGTACACCGGCGCGGTCAAGTCCCTCACCTCTTACGGCGCGTTCGTCGATCTGGGCGGCGTGGACGGTATGGTCCATTGCTCCGAGCTGTCCTGGAAGCGCATCAAGTCTCCCGCTGAGGTAGTATCCATCGGCGATGAGATCACCGTATTCGTTAAGAGCTTCAACGCAGAGAAGAAGCGCATCTCTCTCGGCTACAAGACCGAGGAGAGCAACCCCTGGTACATCTTTACTCATCAGTTCGCTATCGGTGACGTAGCAAGTGTCAAGATTGTCAGCCTGATGCCCTTCGGCGCATTTGCCGAGATCATCGACGGTGTTGACGGTCTGATCCACATTTCCCAGATCGCAGACCGCAAG
>JAZSHK010000050.1:0-2190 GCA_045533185.1 Acutalibacteraceae bacterium | reverse complement strand
GGCGAGCACCTCGATGGGCATACAGCCCTCGTAGACCGTGAGGTCGCTCGGGGTGTCGAATTCGTGCAGCGGTGCACGCTCGGCATTCACGAGTGCCTCGTGGAACGCCTCGTATTCCGCCTTGTTCATCGGGCAGTTGATATAATCGCCGTCGCCGCTCTCCTCGCGGTCGTACCGCGAGGCGCGAAACGCACTCGTCATATCCACGCTGTCGGCGGTGACGATGGGCGCGGCGGCATCGTAGAAGTGCAGTCCCCCGCCGCACAGAGCGGCGATCTCCCCCGTGAGGGTGTCCGCGGTCAGCGGGCCCGTCGCGATGACGGTCACACCGTCGGTGGGGATGGACGTGACCTCTCCTTGTTTGACGGTAATAAGCGGATGGGTACGGATCGCTTCGGTCACAGCGGCGGAGAAGCGGTCGCGGTCGACCGCAAGCGCGCCGCCCGCAGGGACGGCACATTCCCGCGCGATCGGCACGCAGAGACTGCCCAGCCGCGCCATCTCCTCTTTGAGCAGACCCGCGGCGCTTTCCAGCCGCGCGGCCTTGAGGGAGTTGGAGCACACCAGCTCCGCAAACAGCGGTTGCTTATGCGCGGGGGTATATTTATCGGGCTTCATCTCCCAAAGCGTTACCGCCTCGCCCGCCTGCGCGGCCGCCCAAGCGGCCTCACAGCCCGCAAGTCCGGCGCCGATCACTGTGATAGCCATAGCGTTCCTTTCTGCTTACTTCTGATAATTACAACCTTCCGTCTGGCATACAAGCCCGCCGTTCTTCCCCTTCTTGCGGAACAGCGTCTTGCCGCACTGCGGGCAGACCTCGTTCGTCGGCTCGTTCCAGGTGGCGAAATCACACTTCGGATAGTTGCTGCACCCGAAGAACTTGCGCCCGCCCTTCGACTTCTTGCCGACGAGCACGCCGCCGCATTTCGGGCAGCTACCGGGGGCAGTTTCAACAATGCGCTTGGTGTTCTTGCACTCGGGGTAGCCGGGGCAAGCGAGGAACTTGCCGTAGCGACCCGTCTTGATCACCATACGCCGACCGCATAGCTCGCACACCTCGTCGCTCTCGATCTCGGGGACCTTGACCTTTTCGAGATCCTGCTCCGCCTTCTTAAGCGATTGAGCGAAGCCACCGTAGAAATCATCGAGGACGCCGACCCAGTCCGCCTTGCCGTTCTCGACGCCGTCGAGCTGCTTTTCCATATGGGCGGTGAAGTCGAGATCGACGATCTCGGGGAATTGCTTCTCCATCAGGTTGGTGACCACCTCGCCGAGGTTGGTCGGCTTAATGGACTTGCCCTCCCGCTCGACGTAGTCGCGCGCAAGCACCGTACTGACGGTCGGCGCGTAAGTCGAGGGACGACCGATGCCGTTCTCCTCCATCGTCTTGATGAGGGTCGCCTCAGTATAGCGGGCGGGCGGCTGGGTGAAATGCTGATTGCCCGCGATCTCGCGGCAGAACAGCGTGTCGCCCTGCTTGATGACGGGCAGGGGCTTGTTGTCATCGTCCTTCTCGTCCTTGCCCTCGATATACAGGGCCGTATGCCCGTCAAACTTGACGGTATAGCCCGATGCCTTGAACAGATACTCGCCCGCGGTGATGTCCACCTGGCAGGTGTTCTGCACCTGATCCGCCATCAGACTGGCCATAAAGCGCTCCCAGATCAGCTTATACAGACGATACTGGTCGCCGGTCAGGGAATCCTTAACCTGTGCGGGGGTGAGGGACGGCACAGAGGGACGAATGGCCTCGTGAGCGTCCTGAGCACTGCTCTTCTGCTTAAACACCCGCGCCTTGGTCGGCAGATAATCGGTTCCGAAATGCTCTCTGATGTACTCGTTACCGGCCTTGCGCGCCTCGTCGGAGATGCGCAGCGAATCGGTACGCATATAGGTGATCAGACCGGTAGCACCGACGCCCTCGATCTCCACACCTTCATACAGCTCCTGCGCCGCCTTCATGGTACGGCGGGAGGAGAAATTCAGCTTACGGTTCGCCTCCTGCTGCATAGTGGAGGTGGTAAAGGGCGGTGCAGGCGCCACACGGCGGGTGCCGGTCTTGACCGACTCCGCTACATAAGCAGCACCCTCCAGCTCATCCAGAATGGCACGAGCCTGATCCTCGGTGGTCACCTTTACTTTACCCTCGGCGGTGCCAAAGAACTTGGCCGGGAAAACGCGTCCCTTCTC
>JAZSHK010000038.1:0-27568 GCA_045533185.1 Acutalibacteraceae bacterium | reverse complement strand
TCCTCGGGAATGCGGAAGGTGACGGCGAGCTTGCCGTTCGGCTGCACCTTCGCCTCATCCTTGACGGCGTTGAACTCGAACACGGTGAACTTCTCCGCCACGGACGCGACCGCGGTCTTGGCGCGCTCGTATACGTCGCCTGCGGTGACGGTCTCGGCGGTCACCTTGGTGCCCTCCTCGAACACCGTCTCGGTCGCGGCGAACGCGACAGCGCCCGTCTCGACGGCATCGGCCGTCGGGGTCGAAGAGCTCCCGCCCTCGTCCTTGTTGCAGCCGACAAAGGTCAGCAGCATCAGCAGTGCTAAGGTAACGGCTAACAGTTTCCTCATTTTTTCAACACACTCCTCGCATTAGTGTAATTTCATTATAGTACGGCGGTGAAAAAATGTCAAATCGACAAAATCCCCCTTGACAAATGCCGTTAAAAGGCGTATGCTCTTACTTGCAGTGCGGCGATACTAGTTAGCCGCACGGCGAAAATTCAATAGAGCAAACAAGGGGTGCTGTGTGCCGCGCGAGCGGGAACACGGCTGAGAGGGCGAACGCCTAACCCTAGGACCTGATCCGGGTAATACCGGCGGAGGGATGTTTTACACATACGCGGCACGTGTTGCCGCGGTCAGCCTTCGTCGATGACGAGGGCTTTTTTGTTTGTTCTATCCGAAAAGGAGAGAAAAGTCCAATGAAGCAAAAATCGTCCGTTTTGCGCCTTGTCGAAGGCGCACTGCTCATCGCCGTTGCGACGGTGCTGAGTATGGTCAAGCTCCTCGACCTGCCCTACGGTGGCAGTGTCACTGCGTGCAGCGCGTTGCCTGTGCTGCTCATCGGCTACCGACACGGCACGAAATTCGGCCTGTTTGCCGCGTTCGTGTATTCGCTGTTGCAATTGCTGCTCGGGATGAATACGCTGTCGTATTTCTCCACTCCGCTGTCCATCGTCGCGATCGTCCTGCTGGATTATGTGCTGGCGTTTGCGGTGCTGGGGCTCGGCGGCGTGTTCCGTCGCGAGGGACGCTCGCAGGGACAGGCACTGGTGCTCGCCGCTCTGCTCACCTGCGTGCTGCGGTATGTCTGCCACGTCATTTCGGGCTGCACGGTGTGGGCGGGGCTTTCCATCCCGACCGAGGCGGCGCTGCTGTATTCCTTCGCGTATAACGCGACCTATATGCTGCCCGAAACGCTGGTGACGGTGCTTGGCGCGTGGTATCTGTCCCGCGGGCTGGACGTCGGCGGCGAGCGACTCACCCGCGTAGCGACAGCGGGGGTGTCGGGACGTGCGTTTGCGCTGTCCTTGTGCGCAAAGGGCGCGGCCGCGGCGGCGCTCGTCGCGGACATCGTGCTGATCTTCCGTCATCTGCAGGATGCCGAGAGCGGCGACTTTATCATCACGGGGCTGGCGAACGTCCACTGGCTGACGGTGGGCATCGTCACCGCCGCGGGTGCGGTGGTATTCGCCGCGCTTACCCTGCTGGCAAAGTCTGCCAAAAAAGACTAAAGCGACACGCCTGCGGATTTTCCGCAGGCGTGTTTTTCTAATTTTCGCGGGTGGCGCGGCAGGTCAGTTCCCACTCGGCGGTGTTGCCCGCGTATTGCCCGTGCCCCTCGCACACGGTGATGCGCACCGAGCCACTAGCACCGTCGGCGAGCGTCAACGTCACCGCACCGCTACCTGTGTCTGCGTGCTTGTCGTTTTCAGTGATGATGCCGCGAATGGTAAGAGCGCTCCCGCCAACGGCGGTGACAACGCGCCCATTGGTGATGGCTTGCCCGTCGCAGGTGACGGTGTGCGTCCAGTCGTTGCCGACGCTGTCGTTGGCCAGCATCGTCCATTGATAGGTGATGCGATAGCGTGCAGGCGCGCTCGCGGACGCGGGGGCCGATTGCGGCACGGTTGCTTGCGGTTTGCCGCAGCCGTCAAGCAGAAACATTACCCCCATCACCAAAATCGCATAAAATAGCTTCTTCATAATCCACCTCTAAACTGCTTTCTAATAAAATCATTTTGCTATAAGTATTATAATATTGCTCACTAAATAAATCAAGTGCTTACCGATGAATACAGCCAACTCTACTGAAGAAAAGTATAATAAAGATGATCGAACTTTTGGAAGGATGAGTTGTGTGAGCAAGCAGGTTACATTCAAAAACAGAGATCGATTTATACAACTTGGCGTTGCGATTGCAGCATTGAGAAAGCTACGGGGTTTATCGCAGGAAAAGTTAGCGGAAAAGGCAGGCGTCAGCCGTTCGCTGATCAGTACTATTGAGGCGCCTGGGATCGCCAACGGATTTTCGCTGGAGGTGTTTTTTAATATTGCGGATGCATTAGAGGTTGATCCTGCTGACCTTATCAACGCATCAATATTTCCTGATCAAATCAAAAGAAATTAAATGAATTTTGCGGCCGCATCGCCATTGTGGTGATGCGGCCTTTTTGCGTGAACGCGACAAACCGAAATCGTGGTTGTAGGGGGCGATGCCCACATCGCCCCGCGGAGGATACACACAATCTTAAATGAATTCGTAGGGGCGACCATCGGTCGCCCGTCAAGATCTGCACAAAACCAAAACGGGCGAGCAATGCTCGCCCCTACGGAGGGGTTTGCGTGGACCCGTTAGCCTCTCCCTATGGGAGAGGCGGCGCGGCGATAGCCGTGACGGAGAGGGTTTGGGAAGGGTCGTGCGTCAATCCGCCCTCTCACCCGCTGACGCGGGAGCTCTCCCGAAGGGAGAGCCTTTGCGGGACGGGAGCCCCATCACTAACGATCCTATTTGCGGTTTGTGCAAACGACAAACCACCCCCCCCCCTCGAGCGGGGGGGACGGCTGTTATCTTTTTCGCCGAATTTATTGCAGAACAAACGCGCCGAGCACGGGGCGGTCAAGCCGCTCGCACAGCTCCAGCTCGCGGTAGATGTCGTTGTAGGCGGACGCACCGACGGCTTTTGCGAGGATGACTGCGTCGGCGGCGGACAGCCGCTCGAGCGCCGCGGCGTCGGAAAGCGGGCTCGGCAGGAACTCGAGCGCGACACCGCTCTTGGCGGCGGCGTCCTTGAAGGGCGCGAGCGCGGCGCTGGTGTCCGTGTCGCCGATGACGCAGACGCGGGCGTTTTCCTTGTCGGCGAGCTCACCGCGCAGTGTCAGTGTGAGCTGCTGCTGTGCGAGAGCAAGGCGGCTTTCAGCCGATGTCAATTGCTCCTTTTTAAAGAACAGACGGCGGATGAGCCGCTCGGTACCCGACAGCTTCTTCTGTCCGTCGGCGATGCAGTCGAACACGAACAGCCCGTAGCGCTCCGCGAAATCCTCGCGGGACTTGAGCTTGCGCCCGAAGACGTAGCCGAGCGCGTGCACGCCGAGCATCAGCACCAGTCCCGCGGCAAAGCCGACGATCAGCATCTTCACACTGACCGAGGGGGGCGCGGGCTTGGGAGCGTTGTCGGTCTCCACCTTGTCGATGGCGGCCATCTGCTCGACGTATGCCTTTTCCTGCGCGGTCAGCGCATCCTTGGCGCTTTTCAGATTATTGCGCAGGGTGTTGCCGTTGTTGAGGTTATTCTGCTGGACGGTCTTGAGCTCACTGTCGGCGGCAAGCCTTGCCGAATCGGCGGCGAGGGTCAGCGTGTGTGTGCCGAGAGCAGAGGTGACGGTGGCCTTGAGTGCCTGCATCTGCTTTTTGAGCTGCTCGGTGATCGCTCCTGCGACGTCCTCGGTCGGAGCGACGATCTTCACAACGACGAGCGCGTGATCCGCGAGGATCTCGGTGCTGCTGTCGTGCTGCACCGTGACGCTGACCAGCTCCATAATGTGTGAGGGGTCGTTCGTCATCGCAAGCTGCGTCGCGATGTTCCTGTACACGGCAAGGTCGCCCAGATGCGTCTGATACAGCGAGGCGGTCACGAAGCCCATCTCGCCCGATACCACGTAGGACAGCGTGCGCGTCGGGACCGCGGCGGGGTTGATCTGCATCAGCAGCGCTTCGCGGTTATAGTCCGCCTGCAGCTGATACAGCTTCTGATACTGCAGCACCTGATTGGCGTTCGCGAGCGAGAGCCCCTCGAGCTGTACGGTGGACACCTTGTCCTGCTCGGCGGCGAGCGTCGCCTTGTAGGTGCGCGCATCCCTCAGGTATTGCAACGCGCCCGCGAGCAGCGTGACGACCAGCACGCCGACGACGATGCTGCGCCAGCGGCGCAGGATGTGCACGGTCAGGTCGCGGAAATTGATGATAATATCGCCCTTGTCATAACGGGAAGAGGCTTCCATAGGGTCATTCCGTCCTTTCTCTTATCGCAGATAGTCGAGGTAGCTGCGCTCGGCATCAAAAATAATGCCGCCGTGGTAGGAGTTTTCCTGCTTCATCGTCATATAATCCCCGTACTGGTGTGCAAGCAACGTGTCGTAGTCGGCGGGGATGTCGATGGTGGTGTATTCAAAGGGTACGGTCTCGATGCGGTCAAACGCGTCGGCCGGGAAAACCAGCCGCTCGTCGTCGGCGAGGAAGCTGATGAGTCCCACGCGCTTCATCCCCTGCCCGTTATAGCGGGTGCACGCCTTTTCCTTCTGCCTGATGAAAAAACGGTAGGGAATCAACGAGGCGACGGCGTGCAGCACGGACTTCGGCAGGCTCTTATACTTATTCGCGGGATAGCGCACCGTCACGTTGAGTAGCTTCTCCCACAGACGGATGCGTCGGCACTGCTTTTGCCGCGCGGCTTCGTCGTCCGGTACCGCGTCGGTGGGGAAGATGTCGATGAAGATGCCCTGGTTGAAGGGATAGCACCCCTTTTCTTCCGCAAGGATGGCGGTGGTGTTGCTGTTGCGCAGCTGGGCGTGCCCGCGGCTGTACTGCTTGTCGTTCCACACCGTCTGGAAGAAGTAGGGCGCGGAAAACTCCGCGTCGGCGATGGCGAGCAGCTTGTCATAATCCTCGCGCATCATCATAATGTCGATGTCGTCGTCCCACGGGATGTAGCCCTTGTGGCGGATCGCGCCGAGCAGGGTGCCGCCCGAGGCGAAATACCGCAGCCCGTGGCGGCGGCAGACCTCTCCGAAGCGGTCGAGCAGGTCGAGCTGGACGGCCCAGACCTTTTTCATTTCGGCGGTGACGGTAAAACCGCACCGCTTCTCCTCCAACAGAAAATCGTGTTCGTTCGGCATAAGCATGCTCCTTTATTATTCCTTGTTTTTACGCAATTTTTTACGCAGAAATTCCTTGGCATCCCGCCAGGCGGGGTCGCGCACCGCGATGAGCAGCACGGTGTAGGTCACCACGCCGATCGCGATCTGCAGTAGCGTCGTGCCCACCGAGGGCTCGTGCGCTTGCCCGAAGAAAAAGGTCGGGATAAACATCGCCGCCGACAGCAGCAGATAGCGAAGGCCCATCCCCAGCAGTTTCGGCACCGAGATGAACCGCGCCGAATAGGAAATGTACAAAACAGAGATCACCAGCTCCGCCGCCAGCGACGCGACCACCGCGCCGTATACGCCGAACAGTGGGATAAGAATGAGATTGAGCACAAAATTGACCACCGCGCCTGCGATGATCGCCCGATTACTGCGCGCGCGCTGTCCGCTCGGGGTGAGGTACAGCGTGCCAAGGACGTTGCTGATGCCGATGATGAACAGCAAGGGGGCGAACATCATCATCAGCGGGATGACCGGCTCGTAGCCGTCACCGTAGAACCACGGCACGAAGTCGGGCGCGACGGCGATCAGCCCCGCCGCAAGCGGGAACGCCAGCAGGAACATAAAGCGGAAGGTGTTGTGGATGTGCCGGCGGATCTCCTTCTTCTTATTCTGCCCGAAAAGATACGATGTGCGCACGCCGACCACCACGTTGAGCGAGGTGATGATGGTCATCAGCATATTCACCATCTTGTGTGCCTGCTCGTAGTAGCCGTTGGCGGCCATATCCTTGGTGATAACGCCGATCATCGTGCGGTCGAGCAGGGTGTAGACCGAGGTGGCGATGGTGGGGATGAAATAGATCAGCGTCTCGCGGACGTGCCGCCCGAAGCGCAGGCGGCGTAGCGACACGGGCACGATGAGCTTGAATAATTGCACGTACAGCACGAGGTTGGACAGCAGCATCCCGCCGCCCTGAATGACGAAATACAGCAGCAGGTCCTCGGGCCCGTTGACGAAGGCGAAGATGCACACCACGCTGATGAGCTTGACCGCAAAATTGCGCAGGGTGAGCACGCGGAAGTTTTCCATCGCCTGGAAGAACCAGGTGCAGTCGACCGCCACCGTCAGGATGACCAGACCGGCGGCGAGATAGATGCGCATATCACTGCCGGTGATGAGAATAAAGATCAGATACAGCCCCATACACAGCAGGGTGGACACCAGACGGAGGATGCTCAGCTCCCAGAACAGCCTAGAGGCTTTGCGCGGATTGTCGCGCACGCGGGAGACCTCCCGCGTGCCGTAGGAGGAGAGCCCCAGCGCCGCAAACAGGGAGAAATAGGTGGCAATGGAGTTGACGTAGCTGTAGGTGCCGACACCGTCGGCCATCAGCACGCGCGCTAGATGCGGGGCGGTGATGAACGGAATCAGCAGCGAAAAGATCTGAAAGCTCAGATTGTATACATAGTTTTTTCGGATATTCCCGACGGGCAAGGTCTCACCCCCTTATTTTCAGATCGGCGGACGGTCAGGCGGCAAAGTTGCGCTCGCACCGCACGCCCTCGAGCGAAAACGCCAGCAGCAGCATCGCTAAGAAGCTGAACGGAATGTTGGACACAAACATCAAAACGAAATAGGTGACGAAGAAGCTCGCCATCTGCCGCCGCGCGTAGCCGCGCAGACGCAGTGTGCAGGCGACCGCCGCGCCGACGTACAGCCCGACGAGGAACAGTCCGCCTTGTGCGAGCAGGACGGGCAGGCCCATACTCAGCCCGTTGTTCGGGCGTGGATAGGCAAACTGCGCGATGACGGAATCGTCGTTGTAATAGCCCGTGCCGAAGAGCGGGCTTGTCCGCCACGCCTTGAGCGAGGCGAACAGATCGTCCAGACGGATGTAGAAGGAGTCGGTGTTCATCTTGTCCTTCAGCAGGATGACGGCAACCGCCGCCACCGCCAAGCACACGGCGGGAATGACCACCATCTTAAATCGCCGCCACAGAACGGTGCGGGGGGTGGTGATGAGGTATTGCAGACCGAACACCGCCACCGCGAGCAGGATCGCCTTGGTGGAATAGGTGGTGAGCACCGCCGCGCACAGCAGGAAAAGCCGCCACACGCGCGGCCTCTGCCGCAGGAACACCTCCACCGCCAGCGCATAGATGAGAAATACCGCAAAGCCGGGTGCCTCGGTGAAGATGCCGCAGTTGCGCACGAGATGCAGTCCGAAGATATCCGCCGTCTGCGCCTCATAGTAGAGATGGAAGTAGGTGGTGCAGGTGCGGGTCTCGCTCGCCCAGAAATAGGTGGTTTCCCGCGCTCCCGGCAGGATGCCGAGGCAGGTGCCGAACACGTAGCAGAACAGCGACACCGCGGCGAGCACGACGACGATGTCGGTGAGCTTATACAGTAGCCCGAAGGCGGCGCTCTTTTCGTCGCACAGACCGATATACAGCATCAACAGCAATATCGGCACGACGTAATACAGCGCATAGCGAGCGACGTTGTACCGCGTGAACAGCAGAAACACCGCCAGCAGCACGGTGACGAGGATAAGCCGCTGCATCCGCGGCGCACGGATCGCGCGCAGACGCAGCACGATCATCACGGCGAGCAAGGGATAGGACAGCCGCAGAAACTCGTTGCTCTTGGCGGGGACGAACAGCGTCCACATACTCGAATACAGCAGCACCAGCAGCATCAGCAGGTATTCGAGCAGGGTGAGGATATTCACTTGTTTGGGAAAGCCCTTTAAGCGAACACTCATACGAGCACCTCTTAGGGTGAGCAGTCAAACCCGAACTCCGTTTTGGAGAGGCGAATTTTCGCTCATCCTTTGTTAAAATACTCGCCAATACGGCAGTATTGGCTGCGTTTTAGCCTCGGCTGAACAAAAATTCGCTCTTTCCAAAATCGTCGACCGCAAAGTGAGGAGATTTCGAGGGGTTTTTGTTCCGATCGGGCGAAGGAATGCTTGCGCCTTGCGAGCACGGGCGGAGCAAAAAGCACCGAAATAACCCGCTTTGCGGCGGGTTCGGGTTTCACTGCTCACCCTAGGGTCAGATTTTCTTTGCGGCGGCTTCTGCCGCGCGACGCATAAAGTCGCCGCCGCGCAGACGTGCGCCGTAGGCGGCGGCCTGCGCGACCATACGGCGGTAATCCTCCTCGGTTAACGCGTCAAACAGCGCGGGTAGCTCCTCGAGCGAGTCGACCGCCAGCCCCAGACCGTTTTCGGTGATGAAGGGGGCGAGCGCCGCCTGCTTCCAGATGATGACGGGGAAGCCCGCCGCAAGATACAGCGAGGTCTTGTGCGGGTTGTTGATGCGCAGATAGTCGCCCGTCTGTCCCGCACAGCGGTCGAGCACGGGGCCGTCCCAGATGAGCCCGAAGTTGCCCTTGAGATGCCGCGGCAGCTCGTCGGGCGGGAACGCGCCCTGATAGGCGATGGCGTCCGCGGCGGCGTCTGCATCGAAATGCCCGCCGTAGAGGTTGATGTGTATATCGCCGCCGAGCTGACCGAGCCGATAGACGTACCCCGACTTTTCGGGGTCGAGGTTGCCCGCGACGAACACCGTGCGGGTGAACGTCTCATCCGCCCCCGCGACATCACCGTCGTAGAGGTAGTCGAAGATGCCGAGCACCGTCATCTTCTCTGCGGGCACGCCGTGGCTTGCCTGCAGACGTGCCATCATCGCCTCGTTGTGCACGATGATGCCCTCGGCGACAGCGAACAGCTGCCGCTCGACAGGCAACAGCCGCGCCGCTTTTTCGGGGAAGCGCAGGGATTCGACGTCGTGGATGATAAGCACCGTCCGAATGCGCCGCCTTGTCAGCACGCGGCAGATGGCGGGCAGAAATTTCTCGTTAAAAAAGCTGTAGATGGGACATTGGATATACAGCGTCGCCCCCTTAGGCAGGCGCTCGAGCCGCCATAAGAGGTGCAAAAAGGTCGGGATCTTGTCAAAGTGAAAGCGCTCCTTGACCGTCAGGTCGGTGAGCTGCGGCAGGGCGGCGCGCACGTCGTTCTTCGCCTTGAAGCCGGCGTTGAAGATGTCCCGCGGCCGCTCGGTGAGCAGATAACCGTTCATCGTACGTCCTCCCGTGTTCCTTCCAGCAGTGCCTGCACGTAGGCGGCCTGCGTGCGGATGTCATAGCCCGCGGCGGCAAGCTCGGCGCGCCGATCGGCGCGCGGCTGCTTTGCCGCGTCGAGCAGTGCCTGCGCCCACACCTCTACCCCCGCGTCCAGCGGCAGGTAGGTCAGCCGATCGGTGAGCTTTGCCTCTTGTGAGATGGTGTCGGCGGCGACGGTGGGCAGTCCCGCGGCCTGCGTCTCCACCAGCACGACGGGCAGTCCCTCAAACAGCGAGGGCAGGGCAAACGCGTCCATCCCCTGCAGCAGACGGGGGACATCGTCGCGCACGCCCGCGAAGATCACCGCCCCGTCAATGCCGAGAGCGGCGGCTTTTTCCTTGAGCATTGCCTCGTCCTCGCCTTGCCCGATGATGAGCAGGCGGGCGCTTGGCTCAATAGCGTGGGCACGGTGGAAAATATCCAGCAGAAAGCCTTGATTTTTCTGAAAATGCAACCGCCCGACGTGGCCGATGACGAGATTGTCGGCGAGCGACAGCTCCTCACGCACCGCCTGTCGCACGTCGGGATCGAACGCGAAGCGGTCGCAGTCGATGGCGTTGTGGATCTCGCGGTAGCGATTGCTTTCGAGGATGGCGGGGGAATAGAAGAACTCGCCCGCCAGACGCGAGCACGCCCAGAAGTCGGTGGCGTAGCGGGCGATGGTGCGCTTATTCTTTTTGTGCAGCAGGCCGCGCAGGGGTCTGTCCATATTCTGCGAGTTGTGGCTGTGGATGATGCGGCGGGGGATGCCGTACGCCTTCGCCATCTTGAGATAGTCGATGTTGGCAAGGCTGCAGGTGTTCATCCACACCACCTGATAGTCCGCGGCGTGCTGTGTGAAAAAGGCGGTGAGCTGCTCGCGGTAGAGGCGGTAATTCTTACTGCGGGCGCAGATCTTGAAGACCCGCCCGCCGAGTGCGCGGATCTCGTCCTCGTAAGCGATGGTCTCACAGTTGGTGAGGAAGTCAAAACGCACCCGCTCGCGGTCGATGCGGCGGAAATAGGACATAATGAAGCTTTCCATCCCGCCGGGGTTGTCGTTCATACCGAAGATCAGCACATTGGTCATAACGAATTCTCCTTATGGCGATTTTGCCACTGCCGCACACGGATGATGAGCTGTAACAGACACAGGTGTTTCTTCTTCGCCGCGGTGTAGGCGAGCCGCTTGACGATGGGGGCCTGTCCGAGCGGCGCACGCTCCAGCGCGTGACGGAAGATCGGCGTATCCAGTACGGCGGCGGCATCCCGCCGCTGTGCGCGCGCGGACTTCTCCGAGCAGAAGGTGTCGTGCACCAGTAGCACCAGTAGGTTGTCCAGCACGTAGAAAGCGAAGGCCTCGCGGATTTCGTTGCTCTCCTCGGTGAGCTGCCGCGCGGTCGCCTCGAGGGAGACGCGGTATTTCTCCGCGAGCTTGCCCGCCTGCCCGTGGACGGCGGAGGCGGCGCTGACGGTGTAGTGGTACACGGGCGTGTCGGTGAGCACCAGCCCGCGGCAGTCCGCCAGCAGGCGGATGAGGTAGTCGCTGTCCTCGGCGTGGCTGAGCGCGGGATCAAATCGTACCGCGCTACTCTGCAGGAAAGCGGTGCGGTAGAGGTTGCCCCACACCGTCAGATAGCGGGTGGGGTGGCGCAGGAACAGCACCCGCGCCTCTTCGATGCGTGCGCCCTCATACACCGTATCGGGTCGCCCTTCGGCAACGCCGTCGGTGGAGCCGATGATCACCTCGCAGGCGGGATACGCCCCTGCTGCACGCAAAAAGACCTCGAAAGCGTTAGGCAGCAGCCGATCGTCCGCATCGAGGAATGTCGTATACTCGCCCCGTGCCTCATCGATGCCGAGATTGCGAGCGCGAGAGACGCCCTTCTCGCTGTGCAGCAGTCGCACACGGCTGTCCTGCCGTGCCAGCCGCTCACCGACCGCCGCGGTGTCGTCGGTGGAGCCGTTCTCGACGATCAGCAGCTCCCAGTCGGCGACCGACTGCGCGAGCAGGCTTTGATAGCAGCGCTCCAGATAGGGCGCGGCGTTATATGCCGGCACGATCACGGAAATGCGGCAGGTCGATCGCTCCATTGGTCATCTCACCTCGATAGCTAAGGGCATAATGATTCATTTTACTTATCCATTGTATGCTACCATAAATACGCTCTAATGTCAATATCCCCCGCTTTCGGTGCGGTATGCACACACGCGAAAAGCCGACAAAACGGATGCACCGTTTTGTCGGCTTTTGTCGGTCGTTGTCGGGGATTATTTGGCGTTTTCGACCGCCTTTTCGGCGAAGGTGTTGTTGACGACCTTGTCGTAGTCGGCGGTCTTCGCAAGCTCGCCCGCCTCGGTCATCACGCTCTGCAGGCGGTCAAAGCCTGCTTTGCCCATCACGGGGGTGGTGTTCCACGCGTCGATGGACTGATAGCTTTTCACCGACTTTTCGAGCAGCGCAAGCTCGGTGTCGGGGAACTGATCCGCAACGGCCGCGGCGATCTCGGCGGCGGTGTGGGTAGCGCACCACTGCTGGCCGCGGTAGACGGCGTTGGTAAACCGCTGAATGAGGTCGCTGTTGTCCTCGATATAGCTCTTTTTCGCGAAATACGCGGTGTAGGGGATGTCGCCCGAGGCTTCGCCCACCGAGGCGACGATGTAGCCCTGTCCCTGCTGCTCGAGCATCGAGGCGGTCGGCTCAAAGGCGGTGACGTAGTCTCCCGTGCCGCCCGTGAACGCGGCGGTCATCATCGCGTACTGCACGCTGTTGTCCAGCGTCGTGTCCTTGGCGGGGTCGATGCCGCTCTCGCGCAGGACGTGCTCGAGGGTCATATACGGCACGCCGCCCTTGCGCCCCGGCAGCACAACCTTGCCCTTCACCTTATCCCACGTGAAATTGTCATCCTTTTCCCGCCCGATGAGGAAGGAGCCGTCGCGTTGGGTGATCTGCGCGAACACCTGCGTGTAGTCGGCGTTGCCCTCGTTGTAGACATAGATGGATGCCTCGGGGCCTGCAAAGCCGACGTCGATGTTGCCCGACAGCACCGCCGCCATCACGGCGTCCGCGCCCTGCCCGTTGGAGAGCTCGAGCTCGATGCCCTCGTCGGCGAAAAAGCCGAGGGCGATCGCGGCGTATTGCGGGGCGTAGAAGATGGAGTGGGTGACCTCACACACCCGCACCTTTTGCAGCCCGTCCTCGTCCTTTTTACAGCCGACAAGCCCGACGGCTAGCACGGCGACGGCGGTGAGCACCGCCACCCATTTGAGAATTGCGTGTTTCAAGCTGAACGCATCCTTTCATAAAGTGTTACCCGAACCGTCGCCCGACAAGATGTTGCATCAGCGCGACGGCTTCGTACAGCAGCGCGGCGGTCACGGCGAGGATGATGACGCTGCCCATCACCAGATCCATTTTGAACACCTGACCGCCATAGACGATGAGGTACCCCAGTCCGGCGCGGGATACCAGAAATTCGCCCGCGATGACACCGACGAGCGACAGACCGATGTTGACCTTGAGCGAGTCGAACAGGGTCGGGATGTTGGCGGGAAAGACGATCTTTGCGAAGATCTGCCGCTTGGTCGCGCCGAAGGTGCGCGCCATACGGATGGCTCCCTCGTCGGTGTCGCGAAAGCCTGAGAGCATCTCGAGCACCGTCACGACCAGGGAGATCGCCAGCGCCATAAACACGATCGCTTTGGTGCCCGCGCCCGCAATGATGATGATAACGGGGCCGAGGGCGATCTTCGGCAGGCTGTTGAGCACGACGAGATACGGCTCGCTGACCTTGGACACAAATTCGTTCCACCATAGGAGAATTGCCAGCAGCACGCCTGCCGCCGCGCCCAGCAGGAAGCCCGCCAGCGTCTCTCCGACGGTGACTTGTATGTGGTACAGCAGATCCTCTTGGAACATCGTGCGATAGGTACGCAGGATTCGGGAGGGTTGGCTGAAGATGAAGCTGTTGATCCACCCCAGCAGTGCCGCTCCCTCCCATGCGAGCAGAAAAAACACCAGCGCGCCCCAGCGGCATAGGCTGATGCGGCGGGCGAGGCGTTTATTCTGCTTAAGGTAGAGGGTTCTCTCCGGCGACAGCGCCGGTCGACTTGAGTGCTTCATTCATCCCCAGTTCCTTCCATATATGATTGAAATATTGCCCGAATTCCGGTTGATTACGGCAGGTGAGGGGTGTGCGGTTGTCCACGGCGAAACGGATCGGCAGCATTTCGCGGATGACCGCGGGTCGCTTCGACAGAATGATGACCTTGTCACCCATACTGATGCTCTCGGGGATGTCGTGGGTGACCATCAGCGTCGTCACCTGCTCGCGCTTTATGATGCGGTAGACGTCCTCGGTGACCTCGAGGCGGGTCTGGTAATCCAGTGCGGAGAACGCCTCGTCCAGCAGCAGGATGTCGGGGTTGATGGCCAAGGTGCGGATGAGCGCCGCGCGCTGCCGCATCCCACCCGAGAGCTGGGACGGATGGCGGTCGGCGAAGGCGGACAGTCCGTAGGTCTCCAGCAACCGGTCTGCCCGTGCACACATCTCGGGGGTGAGCTGACGGCGGATCTCCAGCCCGAACAGCACGTTTTGCCGGATGGTGCGCCATTCGAGAAGATTGTCCTGCTGCAGCATATACCCGATGTGGCTGCTCGGCCCCTGCACCGTCTCGCCCGCAACGACTACCCGCCCGCCGGTGGCAGACAGCATCCCCGCGATGATGGACAGCAGGGTGGATTTTCCGCAGCCGCTCGGGCCGACCATACTGTAGAATTCGCCCTTTTCCATCGAAAAGTCAATATCCTGCAAGGCGACCGTCTCGCCGTTTTTCGACTGATAGACCTGTCGCAGATGCTCCACCCGTAAGATTGCCACACCGTTCACCCTTTCGTCTTTGAGGTCTCCTATATCATTGTATGCGGCGGGTGACGGGTGGTGCGGGCGTTTACTTGAAAGAAAAAAGCGAAGGATTTTTAGAAATATATACCAATTTCTGCCCACTCGCCCTTGACAACGGTTGGGCAAATGGTGTAATATAGTAGGCGGTAAGGTCTTGCCTTACCGTTCGTCAGCAGCGGCAGACGGAGGCAATATGCCGTCGGCGGCTGTATAGATGCCAATCGTTTTTCGGCGACCCCGTGGGGGTTTTATCCGTATTGTGATACGGCTTTTTGAATAACTCAGGTCGGTGCTTGCGACCTGTTCGGTCTTTCAAAATTAAACAAGTCCCTCGGGAACGCCTTAAAGCCCGTAAACATCATTTTACAGGAGGTGTATCCCAATGCCATTGGATGTTTTGTCCGTCGTTATCGGCGCAGGCGCAGGTCTGGTCGTCGGCGGACTGGTGGCGGCGCTGATTGCCTATCGCGCCGGTATTGCCCACCGCAAGAAAACGGCGGAGGCTCAGATCGGCTCTGCGGAGACCGAGGCTGAGCGCATCCTCAAGGATGCCCGCACACAGGCGGAGGCTGCCAAGAAGGAAGCCATCGTCAAGGCAAAGGACGAGATCTATCACCTGCGCAACGAATCCGAGAAGGAGATCAAGGAGCGCAGAGCAGACGTACAGCGTCAGGAGCGCCGTCTGCAGCAGAAAGAGGAGTCCCTCGATCACAAGATCGAAAACTACGAGAAAAAAGAAGAAGCCCTGCACGAGCGCCAGAAGGAAATAGAGGCGCGTATGCTGGATATCGAGGCGCTCAAAAAGAGCCAGTACGAGCTGCTCGAGCGTCTCTCCGGCTTCACCAAGGAGCAGGCGAAGGAATACCTGCTCAGCAGCCTGAGCGAGGAGCTGCAGCACGATAAGGCGGTCAAGCTCGCCGAGTACGAGACGCAGCTCAAGGCGGAGGCGGACCTGCGTGCCCGCGCCGTCATCTCCCACGCCATTCAGCGCGTGGCGGCGGATCAGGTGGCAGAGAGCACGGTTTCCGTCGTGCCGCTGCCCAACGATGAGATGAAGGGCCGCATCATCGGCCGCGAGGGCCGCAACATCCGCGCCATCGAGACGCTCACCGGCATCGACCTCATCATCGACGACACGCCCGAGGCGATCACGTTGTCCGGCTTTGATCCCGTTCGTCGCGAGATCGCCCGTATTGCGATGGAGCGCCTCATCTCCGACGGCCGCATCCATCCCGCCCGCATCGAGGAGATGGTCAACAAGGCTCGCCGCGAGGTGGAGAACACCATCAAGGCGGAGGGCGAGCGCGCGATCCTCGAGACGGGTCTGCGCGGGATGAATCCCGAGATCGTCAAGCTGCTCGGTCGCCTGCGCTACCGCACCAGCTACGGTCAGAACGTGCTCGACCACTCGATGGAGGTCGCGTTCCTCTCCGGCATTATGGCCAGCGAGCTCGGCATCGATCCCGAGGTTGCCCGCCGTGCGGGTCTGCTGCACGATATCGGTAAGTCGGTCGACCATCAGGTCGAGGGCTCGCACATCGAGATCGGCGTGGACATCGCCCGTAAGTATAAGGAGAGCGAAGCGGTCGTGCACGCCATTCAGGCGCACCACGGCGACGTGGAAGCCAAGACCGTGGTCGCTTGCCTCGTGCAGGCGGCGGACGCGATCTCGGCGGCGCGCCCCGGCGCCCGCCGCGAGAATCTCGAGAACTACATCAAGCGTCTGGAGAAGCTCGAGGAGCTGGCGAACAGCTTTGACGGCGTCGAGCGTTCCTTCGCCATTCAGGCGGGCCGCGAGGTGCGCATCATCGTGCGCCCCGACAAGGTCTCGGACGACGAGATGGTCATTCTCGCCCGCGACATCGCGAAGAAGATCGAGTCCAATATGGACTACCCCGGTCAGATCAAGGTCAACCTTATCCGCGAGAACCGCGCGGTCGACTACGCGAAATAAGCCAAACGATAAACCGCCCATCGGGTCTCCCCGATGGCCGGTTTTTTGGTGCCTTGCAGGACGGGAGCAAGCCCCCGCCCTACGGACACCCCCCGCGTTGGGGCGACCATCGGTCGCCCGCATCATTTCAACACACGAAATGATCCTTCCCACGCAACCAATTGGGATAAAACAGCGTTTATATAGGTGAAAGGCCTTTTAGTCAAGCAGAGAGGAGAGGAAAGCCGTGGAAGACAGCCGAATTGTGGAACGGTATTTTCAGCGCGACGAGTCGGCGATCACCTACACCGCCGACAAATACGGCCGCCGTCTGCGTTCGCTCGCGCTCGGCATCACCGAGGATATCCGCACCGCCGAGGAGTGCGAGAACGACACCTATCTGCGCGCGTGGAACGCGACCCCGCCGCACGACCCGAGCGGGTATCTGTACGCGTTTCTCGCGCGCATCACCCGCAATCTTGCGCTCGGTCGCTGTCGTGAAAGTGCGCGGCATAAGCGCGCGGCATCGCTTACTGAGCTGAGCGCGGAGCTGGAGCAGTGTCTCCCCGCGCCGAACGACACACAATGTCGCTTGGACGAGCGTCTGCTCGGCGAGGCGATCAACGGCTTTCTCGGCACCCTCAACGAAGAAAAGCGGCGGGTGTTCGTGCGGCGGTATTGGTATACCGATTCTGTCGCCGCCATCGCCGCGCGCTACGCGATGTCGCAGAGCAAGGTAAAGTCGATGCTTCTGCGCTGCCGCAACGAGCTGCGGCAATATCTGATCAAGGAGGGCTATGACCTATGAGAGGAAGCGAATTATTGGAGAAAATGGCGCTCATCGCGCCGCCGTATATCGAAGAAGCCGAGATAACTCGCTCGCACCGTGGAGCGTGGGCGCGGTGGGGCGTTGCCGCCGCGTGTGCGTGCGTGGCTGCGGCGGCGGTGTTTGCGGTTATTCCGCATTATCTGCCGTTGGACGCACCTTCTCCCGACACCCCGCCCGTGTCCTCGGTGGGTGACACCCTTGTTCCCGACCCGATGGTGTCGCCGACGTATAATACCGTCACGTCGCGCCCATCTCCTTTGTTGTATATCCCCGGCTATTTCACCGAACCGCTCACCGAGCAGGAGCTTGCCGCCGTCACTCCGCGTCTATCTCCGCCGCATACGGCCTATAGCGGTTATGCCGGCTTTAACGGCGAGGGAAAGCTCGTCGCGGTGCTCCTGTCCGTTCCCACCACTGTTGCCGACACCACGGTTGCGGTCACGTTGGGATCGACCGCCAAGGATTACGTTCTGGCGGCCGAGCCGACGACCACGATGTGCAACGGCGTGGCGTTCACGCTGTATGAGCAAGCCGTGTCGGAGGATCGTATCTATCTTGAGGCGGAGGCGGTCATCGGCGGGTGCGATTTTCTGTTCGAGACCACCGCTACCGCCGAAAATCTCGCTGCAGTCAAGGCGGATTTTGAACTGGTGCTGACCTGCTTCACCGCATACGACGAGGGAAAGCCCGCGCTCGACGCCGTCACCGCCGAGGCGATCCCCGAATGGTACGACCGCAAGCTCACCCACGCCGAGGCGCTCGCGGACGCCGACTTCGGAGCGTATATTCCTGCGCAGTCGCCGAGCGGCTATGCCGTCGAAAACGTACGGCGATATAAGGATTATCGCAGCGATTACCTTTCCGTGTTATGGTGCAAAGGGCTCAACGACGTCCGTTGGTCGGTGCGCCGCTATACTGAGGCGGACGCCGCGCGGGTGACAAGCGTCGCGGACAAGGCAAATTACGATATGTCGCTGTACCCTGTTCCGCTGGGCGACTCCGTGCCGAACGAGCTGTGGGAGATCGTGCAGGATCCGATCTTCGACGCCGATGAGCTGACGCTTGCGGCCGTGCAGGCGCGCGTCTGCAATGGACGGATGATGTTCAGCGTCCGCTACGACAACATCCTCGTCGAGGTAAACGCACAGGGCGTCACCCCCGCCTGGCTGTATCAGCGGCTGATCGAGCTTCGCTGACAAACAAAAAAATCCGCCCCGTACACCGATCGGTGTACGGGGCGGATCGCTTATTCGTCGTTGCCGAGGTCGATGAAGGTGCTGGCATCGCTGCCCATAACCTGGGGCATCTTGCCGTCCCACTTCTCGATCTTGTTATATTCGAGCACGTTTTCGGTGAGGGACTTGTTGAGCGTCTCGTTGGCCTTTGCCTCGGCCTCCGCCTTGATGCGCAGGGCCTCTGCCTCAGCCTCGGCGTTGGTGATGGCGGTCTGCTTTTCAGTCTCCGCCTTAAGCAGCTTCTGCTGGGCGACCTGCTTTTCTTCAATGGCGGTGATGAACGCCTCGGAGAAGTCAAAGTTGATGATGTTAACGTCGGTGATGTACAGGCCGATCGAATTGAGCTTGTCGTTGAGTCCCGCGATGAGCCCGTCGGAGATCAGCTCACGGTTGGTGACGCTCTCCTCGGCGGTGTATTTGGCGGTGATCGCCTTGAGCACCTCGTTGACGGCGGGGGTGACCAGCACGTCCTCATAGTTGGCACCGATGTTTTTGTAGATGCTGTAGGACTTGGACGTGTCAACGCGGTAGTTGATCGCGAGGGTGGTGCTGACCGTCTGCAGATCCTTCGAGAACGCTTCGGTCTCGACCTCCAGCTTGACGATGCGGTTATCGATCTTCACGACCTGCTGGACGAAGGGCGCTTTGACGTGCAGACCCTCCTGCAGAACGCCCTCATTGACCTTACCGAGGGTGACGACCACGCCGGTGTGACCCGCCTCGACAACGGTGAAGCAGTTGGCCAGCACAAAGACGGCCAACACGGCGATGGCCGCGACGAGGGCGGCGATTTTGGCCTTGGGGTTGACGGTGACTTCTTTTTTCACAGAAAATTCCTCCTATTGTATGTAGATACCCCCCGCTGTGCGCAGAGCACAGCGGGGAGCGGTCGATGCCCTTATTTTTTCATTGCGATGGCTTCTTTTGCCTTGGCGACGATGTTCTCGGCGGTGAGGCCGTAGATCTTCAGCAGCTCGACGGCGGGGCCTGATTGACCGAAGGTGTCGTTGACACCGACGCGCACGACCGGCACGGGGACCGTCTCGCACACGACCTCGCTGACCGCGCTGCCGAGGCCGCCGATGATGTTGTGCTCCTCGGCAGTGACGATCGCGCCTGTTTCCTTCGCCGCGGCGACGATCGCCTCGCGGTCAATGGGCTTGATAGTCGCCATATTCAGCACGCGGGCGCGGATGCCCTCGGCCTTCAGCGTCTCGGCGGCTTTCACCGCTTCGTTAACGAGCAGACCCGTTGCGATGATGGTCACATCATTGCCCTCGGCGAGGGTCTTTGCCTTGCCGATGACGAAGGGCTCGTTCTCATCCGTGAAGACCGGCACCGCCAGCCGACCGAAGCGCAGATACACGGGGCCGTCTATCTCGGCGGCGGCGAGCACCGCCTGCTTCGCCTCGACGGCATCGGCGGGGTTGAGGACGGTCATACCGGGGATGGAGCGCATTAGTGCGAAATCCTCACAGCACTGATGGGTCGCACCGTCCTCGCCGACCGAGATGCCGCCGTGGGAGGCACCGATCTTGACGTTGAGGTGAGGGTAGCCGATGGAGTTGCGCACCTGCTCGAACGCGCGCCCTGCGGCAAACATCGCAAACGAGGAGGCGAACACCACCTTGCCGGTGGTGGCAAGGCCCGCCGCGATGCTCATCATATTGCCTTCGGCGATGCCCGCGTCGATAAAGCGCTCGGGGAACGCTTTTTTGAACACGCCGGTCTTGGTCGCGGCGGCGAGGTCGGCGTCCATCACGATCACATTGGGGTTCTTCGCACCCAGCTCGGCGAGCGCCTCGCCGTAGCCTTCGCGGGTGGCTTTTTTGATCACGTCAGCCATCTCTCAGCCCTCCAATTCTTTGAGCGCGGCGGCAAGCTCCGCCATCGCGATGTCGTACTGCTCTGCGTTGGGGGCGCTGCCGTGCCAATTGCACTGATTTTCCATAAAGGATACGCCCTTGCCCTTGACCGACTTCTGGATGATGGCGGTGGGCTTACCCTCGACTGCCCGCGCCTCGGCGAACGCCGCCTCGATCTGGTCGAAGTCGTGCGCGTCGATCTCAATGACGTGCCAGCCGAAGGCGGCAAACTTTTCGGGAATGGGGTAGGGGGAGTTAACTTCTTCGACGGTGCCGTCGATCTGCAGGTTGTTGTTGTCGATGACGGCGACGAGGTTATCGAGGCCCTTGGCCGCGGCAAACATCGCTGCCTCCCAGACCTGTCCCTCCTGAATTTCACCGTCGCCGAGGATGGTGAACACACGCCAGTTCTCCCCACTGAGCTTTGCGCCGAGCGCCATACCCACCGCGGCGGAGATGCCCTGACCCAGCGAGCCGGAGGACATATCCACACCGGGGATGTGCTTCATATCGGGGTGGCCCTGCAGGATCGAGCCGACGTGGCGCAGAGTGGGGATGAGATCGGTGGAGAAATAGCCGCGGTGCGCGAGTGCGGCGTACAGTGCGGGCGCGGCGTGTCCCTTGGACAGCACCAGACGGTCACGGTCCGCCATTTTGGGATCGGCGGGATCGACGTTCATCTCTTTCCAGTACAGATATGCCAGCACGTCCGCGATGGACAGCGAGCCGCCGGGATGGCCGCTCTTGGCGTGGAACGTGCCCTCGATGATCGACGCGCGGATCTTGGCCGCGACGACGGACAGCTCCTTTTTGGTCATAGAATCCATGAAATACCCTTCTTTCTTTGCCCCCGAGGCATATTGCTCATTTATTGTATCATAATGCTATGGAAAATACTAGTGTAATTTCGCCGTTTTTATGGATTTTTCATCCGTTCGAGCAGGATCGGTACCAGCCGCTTGCGGGAGAGGTGCGCAGCCGAGTGCGGCAGGTCGATCCGATCGGGTGCGGACACGGTCGCCGCCGCCCCCGCCGCGCGGCGGATGGCATCAGCAAGCGTCTGCGTCAGCGCGGGCGGCGCGCTGATGAGGTAGGTCTCGTCCTTGAGCCCATCCTGCCCGTAGCGGGTGATCTTCGCGAGGGTGGCGGTAACGCCGCTGCCCTCGCGGTCGGCGGCAAGCATCGCGCGCAGAGCGTTCTCGTCGACGGGGGTGGTGTCCCACACCTTGATGACCGCAAAGCCCAGCGCGTCCCCAAAGCGGCGGTAGTCGCGACGGTAGAGGGTGACAAGGTCGCTCTCGGCGAGCAGCCGCCCACGCAGGTCAGCAAACAGCGCGGCGGGATCGCCGCCCCATAGGGCGGTAAGATATTCAGCCGCTACGCGATCCTCGGCGCGGGTCTTGGCGGGGGATAACCCCTCGGTGTCGGTCAGGATCGCGCCGAGCAGGATCCGCGCCATTGCCGCGTCGGGGACAAGCCCGTCCTTAAGACAGCGCTGTGCGACCAGCGTGGTCGCCGCACCGACGGGGCGGATGTCGGTGTCAATGCCGCTGAGGTCGACCCCCTCACTTGGGAGATGGTGGTCGACGATAGCGACCACCCGCTTGCCCGCAATGTCGTGGTGATCGGTGAGAATATAGCGCGTATCGGGCGCGGCAATTTCCTTGGGAATATCCCCCTCAAACAGCAGATGCGCCGTCAGCCCGTCCCCGAGCAGATAGGCGATCTCGGCGGGCAGGCTTGCCGCGGGAATGATCGGCACAGCGGGCGTGCCGTCGACGAGATAGCGGCGATAGCCTTCCGTGATACTCGACACGACCGCGTCGGTGTCGGGCGCATCGTGGCCGCGCACGAACACCGCGTCCCGCGGCAACGCCGCGCGGCACTGCCGCAGATGATCCGTCAGCCCCGACACGGTCATCGGTTTTGTTTGCATATCCTCACCGCCTTTTTCAACAGTATACCGCAGATCGGCGCAAAACACAAGAAAAACCCCGCGCGGATTTCGCGCGGGGCAAGTTTACAATACCAACAATTCCTTCGGGCTTTTGGTGAAATTCTCGTATCCGTCCTCGGTAACGACCACCATATCCTCGATGCGCACGCCGAATTTCCCTTCGAGGTAGATGCCCGGCTCGACGGTCATCACCGTGCCCGCTTTCAGCACCGTGTCGCACCGCGGGCTGAAGCTGGGGCTCTCGTGCACGCCGATGCCGATGCTGTGCCCGAGCCCGTGTCCGAAGCAGCCCTTGTAGCCCGCGCCGTCGATGAGATCGCGCGCGAGCTTATCGACGTCCTTGCACACCGCGCCCGCGCGGATGGCGGCGAGGGCGGCGGTCTGCGCCGCGAGCACGGTGTCGTACACTCGCCGCTGCTCGTCGCTGACCGACCCGACCGCAACGGTGCGGGTCATATCCGAGCGGTAGCCGTCCACCACCGCGCCGAAATCCATCGTGATGAGATCCCCCGCTTCCACGACCTTGTCGGTGGGGCGGCCGTGGGGGAGCGAGCTGTTCTTGCCCGACACGACAATGAACTCGAATGCCACGCCTTTGCTGCCCAGCCGCCGCATATAATACTCCATATCCAGCATAATATCGCGCTCGGTGCGTCCCGCGGCGATGCGCTCGGTGATGTAGCCAAAGGTGTCGTCGGTTATTTTCTGCGCCCGCCGCATCGCGTCGAGCTCGGCGGGGGTCTTGACGCAGCGCAGGTTGGCAATGAGGCGATCGAAGGTGTCTTCTTCGGACACGCTCACCCCGTCGAGCGCGCCCCGCAGAGCGGCGAGCGAGCGGACGGTCGTCGCGCCCGCTTCGATATACAGCGTGCCGATCCCCTCGGCGGCGAGCCACTCCTTGATGTGCGCCGTCGCGTCGGTGGAGAGCGACACAGGGAGATGCCGCACGGCGGCGCGCGCCGCCTCAATATACCGCGAGTCGGTGAAGAACGCCGCTCGCTCGCGGGAGATCAGCAAAAATCCGTCGCTCGACGCAAACCCCGTCAGGTAAAAGCGGTTGGGTGCGCTTTTGACCAGCAGGGCGGCGCGCGGCGGCAGCGCGGCTTGCAAACTTTGTATGCGGTCGATCATCGCGTACACCTCACTTCGTTTTCTTATACAGGCGGTAGGAATAGACCGTCGGGGTGAGCACCATCACGAGGATGATGCCGACCATCGCGTAGGCGAGCACCTCGCCGAAGAAGGCGGTGACGATCATCACAAGTCCGCCGACGATCCACAGACGTCCCGCAAAGCGGTGGGTGCGGTTCCAGTTATCCTCGTCATTGAGTGTCCACGGGAGCTTGATACCGAGGGTGTAGCTCTGGCGGCATTTCGGCAGGAAGTTACCGATAACCACGAACAGACAGCCGAAAAACAGCCCCATCACCATCGTGACGTTGATCGCGTAGCCGAGCGCGGTGGTGTACATAACGCCGCCGGTCAGCAGAGAGATCAGCGGGCAGATCCACAGCGTAAGACTGAGCGGCTTGCCGTCGATGTTTTTGTGCTTCGGGTCGGCAGAGGTAGCCAGCATACACAGCCAGTGGATTGCCACTAAGAACAGCGGCATCACGAACACCGCCATCCCGCGACTGCCGAAGCTGTCGGGGGCCCCGTCGGGGCCGAAATGGACGGGGATGGACTCGGGGAGCTTGTTCCACAGCATAACGCCCGCCAATATCGGCAGCAAAATAACCACCGAGGTGAGCAGAAGCCTTTTTAAATTCTTTTTGATCATATCAATTATCTCCTTTCAGGTCGGTCAGCCACAGCAGTGCCTCCTCCAGCACCGAGGCGTTGAGTGTGTAGCGGATGAATTTGCCGTCGCGCTCGTCGCGGATGAGATCGGCGTCCTTGAGCACCGCCAGATGCCGCGAGATCGCCGCCGCGGTGACGTCGAAATGCGCCGTGATCTCGCCCGCGGCCAGCGTGCCGCCCTTGAGCAGGTTGAGAATATCGCGGCGCGTCGGGTCAGCGAGCGCGCGCAGTGTGTTTTGTAACCCCATAATGCACCTCCACAATTAACATTTAACTTAATCGTTAAATATAGTATACGCGAAGTTTGTTCATTTGTCAAGAGAAAATATCATCCCCCGCAGAATTTTTTGCGGGGGATGGGGTTGGTGATTTATTCTTCGATGTTTTCCCGTGCGAACAGCGGCGAGGAGAAAAATTCCTCTAAACTTATCTGCAAGCCCTCGCAGATCTCATAGATGATGCGCACTTTCATACTGGGAAAGGAACAATTGAGGATGGTACTAAGGGTGGATTGCGGCACGCCGCTGGCGAGATAGAGCTTATATTGTGTCATATTGCGTTCCTTGCACAATTCGCGAATACGGGCGGCGATTGCTTCGTTGAGTTTCACGGCAGAGCACCTCTATACTTCATTTACTTGATATCAGTATAGGGCGTTGTCGCCCCGAAATACTACGAGTACTTGATATTTCGCAAAAGATGTGTTAAAATGCGGATGTAAGGAGTGGGTATGATGCAATGCGAAAACATATTCTGTATTTATTGGGCAGAAAATGAATGTGTCTTAGATAATATTACATTGGATATAAAAGGGATTTGTCAAAGCTGTGTTTATGTCGAGGTTGAAGAGAACGACTTGCGCAGTTGTCGCCGCAAAGCATTACAAAAAGAAACAGCCACCTAGTAATGAGGTGGCTGTGACAATGTTCTTTACCCCTCGATGGGGTGTTGTCGGTTGGTGTGAAAACCATAACGGGGCGATGTGGGCATCGCCGCGCCCCCCAAAATCGGCCGCGGCTGGTACCGTATAGTGATCATTTGACCGATTCGAGCAGTGCGCTGACCGTGTCGACGGTCCCGTCGGAAAGCTGGACCTGCCCCTTGTCGCCGCCGAACAGCACCCAGTGCCCTGCGTCGGCTTCATACACCGTCACAAGATCGTCGTGGGCATTCCAATGGACGTTGCGCACCAAACGGTCACCGCGGTAGATCTCCATCCGGCGGTCCCAATAATACCCGCACAGCCCGCTGCGGTTAGCCACGACGAATTCCGAAGCGAGATCGCGCACGAGCGTGGGATCGGTGAGGGTGATGACGGTGTCGCCGTCCCGCAATACGATGCGGTCGGCGTTTTTTACATCCTGCTTATCGAAGACAACGGCGATGCAACCGCCTGCCTCGTTGGTGGTGACACGGCAATCGACACAACACAGCGAGAGCGTGACGAGTATTGCCGTACAGCCGATCAGAGCGGCAACGATCCATAGCCGTTTGCGATTTTTCAGCATAGGCTCCTCCTGTTACTGCAGTGTATACGGCATCTCCTCGCGGGAGAGCATCTCGCCGCTGACCGCGTGAATTTTAAACTCAAAGCGGGTCGTATCGGTGTGGAATTCCACCCGCCAATACGGCGGCGCTTCGTCGTCGTGCAGGTGAGCGTAGAAGGTGCTCACAACGATGTTGGCACGGTCGCTTTGCTCAATGTCCAGCACCGCGCGGTTGATGGCAAGGTTGCGGGAGATATAGGGGCTGGCGGTGGTCGTTGCGGTCGTGGAGACAGGGGTTTTCTCCACCTTCATGATCTTGCCGCTGACTGCGTGGACGGTGTGGCAGTACTGGACGTCCTCGATGGTGAAGGTCACCTTGTATACGGAATTCCCTTCGTCATAGTACTCCTGCGCCGTCAGATCCCTCACGTTGTCCGTATTGCAGCCTGCCGCCTCACGCTCCTTGAGTGCAACGGCCTTGGCCTTTTCCTTGCCGATGAAGCTGTCCATCCACGCAGTGGTCGTGGTGAAGGGTCGTGCAGAGGTGGCGGTGGTGCTGCCGCCCGGCAGGGTGGAGCGCATCGTCTGCGGAGGGGATTGGGTCGAGGAATTCATTTCCTTTTCCGTGTCGGTCTCCATCCAACTGCCGTCGATGGCGTTGATGGCGTATTCGTACACCGCCTCGTCGGAGATGAATACCATCTGATAAACGGGGATATTGCCCTCCCACGACAGTTCTAATTTCACAAACACGACCTTGGACATAAACTCCTCGTCAAAGCCCGTGTACTTCTTGACCTCGTCGGGGGTGAGCAGGGTCACGCCGAGCGTCTGTTCGGCCTGCTCCAGCAGTTGCTCCAGCGAAAGCTCGAGGTCGCCCCAGACGGCATTCTCGGCGTCGTAGTCCACCAGCTCGTGCAGGTCGATGCCTTTTTGGGCGGCGACGCTCGCCAATGCGGCGAAGTGGTAGTCCGCCAGCTTGTCGGCGTTGAGGTCGGGGGCTCGCTCGACCATTCCGAGGATGAATGCCGCCTTGCCGGTGGAGATGCCGTGCTTGTCGGCGAATTGTCTGGCCTCGGCGAAGGCGCTCAACGCCTGATGGACGACGGAGGCGTTGATGTTGTGCTCGGCAAGCGCCTCGCCGATGCCGGTGTTGAGCTGTCGGCGCCGATCGGCGGTCTTGTCCTCGTCGTTGTTTTGCACGGTGACGAGGATGCCGCTGGTGTCCTCGACATACCCTTTCTCCGCCATTGAGCGAAAGATCACGGCGACGGCGGTGTCGAGCGCGGCGTTTTTGAGCTTTAGCCCGTCGAGCACCCGTTCGCCGTCCTCGTTGAACGCATCGGCGGACAGCACGCGGTCGCGGCGATTGATCTTCAGCTCGATGCTGGGGTTGACATCGATGTCGATGACGGCATCGACCTTATGATAGTCGCGGTAGGCGAGCGTGCCGAGCACACCGCCGAGCAGGATCACGCAGGCGGCGGCCGCCGCGATGAGCCGCCGATAGAGCTTTCTCGTGTGGATCACCGTTATCGGTTGCGTGTCCTCGCGGGATGTGGGGAGGGCGGCGGCGATCTTGTCGAAGGTGTCGCCGGGGACAAGATCGCCCAAAGCGCGGGAGATGCGGGCGTCGAGTTCACGGTTCGTCATAGTCCGTCTCCTCCTTTACGGTGTCTTTGAGCCGCTTGACGGCTCGGTGATATTTGGACAGCACGGTGCCGAGCGGCAACCCGAGCACGGCGGCGATCTCGCGGTGCTTGATGCCGTTTACCGTGTGCAGAATGAGAATCTGTCGCTCCTCATCCGTGAGGGTGGCGAGCAGCTCCCGCAACAGGATGCGGTCATCGGCATCCGCTACGGTGTGCAGATCGACGGCGAGCGAGCGTTCGTCTGTCGGGACGGTGCGGCCGTTGTGCCGTACCTTATCCATCGCCAGATTGCGCGCAATGGTGAATATCCACCCGAGAGGCTTTCCCTGCGGACGGTAATTTTCCGCATTTGCGTACACCTTCAAAATGGTCTCCTGCAGCACATCGTCTGCGTCGTGGGCATTTTTCACGATGGAAAGGGCAAAGCCGTATACCGAGCCGCGTACGCTGTCGTACAGCGTGCGCAGAGCATCCATATCGCCGTCGGCAATACGGTGGATGAGTGCGTCGTCGACCGGCCGCTCGACGGTTGGCGTCATAGTTTTCGGCATCCGCATACGATTTCACCCCTTTCATACCATTAACGCGCGAGTGCGGCGTTTTATTGCACGTTTTCTAAAATAGTATAGTAAAAAAATTGACTGCTGGCAAGCAAAAGTCGGAGGCCAAGCGG
>JAZSHK010000131.1:0-23791 GCA_045533185.1 Acutalibacteraceae bacterium | reverse complement strand
ATAGGCTTGCCGTCGTAGTAGTCCTTGATCAGGGACATATAGCCGGAAATATCGCTGGCCTTGACGGTGAACAGCTCGCCCTCGTCGGTGCGTACCGTGTAGAGACTGCTGCTGTGCTCGAAGATCTCCATCGACAGGAAGATCGAGCCGTCGGCCTCGATCAGCGTGATCTTGTGCAGGGGCTGTCCACTCGGCTTTTTGTCGGTCTCGCCGTAGCGGGAGATTCCCATCAACCGGCTGTACAGTGTGCGGAAATCCTGCGTAGTCAGCTTTTTGCCGTCGCAGACAACGGTCATATTCTCATCCGGATCCTCTTTGCTCTCGTCGTGGGTGAGCGCAAAGTCGTAGGTTTTGCCATCAACAGAGATGCTGACCTGCTTTAGATCGGTGATGGTTTTGAGGAACAGTAGCTCACTGATGGTGTTGACATAGGTTCGCTCGGCAATGGTGGCGAGGGAGGACGCGGAGACCAAGTAGATGGCGTTGTTCCCTTCAACCATCACATAATAGTTGCCGTTGTCGTCCTTACTGCCGACGGTGATCTTAGAGGTGGCGGCGTTGTAGTAGATGAACTCGGGATTGCTGCCGTCCGTGCTGCTTTCTTCCTCTTCCTCGGCGGTCTGCACAGCGAGCGTCACATCGAGAACGGCGTAAGGGTCGTTAAATCCGTATTTTGCCTTGTCGGCGGCGGTGGGGTGGAGAACCACGCCCTCGTCAGCGATGAGGTAGGTGAAGCTGCTGAGCGACGAGCTGACCGTCTCGCTGACCATCCGCTTATAGGGCTTTGTGATGATAAAGGTGGAGTAGGAATACTCCTCGCCGTCGCTCGTCGACACCTGTCGCAGGGAGAGCGTCTCCTTGCCGGGGCCACCCTTGAGGGTCAGCTCCTTGAGCACCACCGTGCCGTGGGCATCGTCCTTCTTGACGGTGGGGGAGGCGATCAGATTGCGCTCGACGTACTGTCCCTTTTTAAGTTGGAAGTAGGAAACGGTGTCGGCGTTGATCATCACGACCTCGTCGCCGTCCTGCATACGGGCGTAATAGCCGTTTTTATCCGGCGTTTCGTTGCCGATGAGCAGGGTGGCAGTGGTGTTGTCGTGGTAGGTGATGGTGACGGTAATGCTCGGCTTATCCAGCCCGAAGTCCGCGAGCTTTTCGACCGCTTTGACCTTATCGTAGCCGTTTAAGGCGGTCGCGCAGCTCACGAGCTCCTCGATACCCGAGGTAGAGAGAGAGAGGTCGGCGTAGCCGACGAGCTGATACAGCTTGTCTGTTTTGTTGTAGCGGACGGTGTATTCATCGTCCTTGTTTTTGATCGCTACCGACTGTACGATCTCTTGATCGGTCTTATCCTTCGACCGGTCGTAGAGGGGATATACCTCTTCGGGGACGGAGACGGTGTCGGAAGGGGTGGAGCTGCTGTCGCCCGTGCTCTCGCTGAGCAGCGGGAGCAGCACCGCGAGCAGGATCGCGAGTACCGCGACGATCGCGGTGACGGCGATGAGCAGGCGGGTGTTGGCGGACAGCCGCTTTTTCGCGGTGGCCTTTTGCGGTGCGGCGACCTGCTCGAATGCGCCGAGCGCATCCTCCTCGGTCGTCTCTGCGGAGGAGAACAGCTCCTCGTCAGGACGCTTGTTTTCCTCTTGCATCATAAGTTCTTCCTCCTTATGAAGACCACCAGACAGACGATCAGCACCGCGAGCGGCAGGCCGATGGTGAAGATGCCGAGACCGATGATCAACGCCGTTGCGTTGGAGAAGGTGACGGTTTCGTTCGAGATGGTCTTGGCGGAGATGGTGATAGCGTTTTCAATACCGGTCATTTTATTGAGTGTGCCGAGCAGCAGCTCCTCGTTCTTGAGGCTGCTGTTCTGCAGATAGTTGCTGTAGGCGACCGCCGAGCAGCCGCTGACGAGCACGCGCCCGTCGATCGCGGTTTGGGTCTCGTTGTTGTAGGAGTCGATCGCGTGCACGAGCATACCGGTGAGAGGATAGTCTCCCTCGGGTGCGGCGTAGGTCGTATCGGTATCCGCGGAGGTGTCCGTGCTTTGCAGGCTCTCGAGCTTGGTCAGCTTCGCCGAGTCGGGATATTCGGTCAGCGGGACGGCGTAATTACCGATGGAGCCGTTATCCAGTGCCGCGGGCAGGGTGGTCGTCAGTCGCCGCGTGAACGGGGTGAAGACGTTTGCCTTGCCTTCGGCGGAGGTGGTGTAATCGGTCAAGGGGATATCCGTCATCGTGTACAGAGAGTTATAGTTCTGGACGCGGTTGTAATCGGTCTCGAGGATCAGCTCGTCGGTGACGGTGATCTTGTATTCGACCTCAAGGAACTCGTAGAGGTTGGGGCAGTCAGCGGTGGGGCTGACGAACACCATCAGCTGACGGCCGTAGTTGTTGTTATTATATACCCATTCCTGCACGCGCTTGATCTCCGCGGCGGAGTAGTCCTTCTCGGGTGCGGGAATGAGCATAATGCTCGCGTCCTTGTTGAAGTCCTTGGAGCCGGTGATAGACAGCTCCTCGAAGGTGTAGCCGTTGAGCTCGTAGAGGCTCTTGAGACCGTCGATAACGTACTCGTCCTCCTCGTGTCCGACGAGCACCTGTACGATGTGCTCCTCACCGCCGCTGAGTGCGTAGATGTTGGAGGCGAGCAGTCTTTCGACGTTGGACTCAAAGGTGTAGGTACCGGTGGTGTTGTAGGACGAGGTGTCGAGCGTATACAGATCGTTCGAGTAGCTGCCGTCATACACGGTCGCGACCTTGTAACGGTCGCCCGCGAGGAACAGCATATCGCCCGATTCCACCTCGTATTTTGAGTAGGCGGCGAATTTCTGCGGCTCCTGCGAGGGGTTGATGAAGGTGGCGGTCACCTTGTCACCCGAGTGGCTGTTATACTGCTTGAGGGCGTTACTGAACTCACGCAGGGTGGTATCCAGCTCATCGATGCCGGTGGAGGGATTTTCGAAGATGTCCTTGTCCGCGAAGATGACCAGCTCGATCTCGTTTTCCACCTGCTTGGCGATCTCTACGCTCTGCTCGGAGAGGGTGTACGCCTTATCCTTGGAGATGTCCAGTGTGATGGGGAAGCGGTCGGCCACAACGCCGACGATGACGTTGAGCAGGATGACCAGCGCCACCGCGATGACGATGGTCGCGGTGAAGCCCGCGCGGTATTGCAGACGGCGTTTAGCCCCCGCCGTGCGGCGCTTTTTCTCTTTCTTAGGCTTGCTCGGCTTGTCGCTTTCAGGCTCATTTGCCGCGTCAGCGGTCGTCTCAGTCGTTTCTGCCGCGTCGAGGATCTTGTCGATCTCGTTATTTTCTTTATTCATTCCTGTTCACTCCTCTCGCGTTATTTCCATCTCTTGCTGTCCAGCACACGCACGGTGATGAAGATGAACAGCGCCTGCAGAGATAGGAAGAAGATGATGTTGTCGTATTCAATCAGACCAACGGTGAAGTTGGTATAGCGGTTGTTGATGGACAGAAAATTGATCGCATCCGCCAGCCACGTGATGGAGGAGAAGATGCTGCCGAGCATATCCACGCTCATCAGGATGACCGATACGGCGAGCGTGCCGAGTGCGGCGATCACCTGACTCTCGGTCAGTGCCGAGATCATCAGACCGGTGGCGATCATCAGACCGCCGACGAGCAGCAGACCGAGGAAGTTGCCCGCAAGCACCATCCAGTCGGGAGTGACCTTCAGCGCGATGATCAGCGCGTATACCAGCGTGATGGACAGAGACAGCGCGAACAGCGCGAGTGCCGCAAAGAACTTACCGAGCACGATGCCTGTCAGCCCCGTCGGGGCGGTGAGCAGCGCCTGATCGGTCTTTTGCCGCTTTTCTTCACTGAACAGACGCATCGTGAGGAAGGGGACGACCAGCAGCACGATGGTGAAGAGGTTGCTGTACAGATAGGTCAGGCTGGACAGTCCACCCGCCATATTGTACATAAAGAAGAACAGACCCGAGGCACAGAACATCACGGCGAGCACGACATAGCCGATGGGGTTAGTGAAGAAGGATTTGAATTCTCGTCTGAAAATGGCACTCATTACCGTGCACCTCCTTTTTTCTGCGTCAGGTCAATGAAGATGTCCTCGAGGGACATTGCCTGCGTCTTGGAGTAGAGCAGCGGCCAGCCGCGCTGGGCGAGCCGCTCAAACAGATCGCGGCGGATATCGGCGTTCGGCGCAGTTTCAACCAGCAGATCGACCGTGCCGACCTCCTTGCTGCCCGCATCCGTTACCGAGAGGACGCCGCCGATGCCCTTGACGAGCTCGGTACTCTCCTTAGCGGGACCCGCGATGCGCACGAGCAGGCGATGGTCGTCGGAGAACTGGGCAGATAGATTTTCTGCCGAGTCATCCGCGACGAGCTCACCCTTGTTAATGATGATGACGCGGTCGCACACCGCCTCGATCTCCGACAGAATGTGTGAGGAGAGGATGACGGTGTGGTGCTTGCCGAGGGTCTTGATGAGCGAGCGGATCTCAATGATCTGCTTCGGGTCAAGACCGACGGTCGGCTCGTCGAGGATGAGCACGGGCGGGTTGCCGATGAGCGCCTGCGCCATACCGACGCGTTGACGGTAGCCCTTCGACAGATTCTTGATGAGGCGGCCGTACACGTCCTCGATCTTCATCACCTTGCAGATCTCGGTGATGTGCTTGACGCGCGGCAACGCGCACTTTTTGAGGTCGTACATAAAGTCGAGGTATTCCCGCACCGTCATATCGAGGTACAGCGGCGGGATCTCGGGCAGATAGCCGATGTTCGCCTTCGCCTCGTTGGGCTCCTCGAGGATATCGTGGCCGTTGATGGTGACGGTGCCCTCGGTGGCGGACAGATAGCCCGTGAGGATGTTCATTGTGGTGGATTTGCCCGCGCCGTTGGGGCCGAGGAAGCCGAGGATCTCGCCCTCGCCGACCGTGAAGCTGATATCCTTCACCGCGCAATGGGTGCCGTATCGCTTGGTCAGATGGTTGACTTCGATCATAACTGTTTATCCCTCCGGAAAGTTCTTTTTGGTTTGACTTATTTATTATAAAGGGTATTTTCGCATAAAGTGTAAACGACTTGTGAAATGTTCGCGCGAATATGGTTTTTTTGCGTGCTCATTCGATGAGCATTCCTGCGAGATATTGCGCGTGGATGCGGTAAAAGAAATCGTTGGGGTGATTCACTTGGTTAGAAGTGAGGTCCATAAACCGCTTGCGGGACAGCAGGAATTTATGCACGTCGCGGATGTTGGCGACGACGGTGCCGGCATAGTCGGCAGCGATGGCGTCGAGGTTTTCCTTGAAGAAACGCTGGTTGCTCCAGAAAGGGGCCTTGGAATCGGTAAGTATTCTGTTGGGCAGGCTGGTAGCAACGAGGATGAATTCGCAATTGGGTTGCTTTGCCCGCACCTTATCGATGACCGTGCGGATGTTCTTTTCGAACACTTCGGGTGCTTTACGACCGTCGTTCATCCCGAACGCGAGCACCACGAGATCGGGATCGTGGGCGTTGACCCGTCCCTCGACCTCGGCGATTGCCCAATCGGTCTCCTTGCCGCCGACGGCAGTGTTTACGTAGGTGATCTGCTCGCCGTAGCGCTCACACAGCGCGTGGTGCAGTAGCTTGCCGTAGCAGGGTTGGAAGGGGTATACGCCCTGCTTCTCGGTGTTGTTGGCACCTGCTGTGATACTGTCACCGTAGAAAACAAGGTTCATCGGCTTGCCGCTGCGCAGCAACCCAAAGGTGCGGGGAAGCTCATGGTCAGCAAGTGTCGGAAGCGGGCCGTCCCATCCGCCGCGCGCGCAGGTGTAGGTGACGGAGATCTGGTTTTTGATGAAAGTACGATCTTCACCGAACAACAGGAAGCGATCGTTCATCGGGAAGGAGCCGCCGACCGCGGGCTTCTCGCGCGGGTAGAGCTCATCGTACGTATACGCGTAGATGCGGCTACTATCGGTCAGACGGAATTTCCCGTCCGCGAGCACCCAGTCGACGCCCTCCTCATAGACGGTCGCACCGTCGGAGGAGGTCACCTTGAGGATCTCGATCGGAGGATACAAAAACGGGGCTTCAGCCACGCCGTTTTCATCCTTCATAAACATAAAGCTCTCTTCCCACACGAGGTCGGTATCCCACACGGGGGTCATTGTGTGCGGATGGGTCAAGATAAACACGCCCTTAGAACAATATTTAAAATATTATAGCATAATGGGACATATATTGCAAGGCGAAAGCGAACAAAAAAGCCGCAAAAATTGCGGGAAATATGCGAAATTTCCTCTTGACATCGGCGGCGGGCTGTGGTATGATAATCCACGCTGTGAGAAAACAGCCTATATGCGGGTGTAGTTCAGTGGTAGAACCCCAGCCTTCCAAGCTGGTTGTGTGGGTTCGATTCCCATCACCCGCTCCAAAAGAGATCGTCCCGGGGGACAACGGATACGCGCCTGTAGCTCAGCTGGATAGAGCACCTGCCTTCTAAGCAGGGGGCCAGGGGTTCGAGTCCCTTCAGGCGCGCCAATATGGTGGGTGTAGCGTAGTTGGCCTAACGCGTCAGTTTGTGGCACTGAAGATCGTGGGTTCGAATCCCATCTCCCACCCCACAATAGACAGGGACACTTGCTTGGCGAGTGTCCCTGTTATGTAACAAACGACCGCCGTCGCGCGGTTACTATATTGGGCTGTAGTCTAGCGGTAGGACACGTGACTTTGACTCACGCCGTGGTGGTTCAACTCCACCCAGCCCAGCCAACACAAAAGGCACCCCCAAGGGTGCCTTTTTCAACTAAATCCACCCTTGCGGGTGGGTGAAATATTGCTTCGCAATGTGAAATACGCCTGCGGCGTGTGAAATCGCTGCGGCGGTGGGTGGATTTAATTTCACTTGATGCGACAGCATCAAATTTCACAATTTACGAAGTAAATTATTTCACCGTGAGCGAAAGCGAACGATTTCATTAAAAGAGAATTATTCATAGCACAAACATAGCACAAACAAAAATGCGGGTCGTCGAGCCCCGCAAGGTGGGAACCGTGGTTACAACTCCACCGCCATTTCCGATTACAGGCACCCCGCGCGGGTGCTGTTTCTTTTTGTGGACATTTCGGATAATTGATGGTAAAATATAGATACTAAACATATCCATTTACGGAAAGGCGGTATTCCAATGGACACGAAGGATATTCTCGCGCGGGTGGATCATACCCTGCTCACGCAGACGGCGACGTGGGAGCAGATCAAAGCTATCTGCGACGATGGGCTGCGGTATGCGACCGCGTCGGTGTGCATTCCCGCTTGCTACGTGGGGCAGGCGAAGGCGTACGTCGGCGATCGGCTTGCCATTTGCACCGTCATCGGCTTCCCGAACGGCTATTCCACCACCGCCGCCAAGTGCTTTGAGGCGCGCGACGCGGTGGCAAACGGCGCGGACGAGATCGATATGGTCATCAATATCGGCTGGGTAAAGAGCGGCCTGCTCGACGAGGTGCGTGCGGAGATCGCCGCGGTGAAGGCGGCCTGCGGCGGGCGGTTGCTCAAGGTCATCATCGAGACCTGTCTGCTCACGGATGGGGAGAAGATTGCGCTATGCCGTATCGTGTCCGAGACGGGCGCGGACTTTATTAAGACCTCGACCGGCTTTTCGACCGGCGGTGCGACCCGCGAGGACGTCGCGCTGATGCGCGCAAATGTCGCCCCACACGTTAAGGTCAAGGCGGCGGGCGGTATTTCTACGATGCAGGATGCGGCGGATTTCGTGTCGCTCGGGGCGGATCGCCTCGGCACCAGCCGCATTGTGAAACTGGTGAAAGAATCCGAGAAAGGGCGTGCTTCTGATGGCAAACTATCCGACTCCGCATATTAACGCGACCCCCGCGGACTTTGCGCCGACGGTGCTGATGCCGGGCGATCCTCTGCGGGCAAAATTCATTGCCGAAAATTTTCTCGAGGGCGCAAAGCTCGTCAACAACGTGCGCGGTATTCAGGGCTACACCGGCACCTACGAAGGCACGCGGGTGAGCGTGATGGCGAGCGGGATGGGGATGCCGTCAATGGGCATCTATTCCTACGAGCTGTTTAACTTTTTCGACGTGCAGAACATTCTGCGTATTGGCTCGGCGGGGGCATACCGTGCCGACATCCGTGTGCGGGATATCGTGCTCGGGATGGGTGCGTGCACCAACTCGAACTACGCCGAGCAGTACGGTCTGCCCGGCACGTTTGCGCCGATCGCGGACTGGTCACTGCTGCGCATCTGCGCCGACACCGCCGAGGAGATGGGACTGCGATTCCATGTCGGCAACATCCTCTCGTCCGACACCTTCTATCGCGATGACGAATCGGTGCCCGCTTGGGCGAAAATGGGGGTGCTTGCGACCGAGATGGAGGCGGCGGCGCTGTATATGAACGCCGCGCGGTGCGGTAAGCGGGCGCTCGCGATCTGCACCGTGTCGGATCACCTCATCACGGGTGAGGCGACCACCGCCGAGGAGCGGCAGAATTCCTTTACCGAAATGATGGAGCTCGCGCTGAAAACCGTCAAGAAATTGGGAGATTAACGAATGAAACGGGTATTTTTGATCGTGCTCGATTCCTGCGGCATCGGCGCACTGCCCGATGCGGCGGCGTTCGGTGACGCGGGGTGTAACACCCTGCGCCGTATCGCCGCGTCGCCCGCGTTCGATGCGACCACTATGCGCCGCTTGGGGCTGGGCAATATCGACGGCGTCGATTATATCGGCGCGACCGATACTCCGACGGCGGCGGTGGCGCGGCTCGCCGAGCGCTCGATGGGCAAGGACACCACCATCGGGCATTGGGAGATCGCGGGGGTGATTTCGCCCCGCGCCCTGCCGACCTATCCCGAGGGCTTCCCGCCCGAGGTGATCGATGCCTTCAAGGCGGCGACGGGGCGCGGCGTGCTGTGCAACAAGCCCTATTCGGGCACCGAGGTCATCAAGGACTACGGGCAACAGCATCTCGACAGCGGCGCTCTCATCGTCTATACCTCGGCAGACAGTGTGTTTCAGATCGCGGCGCACGAGGAGCTCGTGCCGCCCGAGCAGTTATACGATTATTGCCGCGCGGCGCGGGAGATCCTGTGCGGCGAGCACGCGGTCGGGCGTGTGATCGCCCGTCCGTTTATCGGTGAGGTGCCGAGCTTCACCCGCACCGCCAATCGCCGCGATTTTTCGGTCGAAGCGCCGCGCGAGACCCTGCTCGATGCGGTCAAGGCGGCGGGGCAGACGGTCTACACCGTCGGCAAGATCGCGGACATCTTCGCGGGGCGCGGTGTGACCCGCTCGGTGATGACCCACTCCAACGTCGAGGGGATGGACGCGGCGTTGACCGCGCTTAACGAGGATTTCACGGGCTTATGCTTTGTCAATTTGGTGGATTTCGATATGCTGTACGGCCATCGGCAGGATGTCGACGGCTATGCCGCGGCATTCGCGGCGTTTGACCGCTGGCTGCCGCGCTTTCTCGCCGAGATGGGGGAGGAGGACATCCTCTTCATCACCGCCGACCACGGCTGTGACCCCGGCGACGACAGCACCGATCACAGCCGCGAATACGTGCCGCTGCTTGTCTGCGGTGCAGGGGTGCGGGCGGTCAATCTCGGCACGCGCGCGACCTTCGCGGACATCGGCGCGACCGTTGCCGAGGCGCTCGGCGTGCCGTTTGTCGGCGACGGCGAGAGCTTTTGGCAGGAGATTACGAAATAGAGGTGTCGTTATGGATGTAAAGGAACTTGCCTTAATAGCGATAAGCGCAATGAATGCCGCTTATGCGCCCTATTCGGGCTACCGTGTGGGCGCGGCGTTGCTCGGTGAGAGCGGCCGCGTGTATACGGGCTGCAATATTGAGAATGCTTCCTACACCCCGACGGTGTGCGCCGAGCGTACCGCGGTGTTTAAGGCGGTCAGCGAGGGCGAGCGGGAGTTTGCGATGCTCGCGGTCGCGGGCGGCAAGGACGGCGAGATCGCGGGCGTGTTCCCGCCCTGCGGGGTGTGCCGTCAGGTGCTCGCGGAGTTCTGCTCGCCCGATATGCCGATTATTCTGGTTAAGGACGCGGATGGCAACGGTGAGACACACACGCTCAGCGAGCTGTTGCCGCTGAGCTTTACGCTGAAATAAAGGAGAGACAGACCGATGCTGCATACGGTGGACATTATCCGCAAGAAGCGGGACGGCGGCGAGCTGACCGATGAGGAGATCCGCTTCTTTGTGGAGGGCTATACCGCGGGGGACATCCCCGACTATCAGGCGGCGGCGCTGATGATGGCGATCTACTATCGCGGGATGAGCCGCCGCGAGACGGTCACGCTGACGGATGCGATGGCGCATTCGGGCGACACGGTCGATCTGTCGCGCTACGGCGCGCTGTCGGCGGATAAGCATTCCACCGGCGGCGTGGGGGACAAGACCTCGCTTATCGTCGCGCCCATCGTCGCGGCGCTCGGCGGCAAGATGACGAAAATGTCGGGCCGCGGCCTCGGCCACACGGGCGGCACGGTGGATAAGCTCGAGTCCATCCCCGGCTACCGCACATCGCTGTCGACTGCGGAATTCCTGCGGCAGATCGACGAGGTGGGGCTAGCGGTCATCGGGCAGACGGGCAATCTCACGCCTGCGGATAAAAAGCTGTACGCCCTGCGGGACGTCACTGCCACGGTGGACAGCATCCCGCTCATCACCGCGAGCATTATGAGCAAGAAGCTCGCCGCAGGCTCGCACAACATCGTGCTGGATGTGAAGGTTGGTAGCGGCGCGTTTATGAAAACACCCGAGCAGGCCGAGCAGCTCGCCCGCGCGATGGTGGACATCGGCAAGGATTGCGGGCGCAATATGGCGGCGCTCATCACCTCGATGGACGTGCCGCTTGGCTGTGCCGTCGGCAATGCGCTGGAGGTGCAGGAGGCGGTCGCCGTCTTAAAGGGCGAGAGCCGCGGTGCTCTGCGAGAGGTGTGCGAGGCATTGGCGACGCAGATCGTGTCGCTGACCTTCGGGTGGTCGCCCGAGGAGGCGGCGCGCCGCGTGCGGGAGACGCTGGACAGTGGCGCGGCACTGGCCAAGATGCGGGCGTGGATCGCCGCGCAGGGCGGAGATGTTGCGTATATCGACGATGTGTCGCGCTTTCCCGCCGCGCCGTACACGTGTGAGGTGCTCGCGCTCTGCGACGGGTATATCGCACGGATGGATGCGGAGCAGATCGGCCACGCCGCGGTACTGCTCGGTGCGGGCCGCCTGACGAAGGAGGATACCATCGACCATCGTGCGGGCATCGTCCTGCGCAAAACGCGCAGTGATCTGGTGCGTAAAGGCGATGCCCTTTGCACGCTGTACAGCGGCAACAAAGGCGCATTCGCTCAGGCGACGGCGCTGATTGAACGCGCGATTACCTATCAGACGGATAAACCGACGGACCTTCCGCTGATCTACTCGATCGTTCGCTAAATTCACATTTTCAACGGGTGCGAATATTGCTCGCACCCGTTTCCTTTTGACCAAAACCCGCAAATTGCGGCAAAAATTCCGCTTATTTTTCTTTTCGACACACAAAATGCAAAAAAATAATGTGAAAAAAGTGAATTTCCCTCTTGCATCTATTGGGAGAATATGGTAATATACCCTCGCCGGCAGACAAAATCAAGGGAGAAATCGGAAAATGGGAAGAAAAATCAGTGTCTTATTGGCGGATAACAGCGAGTATTTTGCGATACCCTGCGCCAATGTGATGAAATCCAAGGGATTGGATGTAACAATGACGGAAAAGGATGGGCAGGCGGTATTAGCGGCGATGAAGAGGGAATGCCCCGACGTGGTGATCATGGACTTTTTCCTGCCGCGAATGGATGCGCTCGGCGTGCTGCGCAGTATGCCCGCGCTGGAATTGCCGAGACGGCCGCTGGTGATGCTGATGTCGGGCTTCGATAACCCCGCGCTGGAGCGCGAGGCGATGAGCGCGGGGGCGGATTATTATTTCCTTAAGCCCTTTGACGCCGCTGAGATGGCGAGCCGCATCCTCACGCTGTGCGGCGAGGTCGATGTGCCGCGGTTGGGTGAGACACTTCGCCGCCGCGAGGTGCAGGGCAGCAGCATCGAGATGCGTGTCACCGAGATCATTCATCAGATCGGCGTCCCTGCGCATATTAAAGGCTATCAGTATCTGCGTGACGCGATCCTGATGGCGATTGAGGACGATCAGATCATCAACGCGGTTACCAAACGGCTGTATCCTGCGGTCGCCAAGCGGCACGGTACGACCTCGTCGCGCGTCGAGCGCGCGATCCGTCACGCCATCGAGGTCGCGTGGGATCGGGGAGACATCGACGTGCTCAATTCCTACTTCGGCTATACCATCCACAACAGCCGTGGCAAGCCCACCAACTCGGAATTTATCGCGATGATCGCGGATAAATTCCGTCTGCAGCTTAAAATTTCCTGAATTTTTTTGCCGATCCCGCGCCATTTTGCGCAAATATATTGATTAACAATATTGACACTTTTCCTTCTACACGATAAAATTATTGTATAAGTATATAATGTTGGATTTTCGGATTATATACGATCGTGTTTGAGGAGGAGCAGGCGTGAAAGAGGGTCAGATCATCGTCATCAGCCGTGAATACGGCAGCGGCGGCAGTGAGATCGGGCAGCGATTGGCCGAGCAGCTGGGCGTCCCGTATTACGACAGGAATTTTGTCGATACCGCGGTGAAGAACAGCGGACTTTCCACCGATTTTTTGGAGGAAGAGGAGCAAAAGTTTATCAGCAGTCTGTTGTTCAGTCTTGCGACGGGCGGCTATCGCCACGGCGGCGATAAGGCGATGGCGGATCAGGTCTATATCGCCGAGTCCAACGCGCTCAAAGAGGTCGCGCAGCAGGGCTCCTGTGTCATCGTCGGCCGCTGCGCCGACCATATCCTTAAGGACGACTTTGACGTGTTCAGCGTGTTCGTCCACGCGCCGATCAAAGCGCGCATTGAGCGCGCTGTCGAGCAGTGCGGCGTGGCACCCCGCCGTGCCGAGGCGACGGTGCGGGAGCGCGATCGCGCCCGCGCGCGCCATTATGAGTATTACACTGACAAGGACTGGGGCGATTGCAACAACTACCACCTGACGGTGAACAGCCATCGCTTCGGCATCGACGGTGCGGTCGAGCTTATCAAGCAGGCGCTGGATCTGGTTTGAGGACGGTGGAGAGAATGGCAAACAATAATCGGCAAAATCGTGACCGCGGCGAGCGCGGTCCGCGAGAATTTTTCACCCTCGGCGAGCACGCTGTCGGGTCGAAGCATTATCGCTTTCGTTACGACGGGCGTACATACCGCATCTTAGAGTGCACGGTCAGCGCGAGCGGCGAGCAGAGCGAAGAACAGCTCCTGCTTGAGGAGGCGGACGCCCGCACGTCGTATGATGCGTGGAACCGCATCAAGCGCCCCGAACGCTTCGGCTCCGGCGGCTGACAGCGTTATTATGGAAAAATCTTGAAAAAGCGTCCGTTACGGACGCTTTTTTCTTTATGAAAACACTTGTTATTTGCGTAAAAATCGTGTACAATAATACAATTGAGAAATATAGGAAAGGGGAGGACACGATGGCGTTGGCGAAGAATCAGCTCGTCGAGCTGACCGTCACGGGCGTGACGGGCGAGGGCAGCGGCGTTGCCCGCTATGTGGACGCGGATGTTCCTGCGCCGGGGCTTGTGGTGTTTATCCCCTATACGGCGGTGGGGGATCGCATCCTCTGCCGCATTGTCAAGGCGCAGAAGACCCACGCCTTCGGACGGGTGGAGGAGCTGCTCATCCCCTCGGCGGACCGCACGGTTGAGCGGGACTGCGGCGTGTTCGGTCGTTGCGGCGGCTGTGCGTGGCGGCACATCACCTATGAGGCGGAATGTCGGTATAAGCACCAATGGGTGCGCGACACCATGCGCCGCGTCGGCGGGCTGGATGTTGAGCCGTTACCTTTGGTGGCGGCGGATGAGCCCGACCGTTACCGCAACAAGGCGCAGTTCCCCGTCGCGGCGGGGGAGAACGGGCCCGTGATGGGCTTCTTCGCGCCGCGCAGTCATCGCATCGTCGCCTGCCGCGACTGCTTACTGCAGCCCGCGGGCTTTCGTGCAGTGCTGGATGCGATCGCCGGTTGGATGCGGTCGTATTCCGTCCCTGCTTATAATGAAGAGACCCATAAAGGGCTTGTGCGACATATCTACATCCGCGAGGGCGCGGTCAGCGGGCAGTTGATGGTGTGTCTCGTGTGCACGAGCGGGAAGCTGCCCGCCGTGCCCGCGCTGGTTGACGCGGTGCGCGCCGCCGCGCCGAAGCTCGCGTCCTTGGTGGTGAACATCAATCCCGCGCGCACGAATGTGATCCTCGGTGACGGTGGGTTTACGCTGTGGGGCGAGGACGCGATCGAGGATGAGCTGTGCGGCCTGCGGTTTCGGCTGTCACCGCACTCGTTTTATCAGGTCAACCACGCGCAGACGGAAAAGCTGTATGCGCTCGCCGCGGACGCGGCCGCACTGACGGGGCAGGAGACCCTGCTCGACCTCTATTGCGGTACGGGCACCATAGGGCTGTCGATGGCACATCGCGCCGCGCAGGTGATCGGCGTCGAGGTCGTCCCCGCTGCGGTGGAGGACGCCCGTCGCAACGCCGAGGTCAACGGTGTCACGAATGCGCGTTTCATCTGCGCGGATGCGGCGGATGCCGCCGCACAGCTTGCGCGCGAGGGCGTGCGCCCCGACGTGATCGTGCTCGATCCGCCGCGCAAGGGGTGCGACCCCGCGCTCATTGACACGGTGGTGGCGATGGCGCCCGCGCGGGTGGTGTACGTGTCCTGTGATCCCGCGACGCTGGCGCGCGATCTCAAGCTGTTCGGCGAAAAGGGCTATGCGGTCAAGTCTGTGCAGCCCGTGGACTTATTCCCCCGAACGGCGCATTGTGAGAACGTCGCGAGCCTAAGTAAAGTTTAATCCTTGATTCTATATATAGGAGTGATATTTATGGCAATTCGTATCGGTATTTACGGCTACGGCAATCTCGGCCGCGGCGTGGAGTGTGCCATTCGGCAGAATCCCGATACCGAGCTTGTCGCGGTGTTCACCCGCCGCGATCCGGCAAGCGTTAAGACGGTGTTTGACGGCGTGACGGTGGCGAACACCCGCGAGGTGCTCGACTACAAGGATAAGATCGACGTGATGATCCTCTGCGGCGGCAGTGCGACCGATCTGCCGACCCAGACCCCCGAGCTGGCGGCGCATTTTAACGTCGTCGACAGCTTCGATAACCACGCGAACATCCCCGTGCATTTCGCGAACGTGGATGCCGCGGCGACGGCGGGCGGCAAGGTCGCGCTCATTTCCGCGGGCTGGGACCCGGGGATGTTTTCCCTCAACCGCCTCTACGCGCAGGCGATTCTGCCGCAGGGCGCGGATTACACCTTCTGGGGCAAGGGCGTCAGCCAAGGTCACTCGGATGCGGTGCGCCGCATCGACGGTGTCGCGGATGCGCGCCAGTATACCATCCCCGTTGAGGCGGCGGTGGAGGCTGTGCGCCGCGGCGAGCAGCCCGAGCTGACGACGCGGCAGAAGCACACGCGTGAGTGCTTCGTCGTCGCCGAGGAGGGCGCGGATCGTGTGCGCATTGAGCACGAGATCAAGACGATGCCTAACTACTTTGAACCCTACGATACCACGGTGCATTTCATCACCGCCGAGGAGATGGCACGGGATCACAGCGGTATTCCGCACGGCGGCTGTGTCCTGCGCAGCGGCCGCACGGGAAAGAACGGCGAGCACACCCACGTCATCGAATACAAGCTGACGCTGGATTCCAACCCCGAATTTACCTCGAGTGTCCTGCTCGCGTATGCGCGCGGCGTGTATCGTCTGGCGCAGGCGGGGCAGTCGGGCTGTAAGACGGTGCTCGACGTGCCGCCCGCGATGCTGTCTGCTCTCGATGGCGAGACGCTGCGGCGCACGTTGCTGTAAGCTATGGAACAACACGAGAAATTTGTCCGTATGACCACCTATCCGGTGGAGCGGCTGATGGGGCGTCTCGCGATCCCCACCATCACCACGATGCTCATCACCGCCTTTTACAATATGGCGGACACCTTCTTTGTCGGGCAGCTGCACAACACCAGCGCTACGGGTGCGGTGGGCGTTGTTTTCTCCTTTATGGCGATCATTCAGGCGTGCGGCTTCTTCTTTGGACAGGGGTCGGGCAACGCGATCTCCCGCCTACTCGGGCAGGAGAAGACCGATGAGGCACAGCGCCTCGCGTCGATCGGCTTTTTCTCCGCTCTGCTGACGGGTGGGCTGATTATGGTGCTGGGGCTTATGTTTCTCACGCCGCTCGCGCGCCTGCTCGGCTCGACCGAGACCATTTTGCCCTATGCGAAGGACTACCTGCGCATCATCCTATTCGGCGCGCCGTATATGACCTCGTCGCTGGTGCTCAATAATCAACTGCGCTTCCAGGGCAACGCTTTTTACGGGATGCTCGGAATGGGTGCGGGGGCGGTGCTCAACGTCGCGCTCGATCCCGTGTTCATCTTCGTGCTGGATATGGGTGTGTCGGGTGCGGCACTCGCGACGGCGCTGAGCCAGTTTGTCGGCTTTTGCATTTTGCTGTTCTGCTGCAGTCGCGGAGATAATCTGCGCATCCGACTGCGCTTATTCCGCCCGCGCCTCAGCGACTACGGTGTGATCCTGCGCGGCGGTCTTCCAACCTTGTGTCGGCAGGGTCTTTCCAGTGCGTCCACGATATGCCTCAACTATATGGCGGGGACCTTCGGCGGCGATCCCGCCATCGCGGCGATGTCCATCGCCACGCGGGTGATGCATCTCGCATTCTCGGCGGTCATCGGCTTTGGGCAGGGCTTTCAGCCCGTTTGCGGGTTTAATTTCGGCGCGGGACTGTACAGCCGCGTTAAGCGTGCGTTTCATTTCTGCGCACGGGTGTCGACGGTGATCCTCACCGCGGCGGCGATCGCGGGCGCGGTGTTCGCACCGCAGCTCGTCGGGCTGTTCAGCGACGATCCCGCGGTCATCCCGATCGGGGCGCTGTCCCTACGGCTGATGTGTGTCGGCCTGCCGTTTATGGGGTGGTACACCTCAGGGAATATGATGCTGCAGACCATCGGTAAGGTGGGCAGAGCCAGCTTTCTTTCGATGTCGCGGCAGGGGATCTTTTTTATCCCGCTGGTGCTTGGCTTGCCGCTGTTGTTTACCCTCACGCGTGGGGTGATCGATCCGTTGCTCGGTGTTCAGCTCGCCCAGCCGCTCGCGGACGTGATCTCGTTTATCGTGTCTGTCCCGATGACGGTCGGGGTACTGCGCACCTTCGGCGAGGATACGCCACAAAAATGAGAAGAATAAAACACCCGCTCACCGAGCGGGTGTTTTTGCTTGTCAGTTGACTGTGAAAATGTCATCACAGCGGTTCTTTTCATCGAAGATGAGGTTGTGCACGACCTTCTTATAGTCGGCAATGAGCGCGTCGTAGGGGGTCTTGCCGCCAAACGCGTAGTGGTTGCCCTCGGCGTCGATGACACCGACGGTGTTGACGACGGGCAGCGTCTCGCTGAGCTTTAGGAGATACTGATTATAGGCGGGCATCTTCACGCCGGCGACCTGCATCAGATAAGACGAGAGGTAGTTCGCGCCGAGACGGTCGATCTGATGCTCCTCAATGTCGTAGTTTGCCCAGATGTAGAACGGGGTGATATATTTCCGTTGCAGCTGCTCGGTGGTCAGCTCGAGTTCACTCGACACGCCCTGCAGACGGTTAACGAACGAACTCTCGACATTTGGCTGATGATCGCCGAACATACAAATGACGGTCGGCTCATCCTGCCGTGCAAAGTAGTTGACCAGCTCCTCAAACGCCGCGTCGGATGCCTTGATGAGCGAGAGATACTGGTTTGCCTTCGGGTAGGCGGTGGCAAAAGCGGGATCGGTCACACCGTTAATGCCCGTGACGTAGACGTCCTCGATGAAGTTCTCGGTTTTTTCGGTATAGCCGCCGTGGTTCTGCATCGTGACGTTGAAGAGGAAGAAGGGCTGACCGGTGTCGCGATTTTCGTACATCTCGATGACCTTTTTGTAGTCATAGCTGTCGCTGACATACCGCCGCAGCAGCACGTCGTCGTAGGGGTATTCCTGCGCGACCAGCTCCTCGAGCACCGCGGTGCTGTAGCCGCTGTTCTGATAGGCGATGAGAGTGTCGTAGCTGATGATCGAGTTAATGGAATCGAAGCGGGTGAAGCCGAGGTTTTTATATACGTTCGGACGGTTCCAGCCGCTGGCATAATACGGGTGGAATGCAAGCTGTGTATAGTTCTGCGCACCGAGCGTAGACACGAGCGAGTAGAGCGGGTTTTTCACATACAGCATAAAGGCGTTGCTGCCCGCGGGGAAGAAGGACATCGGCGCACCCGTAAGGAACTCAAACTCTGAGTTGCTGGTGCTCGCGCCGATGACGGGAACGTAGAGATTGCCGCGCACCGTGTTTTCGGACAGGTTACGCAGGAAGGGCATATAATCGACGTTGGTCTCAAGATCGCCGAGCACCGACAGATCCGAAAGCGACTCGTTCATAATGCAGATGATGTTCGGGGTTACGCCGTTGCCCACCGCGTTATTGCTCTCGCCGATCGCGTCGGTGACGATGTCGTCGATCTTGTTTGCGTCATAGCCTGCAGGCTCCTTGACGGAGATGTATTTGGTGTTAAGACAGAAGTTCATCACCACGCCCGTCCTGCGGTAGCCGCGGCTCTGGCTCCAGAAGTCGGGGGAGAGCCCCGCCTGCGCGTACAGATCGGTGAAGAGGTAGATCGACACGATGCAGACGGTGAGCACACCGAAAAAGACGCGGGAGGCGACCTTGAGGATGAAGTGCATCCGCGGGGTGCGCATCCGCAGGGCGGTGACGGTGAGGAAGACGAGCAGCAGCACCGCGATGACCACCTGATAATTGAAGGAGAAGTCGTAGGCGGAGGCCACGTTCGCGGCGGTGCCCGCGGCAAACAGATCCATCGGGACGAAGGGCGTGCCGCGGAACGACTTGACGTAATAATTCGTCAGCGCGAGGAGAAAGACAAGGGCGTTCACCACCAGCATCGGCAGGCGGTAGCTGCCCGAGAGGACGTACACCGTGCCGTAGAACAGCATATAAAGGATGTAATTGAGCAGCAGGGTGCGCGGAGACCAGTCCCAGGTGAACACGCCGTTGAGACACTCCGCCATCGTCATTGCGACGATGGGCAACAGCAGAACGACCGCCGTGTTGACGATGATTTCCGCCCTCTTCGGCAGATCGACCCGCATCGCGGCGATCAGACCGATGATGGGGCAGGCGGCAAGGCACAGCCCGTACAGCAGCGCGCCTTGCGTGACCTCGGCTTGCAGGAAGCGCGGCGTGTGCAGCAGCACGAGGGCAAGCAGCAGTGCGGTGAGCACGCCGCCGACGATCAGGCTCCGCCGCGTGACGGTGAGGGAGATGTGCGCGCCGAGTGAGCGGGTCGCCGACCACGCGGGACGCTTTGACGTTTTTGGGGTTTGCTGAAGGTCGTTATCAACGGTCGGCATACGGCGCAGCTTCTTTCTAAATCAATAACCTATTAATTATAACACGCCGCAACGCGCTTTTGTGAATAATGTGTGAATTACTGTCGTGTTTTGCGCTTTTTTGCGCTATGCGCCTGTCTCTGACAAAAAAATCACAAAAAACCGAAATTTTCCCGAAATAACGATTGCTTTTTTGCGGAAAGGGTAGTATAATACTACTGTTTTATAATGGGCGGGGATGGGATTTTTTTCGACTGCTCAAAAAAGAACCTGGAGGAATGATGAAAATGGTATTACTGGCAAAAGAAACCGCCGGTGCGATCCTCAGCGATGCGGGACTCACCATTGTGACCGGTCTGGTCGTGGTGTTTTCGGTGCTGTTGCTGTTGGTGTTCGTGTTTTGGGCATTCGGTGCGATCATGTCCCGCCTCGAGAGCGGCGCGAAGATGACTGCCGCTCCCACAGCCGCGCCTGCGGCTCCCGCTCCCGCGCCTGTCGCCGCGGTGGGCAACACCGAGCCCGTGTCCACGAAGCCCGAGATTCAGAACGGCATCCCCGACGAGACGGTCGCGGCGATCTCCGGTGCGATCGCGTGTATGGCTCCCGCCGGCAAGCAGTATGCTGTGCGCAGCATTATGAAAAAGTAAGGAGGAGTAAACGATGCAACAGTTTTTGAATGCCCTTGCGGATCTGTGGGCGGGCTCCGGCCTCGCTCAGCTCCTCAATTTTGAGAACGGCGGTTGGAAGAATCTCATTATGATCGCCATCGCCTGCGTGCTGCTCTTCTTGGCCATCAAGAAGCAGTTTGAACCCCTGCTGCTGCTGCCGATCGCGTTCGGTATGCTGCTCGTCAATCTGCCGCTCGGCGGCGTGATGGATCCTCAGCGCAACTCGATGGTTGCGTTTACGGACGCGGAGCTTGTGCAGTATGTTAACGGTACCTATGAGCAGGTCTATCCCGTCTATGAGCAGGAATTGACCCTCAATCCCGAGTACTATTCGCAGGTCAAGACCGTCACCAACGCCAACGGTGACGAGGTGCAGGTCATTTACAGCGGTGACAGCGTCTACAAGGTCAACGGCGATCTTTCTTCCGGTGACGTGACGTTCATCGTGCCGCACTGGCAGCACTTTGAGCAGGGCGGTCTGATGTGGTATCTCTATCAGGGCGTGAAATTCGGCATCTACCCGCCGCTGATCTTCCTCGGCATCGGCGTGATGACCGACTTTGGACCGCTGTTGTCCAACCCGAAGAGCTTCCTGCTCGGTGCGGCGGCACAGTTCGGCATCTTCGTGACCTATTTCGGTGCACGTTGCCTCAATCTGCTGCCATTCGCGGAGGCGTGGGGCATTGACTTTACCCCCGCGCAGGCAGCATCCATCGCCATTATCGGCGGTGCGGACGGTCCGACTGCCATCTTCCTGACCTCGAAGCTCGCGCCCGAGCTGCTCGGCGCGATCGCGGTGGCGGCGTATTCGTATATGGCGCTGGTGCCGATCATCCAGCCGCCGATTATGAAGGCGCTGACCACCAAGAAGGAGCGCTCGGTCGTGATGACCCAGCTGCGCACCGTGTCCAAGACCGAGAAGATCCTCTTCCCGATCATTGTCACCATCATCTGTGTGCTGTTGCTGCCCTCGGCGGCTCCGCTGATCGGTATGCTGATGCTCGGCAACCTGATGCGCGAGAGCGGCGTGGTCGATCGCATCAGCAAGACCGCGCAGAACGAGCTGATGAACATCGTTACCATCTTCCTCGGCGTGACGGTCGGTGCGACGGCGAATGCCTATAACTTCCTCAAGCCCACCACGCTGCTCATCATCTGCCTCGGCCTCATCGCGTTCTGCTTCGGCACGGCCGGTGGTGTACTGCTCGGTAAGGTGATGTACGCTGTCACCGGCGGCAAGGTTAACCCCCTCATCGGCTCGGCCGGTGTGTCGGCGGTGCCGATGGCGGCGCGTGTGTCGCAGAAGGTCGGCCAGAGCGAGAATCCTGCGAACTTCCTGCTGATGCATGCGATGGGTCCGAATGTTGCGGGCGTTATCGGCTCGGCGGTGGCGGCGGGTGTTCTGCTGACGCTGTTCGGCTAATTTACAAGAAATCCTATCAAGAGGCTGGGCAAGGTGCTTGCTCAGCCTCTTTGTGACCGTTAAAGAGGTATGTATATGCTTACTCCACAAGAATTTGTCACGTTGCGGCAGGCGATCCTTGACCGTCAGTTTGCGCGGATGAACGCGCCGCAGCGGCAGGCGGTGTTCCACACCGACGGCCCGCTGCTCATTCTCGCGGGCGCGGGCAGCGGCAAGACCACGGTGCTGGTCAACCGCATCGCCAATCTCGTGCGCTTCGGCGGTGCGTATCACGCGACCGAGATCCCCGCGTTTATCTCGTCCGAGCAGGAGCAAAAGCTACGCGACTGCGCGGCAGGGCTTGTTCCGCTCGACGGCGAGCTCGTGGGTCTGCTCGCGGTCGATCCCTGCCCGTCCTACCGCATCCTCGCCATCACCTTCACCAATAAGGCGGCGGGGGAACTCAAGGAGCGCCTTGTGCGGATGCTCGGTGAGGAGGGGGACGAGGTCGCGGCGAGCACCTTCCACTCCTTCTGCGCACGCATTATGCGCCGCGAGGGGGAATATCTCGGCTATTCCCGCCATTTCACCATCTACGATACCGATGACAGCCGCCGACTGATGAAGACCTGTATGAAGGAGCTGAACATCGACGAGAAGACGCTTGGGCATAAGGCGATCCTCGGCGAGATCAGCCGCGCGAAGGACGAGCTGATCGAGCCTGCGGAATACGCCGCGCGTCACGCGAGCGGCGGCGATATTCGTCTGCGCCTTGTCGCGCGTGCCTATGCGGCATACCAAAAGCGCCTGCGGGAAGCGGACGCGATGGACTTTGACGATCTGCTGTGCCGCACCGTGGAGCTGTTCAGGAAATTCCCTGAGGTGCTCGAGCGATATCAGAATCGTTACCGTTACTTAATGGTGGACGAGTATCAGGACACCAACCACGCGCAGTATGAGCTCATCCACCTGCTCGCACAGAGATCGGGCAACCTCTGTGTGGTCGGTGACGACGACCAGAGTATTTACAAATTCCGCGGCGCGACGATCGAGAATATCCTCAATTTCGAGGATGAATTCCGCAACTGCCGCGTTATCCGTCTGGAGCAGAACTACCGCTCGACGGCGCGCATCCTTGACGCCGCCAACGCGGTCATTGCGAAGAACGTCGGCCGAAAGGGCAAGACCCTGTGGACGGAGAACGCCGAGGGTGATCCCATCCGCACCGTGGTGGTGGACAACGCCGAGGAGGAGGGCAGGTTCATTGCTGACACCATCCTCACGGGCGTGTCGCAGGGGCGCAAATTCAGCGAATACGCGGTGCTCTACCGCGCCAACGCGCAGTCCAACGCCATCGAGCAGGCGCTCATCAAGAGCGGCGTGCCGTATCGCATCATCGGCGGCCACCGCTTCAACGACACGAAGGAAGTCAAGGACGCGATGGCGTACCTGCGGGTCATCAACAACCCCGAGGACGAGGTCAGCCTGCGCCGCATCATCAACGAGCCGAAGCGGGGCATCGGCGATGCGACCATCGAGAAGGCGGCGCAGATCGCCGCGGGTCTGGGCGAGTCGCTGTACAGCGTGTTTGCCCGTGCCGCCGAGTTCCCCGACCTCAGCCGCGCGGCCGGCAAGCTCACCGCCTTTACGGCGATGATGGACGACTTGCGGCGGCTATCGGAGGATCCCGAGAACTCCCTGCACCTGCTGTATACCACGATGCTGGAGATCACGGGCTATCTTGCGATGTGGAAGGCGCAGGGGGATGCCGAGGCAGGGCGCGTCGAGAACCTGGAAGAATTGTCCTCGTCCATCCAGCAGTATGAGAAGAACTGCGGCGAGGATTACGCGGAGCTCGCGGGCTTCCTCGAGGAGCAGGCGCTGATGACCGATATCGACAATTACGATGCGGACGCGGATGCGGCGGTGCTGATGACGATGCACGCCGCGAAGGGGCTGGAGTTCCCCGTGGTGCTGCTGCCCGGGTTTGAGGACGGTATTTTCCCGGGGTATCAGACGATGTTCGACCCGAACGAGCTGGAGGAGGATCGCCGCCTGTGCTATGTGGCGATCACCCGCGCCAGAGAAGAGCTGTACATCACCCGTGCGCAGAGCCGTCTGCTGTACGGACAGACCAACCG
>JAZSHK010000004.1:0-2054 GCA_045533185.1 Acutalibacteraceae bacterium | reverse complement strand
CCTTCCGCCGCCGTGCCGTTCACCGAGGCGGTAAAGAGCATTTCGAGCCAGCGGTCGTGATGAAACGTATAGCCATCCTCTGTCTTAAGATATACGCTGATCTGATACTCGTGACCGGGTATAAACGTGTCATTTTCGTAGACCCAATCGAATTCTGTCATATCAAACCAACCGATACCGTTCTTGACGTAGTACAACTTTTGATCGTTCATCCAGTCATCGTAATAGCTATTTTGGGACGAGTCTATATAATAGCCGCTGCCACGCACCGTAGCGGAATAGGTCGGTTTCTGTCCCGCCACGGGCTCGGTCACGTTGTCAATGACGATATTTTCGATCACACTGTCGTTGCACATACCGAATTCGTAATGGACAGTGATGTAGTGGTCCGGATCTTTGCCGTAGGTCTTATGCGCTTTCGTTTGATTGCCGTTGACCTCCGCCCAGATGTACGGCTCACAGCCGTCGTAGGAGACCATCGGCCAAAATTCGTAGCCTGCCGCCGTTTCCAGCTCAATCTCGACCTTGTAATACTTACCCGCCACAAAGGGGGTGTTTTTGTCGATCAGCCGCCAGTTATCCACGCCGTTGTCCGAGACAAGCCAGAAGCGGTGCTGGGTATAGTTCGTGCTGTTCCCCACGGCACGGTAGCACAGGGGGCGGTCAACGGTGACGGTGTAGCTGGGCAGTGCACCCTCTTTGGGAGCGGTGATGAAGATGCCCGGCTCGTCGTACATATCCTTTTTTAAGTCACAGATGTCGCAGATGTAGTCCAGATTTTCGTCCACATGCGAGCGATACCGTGTCACCTTCCCGCACCCTTCACCGACACAGCACAACTTGTGGGCGCTGTACCGTCTTTTGGCATCGGGATACGGGTTTTCGTGCGATTTGTATTGCTCATAGTATTGATAATTATGCTTGGCGCGCAGTACCACATCCACCGTGCGTGTCTCGTTGCCGGCCTCGTCGGTGATGATGCAGGCGTAGGTATACTCCACATAGCACGCATCGGTGGGAGCAAACATATACAGGTCGGGCCCGTCATAGCACTCGCCCTCACTCGGGTTTTGCAGCGGCACATAGGTCAGCACACCGCCGACGTACTGCTTGCGGCACCAGGTATAGGTGAGCGCACCTTCACCGATCGCTTCCACCGCGAAGTGGGCGATGTTCCTCTCATCGTAGTACTCGTCCGCGCTGGGCACGAAGACGTCACGCGTATCGCGGGGCTGCTTTACGATGAGGATCTTACCGATCTCAAAGCCGCAGATGTCGCAGTAGGTGTCGCGGTCCTCGTCCTCGTGCGGACGCAGGTGCGTTGCCTTTCCGCATTCATCCGCCACACACTGCAGAATGTGACCGTACAGATTTCTCTCGGCCTTTTCATATGAATGCTTGTCCGTCCGCCAATAGCGATAATCGTGGCGGGCACGGAGCAGGGCGTCCCGCGTTTTCACCTCGTTGCCTTCCTCATCGGTGATGATACAGCAAATGTAATAGTCGTTAGTGCACGCATCGGTGGGAGCATAAATATACAGATTGGGGCCGTCGTAGGTTTCTTCCGGCGACGGATTCGTGAGCGGCACGTAGCGAGGCTCGCCGCCGACGTACTGTCTACGGCACCAAGTGTACGTCAGCTCGCTGTTACCGATCGCCGTCACGCTGAAGTGGGCGAGGTTGTGCTCGCCGTAATCCACATACGGGCCGGTCACGATGACCGACGTCACATCCTTCGGCTGGGCAACAACGATGACCTTTGCATCCTTTACGTAGTAGCACGCGGTACATTTACCGGTCGCATCGTAGGTGTGTGCGCTCTTTCCCGTGCGATGACCCGTGGCATCGCAGTACACGCACGGATGCCAGTGGTAGGTGTCGTCCCGCTCCCACGTGGGGGCAGGGCGGCTGTTGTGACCGCCCGCACTCACGGTGTGCTCCGCATCGAAGTGCTCTTCCCAATCCCTGCTTTCAACACACACCCAATCGCCGCAATCGCAACCCGCAAAAGCGGCAATGTCGGCACAGCAAACGAGACAAAGCTCACAATCGTC
>JAZSHK010000055.1:0-3501 GCA_045533185.1 Acutalibacteraceae bacterium | reverse complement strand
AACAGCATTTTGATGAGATCAAACAATACGCCAACGTCATTGAGCAGCGCTTAGACGATACCGATTGCACGATGGACAGTGTGTTACGGGATAACGCGCATATATTGACACTTGCTCAAAAACATCGTGTCAATTATATCTTGATCGATAACACTTACGAGATAACCATATAAAACGAGGGGTTCGCGCACCGCGAACCCCTCGTACTTTTTGCTATTAATAATTCTCGGCGTGGATCTCAAAATAGCTCTGCGGATGAGCGCAGGTCGGGCAGATCTCGGGTGCTTTTGTGCCGACGACCAAATGACCGCAGTTGCGGCACTCCCAAACCTTGACTTCACTCTTCGCGAACACCTCAGCCATCTCGACGTTCTTAAGCAGAGCGCGGTAACGCTCCTCGTGATGCTTCTCGATCGCGGCGACCAGACGGAACTTCGCGGCCAATTCCTTGAAGCCCTCCTTCTCCGCGGTCTCGGCAAAGCCCGCGTACATATCCGTCCACTCGTAATTTTCGCCCTCGGCGGCGGCCTTCAGGTTTTCGGCGGTGTCGCCGAGGCCCTCGAGCTCCTTAAACCACATCTTGGCGTGCTCCTTCTCATTGTCTGCGGTCTTGAGGAACAGAGCCGCGATCTGCTCGAAGCCCTGCTTCTTCGCCACGGAAGCGAAGTAGGTGTACTTGTTGCGCGCCATCGACTCGCCGGCAAAGGCGGCCTCAAGATTCTTTTCGGTCTGGGTACCTGCGTATTTTGACATAGTTGATCCCTCCAAAGTAATTTTACGGAAATTTCTTCCTATGTGATCTATTATACAACGCTGTTTTGCGCTATGTCAATCGATAAATACGGTTCTTTACATAAAATACTGGAAATCCCATAGCGAGTGTGCTATAATCAGCATAACCACAAAATTTCCTCTTATTCTCATCAGAAAGAACGGAATGAACTATGAAGCTTCGACTATCCACAACGCAGATCATTCTGCTCAGCTTCCTTGCCGCCATTCTGGTCGGGTCCGTGCTGCTCTGCCTGCCGATCAGCACGGCATGCGGTGAGGCGACACCCTTTGTCGACGCACTGTTCACCGCGACGACCGCCACCTGCGTGACGGGGCTTGTTGTCGTGCCGACCGTCGCACACTGGAGCCTGTTCGGGCAGATCGTCATCCTGCTTCTCATCCAGATCGGCGGGCTGGGCATCATCACTGTGACGGCAGGGCTCGCTCTGCTGCTGCAGCGCAAGATCGGGCTGGCGGACAGCGTGCTCATTCAGGATGCGTTCAACCTCAATTCGCTGTCGGGACTCGGCGCATTCGTCAAAAAAGTCATCCTCGGGACGCTGCTCATCGAGGGGATCGGTGCACTGCTGTATATGCTCGTGTTTATCCCCGAATACGGCGCAAAAGGTGTCTGGATCTCGATTTTTAATGCGGTATCCGCCTTTTGCAACGCAGGTCTGGACATCATCGCCGAGGACAGCTTGAGCGCCTATGCGACCAACCCGCTTATCAACCTTGTCACCTGCGCACTCATCGTGCTTGGCGGTCTCGGCTACATCGTGTGGTGGGACATCCTGCGGGTGTGCAAAGAAGCGCGGCTCAAAAAGGGCGGTCCTCTGCGCTACCTCACCCTGCACAGTAAGATCGTGCTCGCCTCGACCGCTGTGCTCATCGTCGGCGGTGCTGTGCTGTTCCTTGTCTTTGAACACGACAACCCCGCGACGATGCAGGGAATGAGCCTATACGATAAGCTCCAAGCCGCCTTCTTCCAATCGGTGACGACCAGAACGGCGGGCTTCTTCACCATCCCGCAGGAGGGGCTGACCAACGCCTCGACGATCCTGTCGCTGCTGCTGATGTTTATCGGCGGCTCCCCCGTCGGCACGGCGGGCGGCATCAAGACCGTCACCTTCGCCGTGCTGCTGGCGGCGGCCCTCGCGGCGATCAAGAACCGCAACGAGGTCACCCTGTTCGGGCGCACCGTGCCGAAGGCGGCGGTGCATAAGGCGATCGGCGTGACATGTATGTCCTTTGCCATCGCGTTTATCTCGACGCTCTCTCTCGCGTGTGTGACCGACGCGCCCATACCGGACATTCTCTACGAAGCGGTCAGTGCCACCGCCACGGTGGGCCTTTCCCGCGCACTGACACCGACGCTGAATACCATAGGGCGGCTGATCGTCACGGTGACGATGTATCTCGGCCGCATCGGGCCGATCTCGCTTGCAGTTGCCTTTGCTTTTAAGAAAGAAACCGAGAACAATATCAAAAACCCGACCGAAGATGTACGGATCGGGTGATCGGAGGGGTTCAATATGAAAAAAACGTATGCTGTATTCGGGCTCGGCCGCTACGGACAAGCGGTCGCAAAAGAGCTCATCAACAGCGGCGCGGAGGTGCTGGCGGTGGACATCAACGAAGCCGTCGTCAACGATCTCGCCGCGGACATCCCCGTGTGCAAATGCGCCGATATCACCGACCCTGCGGTATTCCGCCAGCTCGGCATCGACCGTATCGACGTCGCCATCATCGCGATGGCCAGCAATATGGAAGCGAGCGTGATGGCGATCACGCTGTGTAAGGAAGCGGGTGTCGGCACCGTTATCGCCAAATGCGCCACCGAAATGCAGAAGACCATCTATACCCGCGTCGGCGCGGATCAGACCGTCTTCCCCGAGAACGAATCGGGCTTGCGACTCGCGAAAAACCTGCTCAGCGCGGGCTTTGTGGATATGCTCGAGCTGTCCGAGGACGTGTGTATGGTGGAGATCGACGTCAAAGCCGACTGGGTCGGTAAAAGCCTCGTTGACCTCAGATTGCGCAACAAATACGCCATCAACGTCGTCGCCATCGTCACCGACGGCGAGGTCATCACCGCCATCGACCCGACGATGCCGCTCGCGGCGGATATGCGTCTCATTATTATCGCGAACGTGAAAAAGCTGGAAAAGCTGTATAAATAAGAGAAAGGAACACCCCGATGAAAACCAAAAAGATCGTAATGTCCGCTCTGCTCGCGGCGCTGGTGTGCGTCGCGACGATGATCATCCGTCTCCCCTCCCCGCTCGGCGGCTACCTGAACCTCGGCGACGGCATCGTGCTGCTGTGCGGTTGGCTGCTCTCCCCCGTCTACGGCTTGCTCGCCGCGGGCATCGGCTCGGGGCTGGCGGATATCCTCTCGGGCTATGTCGCATACGCGCCCGCGACCTTCGTCATCAAAGGCGGGATGGCCCTGCTCGCCTACGGGATCGCCAAAGTGCTGCGCACACGCCCGCTCACCGCAAAATTGGTCGGCGGCGTGACCGCCGAGCTTGTAATGATCGGCGGCTACCTGCTGTTTGAGAGCTTTATTTACGGCTTTGTCCCGTCGCTGGTCAACGTCCCCGCCAATGCCATACAAGGGCTGGCAGGACTGATCGTCGGGCTCCTGCTCGTGCGGGTGTTCGAGAAGCATAACATATTCGGTTAAGACTGTAAAAAATCGTAAGCAACGGAAAAAAACTTCTC
>JAZSHK010000153.1:0-1884 GCA_045533185.1 Acutalibacteraceae bacterium | reverse complement strand
CTCCTCCTCGGGCTGATAGCTCGACCAGATGTCGTAAAGGTTCAGGTAGTAGCCGAGGTTCTCGGTGAGCACAGGGCCGTGCAGGAGGCAGATCTTCTCGATCGCAAGGCCTGCGGCCTTCTTTAAAAGTGCCTGCACCTGGGCGCCGTACTTGCCGACGATCCCGATGTAGTAGCGGCGCGCCTCGCACGCCCAGTCCTCCTCAACGTCCAGTGCGCCGAACTTGCCGACGCCGTCGGAGGAGGACAGCACCTTGTCCGCCGAGTCGGAGGTCATCAAGACCTCAGGCCAGTGCACCATCGGCGCGGCGATAAAGGAGAGCGTGTGGCGGCCGAGCGACAGCGTGTCGCCGTCCTTGACGAGCAGGCGACGGGCGGAATAGTCCACGCCGAAATATTTGGTCATCATCACCGATGCGGCGGCGGTGGACACGATGGTCGCCTCGGGGTAAGCGTCCGCGAAGGCGCGGATGTTCGCCGAGTGGTCGGGCTCCATATGTTGCACGATGAGGTAGTCGGGGGCTCTGTCCCCGAGCACCGCGCGGATGTTCGCGAGCCACTCGTCGCCGAAGCGGGCATCCACCGAGTCCATCACGGCGATCTTGTCGTCGAGGATGAGGTAGGAGTTGTACGCCATACCGCTCGGCACGTCGTACTGCCCCTCAAAGAGGTCGATGGCGTGATCGTTCACGCCGATGTAATGAATATCCTGTGTTATCATATCTGTGTTCTCCTTAGGGTGAGCAGTCAAACCCGAACTCCGTTTTGGAGAGGCGAATTTTCGCTCATCTTTTGTTAAAATACTCGCCAATACGGCAGTATTGGCTGCGTTTTAGCCTCGGCTGAACAAAAATTCGCTCTTTCCAAAATCGTCGACCGCAAAGCGCGGATATTTCGAGGGATTTTTGTTCCGATCGGGCGAAGGAATGCTCGCGCCTTGCGAGCACGGGCGGAGCAAAAAGCGCCGAAATAACCCGCTTTGCGGCGGGTTCGGGTTTCACTGCTCACCCTATCCTAACAGCATATCGATGACCAGCATTAAGCAGAAGCCGACCAACAGCGCATAGGTGGCGCCTCGTTCACTGCCGTGTGCGTGGGTCTCGGGAATCATCTCGTCGCTGATGACGTACAGCATCGTGCCGCCCGCAAAGGCGAGCGCAAAGGGCAATATTGCCGACGAGATGCTGACCGCGAAAAAGCCGAGCAACGTGCCGATCACCTCAACGATGCCGGTGATGACGGCGATGAAAAAGGTGCGGGAATGGCTCATTCCGGCGGCGAGCATCGGACCGATGATGACCATCCCCTCGGGGATGTTCTGCAGAGCGATACCGCCCGCGATGGTCAGCGCTTCGGTGGTGTTCCCCGTGCCGAAGCCGACGCCCGCGGCGATGCCCTCGGGCAGGTTGTGGATCGCGATGGCGATGACGAAGAGCAGTACGCGGTTCAGCTGCTGCTGCTTTTCGGGGTGGGTCTCCTGATCGATCCCCGTCATCTTATGCAGATGGGGGACGAGCTTATCGATGAGGTTGACGCACACCGCGCCGCAGAAGACGCCCGCCACCGTCACGAGCAGCGGGAAGCGCCCGCCGTATTCCAGCGAGGGCAGCACAAGCCCGATAACCGCGGCAGCGAGCATCACCCCCGCCGCAAAGGCGAGCACAATATCGCTGAATTTATGGGTAGTTTTCTTGAAAATAAACCCGAGCAGTGCACCGATAACCGAAGCACCGCCCACGCCGAGCGCGGTAAGCAGGACGATTTCCATAGTTTGAGCTCCTTTGATATATACATCTTGAATCATTATATCACACGGTAAAGCATTTTTCTATAATAATTCGAAAATTTCCAAAGAAAATCTAGCAGACCCCAACGGCCGGCCCAG
>JAZSHK010000013.1:0-3783 GCA_045533185.1 Acutalibacteraceae bacterium | reverse complement strand
GAACGACATGGCTACGATCCGTCTTGCGGTCGCGTCGGGCAATTTTTGTTTAGGAAAATCGTTTTGCCCTTGTATTCTGACCAAAAAAACAGTACAATAGACTTAGTAAAATTTTTCCTTTAGGAGATGATGTTATGAGTTATATCCGCTACACCTACGAACAGCTCAAGACCTTCTGCACCGACGCGTTCCAAAAATTCGGCTTCACCGCCGACGAGGCCACGCGCATCACCGACGTGCTGCTGCTGTCAGATGTCTACGGCATCGAGTCGCACGGAATGCAGCGGCTCGTCCGCTACCACAAGGGCATTGAAAAGGGACTCATCCACGTCGACGCCAAGCCCGAGATCGTGTTCGAGACCCCCGTGTCCGCCGTCATTGACGGCCACGATGGTATGGGGCAGCTCATCTCCATCGAAGCGATGAACCTCGCCATCAAGAAAGCCAAAGAGACGGGTATGGCGATCGTCAGCGTCAAGAATTCCAACCACTTCGGCATCGCGGGCTACTACGCCAAGATGGCGTGTGACGCGGGCTTAGTCGGCTTTGCGATGACCAACTCCGAGGCGATCATGGTGCCGACCTACTCGCGGCTTGCGATGCTCGGCTCCAACCCCATCGCCATCTCGATGCCCGCCGAGCCCTATCCCTTCTTCTTCGACTCCTCGACGACGGTGGTCACCCGCGGCAAACTGGAGATCTACAATAAGCTCTCCAAGCCCCTGCCCGACGGCTGGGCACTGGACGAGAACGGCAAGCCTTGCTCCGACGCGTCCCGCGTGCTCGCGAATATCGTCGGCAAGAACGGCGGCGGCATCGTCCCGCTCGGCGGCGACACCGAGCCGCTCGGCGGCCACAAGGGCTACGGATACGGGATGCTGTGCGAGATCTTCTGCTCCATCTTCTCGGGCGGCCTTACCTCCAACCACACCCACACGGGCGGCAAGGGCGGCACCTGCCACGGCTTTATGGCGATCGACCCCGCCGTCTTCGGCGACGCCGAGGGGATGAAACAGCGCTTCTCCACCTTCCTGCAGGAGCTGCGTGACGCGCCCAAGGCCGAGGGCGCCGCGCGCATCTACACCCACGGCGAGAAGGAGATCCTCGCCTATGCCGATCGGTTGGAGAACGGCATCGACGTCAACATCAACACCGTCGCGGAGATGCGCGACCTGTGCGAGTATCTCGGGATGGACAGCGTCGCCTATCTCGGCGACGTGGACTTCTCCGCCGCGAAGCAGAGCTCATATAAATAAGAAGAGAGGCTACGAATATGGATATTAAAGAAAAAGCACTGCAAAAGCATTACGACTGGCAGGGGAAGATCGAGGTCGTCTCCCGCACCGCGGTGGCGAACAGCGACGATCTGTCGGTCGCATACACTCCCGGCGTCGCCCAGCCCTGTCTGGAAATTCAAAAGGATTACAACAAGTCCTTCGAGCTGACCCGCCGCTGGAATCTCATCGGTGTCATCACCGATGGCTCAGCGGTGCTCGGCCTCGGCAACATCGGTCCTGAAGCGGGTATGCCCGTGATGGAGGGCAAGTGCGTGCTGTTCAAGGAGTTTGCAGGGGTGGACGCATTCCCGATCTGCATCCGCTCGAACGATGTCGATGAGATCGTCGATACGATCTGGCGCATCTCGGGCAGCTTCGGCGGCATCAACCTCGAGGACATCGCCGCGCCCCGTTGCTTTGAGATCGAAAAGAAGCTCAAGGAAAAATGCGACATCCCCGTCTTTCACGACGACCAGCACGGCACCGCCATCGTGGTCGCCGCCGCGATGCTCAACGCTCTCAAATGCGCGGGCAAGGCGATCGGCGACATCAAATGCGTCATCAACGGCGCGGGCGCGGCAGGCACGGCGATCGGCGAGCACCTGCTCGCCCTCGGCGTGAAGAATCTCGTGATGTGCGATAAATTCGGCGCGATCGCCGAGGGGATGGAGGGTCTCTCCGAGGCGCACGCCGCGCTGTCGAAGAAAACCAACCCGCACCGCGAGATCGGCTCGCTCGCCGATGTGCTTAAAGGGGCGGATGTGTTTGTCGGCGTGTCCGCGCCGAAGATGGTCACCCCCGCGATGGTCGCGACGATGGCGGATAAGCCCATCGTCTTCGCGATGGCTAACCCCGTGCCCGAAATTATGCCCGACGAGGCAAAGGCGGGCGGTGCCTACATCGTCGGCACGGGTCGCTCCGACTTCCCCAACCAGATCAACAACGTCCTCGCCTTCCCCGGCATCTTCCGCGGCGCGCTGGACGTGCGTGCATCGGACATCAACGACGAGATGAAGATGGCCGCCTCCTATGCCATCGCCTCACTGGTATCGGATGAGGAATTAACTCCCGAATACATCCTGCCCAAGGCGTTTGATAAGCGCATCGCCGAGACGGTCGCCGCCGCGGTCGCCAAAGCGGCAAAGGACAGCGGTGTCGCGCGGATATAATCGCATTAACAAACGAACCGCGGAGTGGAAATACCACTCCGCGGTTCGTTTTTACCAGTTGATCGGGGACAACCCGTTTTGCTCGAGAATGGCATTCGCCTTGGAAAAATGACGACAGCCGAAGAAGCCGCGCGACGCAGATAAGGGGCTTGGGTGCACCGTCGCGAGCTTATAGTGGATGGGGTTCGTGATGACCTGCGCCTTGCGTTGCGCGTGCGCCCCCCACAACAGGAACACCACGGGGGTGTCCTTGCGGTTAAGCTCCGCGATGACACGGTCGGTGAACTGCTCCCAGCCGATGTCCTTATGGCTGGTCGGCTGCCCCTCCCGCACCGTCAGCACGGTGTTGAGCAGCAGCACCCCCTGCCGCGCCCAGTCGGTCAGCTCCCCCGTCGGCGGGGTCGGCTTGCCGACGTCGGTCTGCAGCTCTTTGAACATATTTTTCAGCGAAGGCGGCGGCATCACCCCCGCCTTTACCGAGAAGCACAGCCCGTGCGCCTGCCCCGCGCCGTGATACGGGTCCTGCCCGATAATAACCACCTTGGTATCCGCGAACGAGGTGTATCGCAGGGCGTTAAAAATGTCGTGCATCGGCGGGTACACCCGCTGCGTCGCGTATTCCCGCTTTAAGATCTCACGCAGGTTCTGATAGTAGGGCTTGCCCCACTCATCCGCCAAAATGCCGTCCCAGTCGTTACCGAGATGTACCATACCGCCACCGCCTTTCGTTGATAACACGAGTATACCATACTTGTCGCAAAAAGTAAATTCTTGTCGCATAAATCTCCGCTTTTATCAGATACTGGTAGCACGATTTGAAAAAATATGTAGGGGACGATGAGTCTCGCTGCGGCTCGGTCCACCCGCGGCTCTGACAATCCACCGGACTGTCATTCACTACCGCGGGATGTCGCTTCGCTACCCACATCGTCCCGCCAAGGTTTACGCAAGCCAAGCGGGCGGATGCGAACTTGCAACAGCAAGCGTCGAGCATCCTGCCCCTACGAACGTGATAAGGAGTTTTTATATATGAAAGCAACAGGAATAGTTCGTAGAATAGAGGAATGTGTTATAATAGGGCAAACCGCCTAAAAACCGCATAAGCACTAGAGTTTTCGCTGGTTTGTCCCACCGAACGCATTGGTGTCAAAATCGGGTTTTGGGCGGCTTTTATACATAGCAAAAGCGAGGTGAATTTCACCTCGCTTTTGTTTTAAATATTTTATTAAATAGAATTTTTATAACCTTTAATAACATTTTCAAGTGTGGAACCGGATTTTACTCCGTGATATGCTTGTGAAGAACGCCAACGGTCGGTGTTGATTGATTGGTCAAAG
>JAZSHK010000015.1:0-7159 GCA_045533185.1 Acutalibacteraceae bacterium | reverse complement strand
CAACGAGGGAGGCTTTTTTTATCAGCATAAACCGTGTGTGGGCTCCCTCGCCGAGGGAGCTGGCGCCGATAGGTGACTGAGGGAGTATATCGCTTATTCGGTTCTCAGCGCGACGACAGGGTCCTTTTTCGCGGCACTGCGCGAGGGGATGATGCCGGAGATGAGGGTCAGCAGCACGCTGATGGCGATCAGCAGGACGGCGACCTCGATCGGCAGATAGGCGCGCAGATTGGCGATGCCCGTGAGGTAGTTGAGGATGAGGTTGATCGGGATGCACAGCAGATAGGTGATGGCGACACCGAGCAAGCCCGAGGTAAAGCCGATGATCATCGTCTCGGCGTTGAACATACTGGACACGTTGCGCTTGGAGGCGCCGATGGCACGCAGGATGCCGATCTCCTTGGTGCGCTCCTGTACCGAGATGAGGGTGATAACACCGATCATAATGGAGGACACCACCAGCGAGATCGCGACGAAGGCGATGAGCACATAGGTGATGGCGTTGATAATGGTGGTGATGGAGGACATCATCAGCCCGACGTAGTCGGTGTAGGCGATCTCGGATAGCTCGTCGACCGAGGCGTTGTAGTCGGCGATGGCTTCCTCAACGATGTCCTTGTTCTCGAAGGAGGAGGCGTAGATGTTAATGGAGGAGGGGGTGTCAAGGTTGACGTAGCCGAGCTCCACAAGGTTATCCTCGTAGGTGGATTCGGAGAACTCCAGCACCTCGTCGTGGTAGGTCGCGAACTGCTCGTCGGTGTAGGTCTTCATTGCGGCGGTGAGCATCCCCGCGAGCTGAGCGGCGGGGACATTCGCCATCTGCGCCTTGACCTGTGCGGCGTACTGCGCCTTGACCTGCTCAGTGATGAGCTGGGTGTACATCTTATCGATGTCCTCGTCGCTCATTGACTCGAGATAGCCCGCGATCTCCTCGGTGTTCATCCCCATCTGGGTGGCGAGCACCTGTGACATCGTCGCTTCGATCTGCTCACGGGTGGTGTTTCCCTTCGCCTGCACGACCATCGCGGTCAGCTCGTCGGCGGCGGGAATGGACATAATCGCAATATACGCTTCGGCTTTTTTCTCGGTGGACAGCCCGTCGACATAACTTTGGAATTCCGCCTTCTTCTGCTCGTCGGTGAGGTTGCCCGTGTTCTCATGGAAGGGCAGACCCGTGAAGATGTCGGTGGACTGATCCTCGAGCTGCGCCTTGATGGCGGCGGCATCCTTGGAGTTCTCGACGATATACTCGGTCAGCTTATGGGTATAGCCGATGGTGCCGCTGAGCATCGAGGAGGTGGCGTCGGGGTTGGGGCGGATGATGCCCGACACCTTGATGTCCAGGCCGTTGTCGTAGAGGTATTTCATTCCCGCCTGCGACTCGCGCAGGTCGGTGTAAAGGCCGCTCTTTTCATCGTAGATATAGCAGTCGGCGGCGAACACCACGCGGAAATCCATCGCGCGGATCTCATCGAAGCTCCAGTGCTGCTGCTTGACCTCGGTCTCGGTCTTGTTGAGCGCCGCGTCCGCCAGTATGTCGATTTCCTCTTTGGATTTGAGGCCGAGCGCGTAGAGTGTCATATCGTCGAGCTCGTTATTCTCGTCGACGACCAGCACGACCTCGTTATACTCGTTCGGCCACGAGCCGTTGATGAGGTCATACTGCTTTTCCAGCAGGGGGTTGATGGGGTTGCCGTCCTTGGCGGAGAGCATCTCGGTCCACAGCACGGCGGAGGACATACCGGGGATGGCGAACTGGGTGTTCATCCCGTACGCCTCGCCCATATTCATCATCGAGGACATATCCATCCCGAAATATTCGATGAGCAGCTCCTGCAGCAGCTCCTGCGTGTCGGACTGGATGATGGTGCCGTCGACGTTCTCGGTGTACACCAGCATATTCATATCGTAGGTGTACTGCACGCCGGTGATCGCGTCGTCCAGCGTGTTTTTCTCGCCGTCGGCAGGCTTTTCGGCGAGCTTTTCTTCCAGATATTTCTTAAACGCCTTGAGATCGTTCTCAGTGGACTCGGCGGTGTTGAGCGCGTTGACCATATCGTACAGCATCGTCTTCTGATACACACCGTCGAGCGGGTGATCGCCCGCCGACTCCGCCTTGCCCATAAAGTTCATCAGCAGCGAGCCCATATCGGTGTGGGTCGCTTCCAGCGTCAGCGGGTAGGAGGAGAGGGTGTCCTCCTGCACCGTGTCGATATAGGTGGTCATTCCCTGCGACACCGCGTAGATGAGCGCGATGCCGATGATGCCGATGCTGCCCGCAAAGCTGGTCAGCGCGGTGCGTCCCTTTTTCGTAAACAGGTTCTTCAGCGACAGCCCGAAGGAGGTGAAGAAGGACATCGAGGGACGCTTTTTCTTCTTTTCCTCTTGTGCTTTCGCCGTCTCCTGCACCTGCTCGGCGGCGATCTCCTCGTCGGTCAGCGGGTTGGAGTCGCCCGTGATCTTACCGTCCAGCATACGGATGATGCGGGTGGAATATTCCTGCGCCAGCTCGGGGTTGTGGGTGACCATAATGACCAGACGATCCTTCGCGACCTCGCGCAGGATGTCCATCACCTGCACGCTGGTCTCGGTGTCGAGCGCGCCCGTCGGCTCGTCGGCGAGGATGATGTCGGGGTTGTTGACCAGAGCGCGGGCGATCGCGACACGCTGCATCTGACCGCCCGACATCTCGCCCGGCTTTTTACGCAACTGATCGCCGAGGCCCACCTGCTCGAGCGCCTCTTTGGCGCGGCGGCGGCGCTCCGCCTTCTTCACACCCGAGAGGGTCAGCGCCAGCTCGACGTTCTGCAGCACCGACTGATGGGGGATGAGGTTATAGCTCTGGAACACGAAGCCGATGGTATGGTTGCGGTAGGTGTCCCAGTCGCGCGCCTTGAAGTTGCGCGTGGACACGCCGTTGATGATGAGATCGCCGTCGGTGCATTGGTCGAGACCGCCGATGATGTTGAGCAGGGTGGTCTTGCCGCAGCCCGACTGCCCGAGGATGGACACGAATTCGTTGCGGCGGAACGCCACGTCCACTCCTTTGAGGGCGGTGAGGGAGTTCTCGCCGCTGAGGTAGGTTTTGACGATGTTTTTCAGTTGCAGCATTAGGTGCATCCTTTCGCATTTTCGTTATTCAGTGTTATTTTACCAAACGGATATGAACATACTATTAACGCAATATAAAAAATTGCATCATTTTACAGCGAATTGTGTGATTTTGGTTGACAATCCGACGGTTTTCGCCATATAATAAAAATGAAGATTACATACAGAAAGGACGATCATTGATGAAAAAGGCATTGCCGATTATTATTGTGGCGTTGGCGGTCGTTGCGGCGGCGCTGTTGCTGCTCAAGCGTGAGGAGAAGCGTTTGCACGCGATCTACCGTTTGGTGGAGGATCGCCTTTCGCTCAAAAAGAATCCGATGAAGGTCGAATTCTGATATTTTCCAGTTTGCCCGCGACAGCCGTCACCGTCAGGTGGCGGCTGTTTTTCTGTCTTCCCGCCGATTTTTACCACGATAGCCGATGAAATTTACGCAAAAAATAGGGATGGATTTCGACGAAAAACGGCGAGGAGGAGAGGAAAATGCGCAAATGGTTTTTCGCGCTTTACGGCGCGATTTTTTTGGCCTGTGCGGGCGTGATGAGCGCGGTGGGCTATGCGACCTATGCCTTGCCCGACACGAACACCGTGACCAAGGGTGAGGCAGTGGAGGTCGGCGAGCGCTTTTCGGTGCGTGCGGCGGCGGTGTCGGTCGGGGCGAGTGAGCAGACCGCGGCGGTGAACGGGCAGGCGGCGGTCGGGGAGTACCGCGCGCCGCTCAATTTGTTCGGGTTCATTCCGCTCAAAGAGGTGACGGTGTCGGTGGTGGACGCCCCCGTGGTGACGGTGTGCGGCACGCCGTTCGGCATCAAGCTGTATACCGATGGGGTGCTGATCGTCGGGATGTCGGACGTGCAGACCGCCGCGGGCGGGGTCAATCCCGCCGCCGCCGCGGGCATCCGCATCGGTGACACCATTCTGTCCATCAACGGCACCGAGGTGACGACCAACGAGGAGGTCGCCGCCTGCATCAACGCCTGCGGCGGTCGCGCGGTGACCTTACGCATCCGCCGCGACGGGGTGGAGTTTGATGCGTCCTTCACCCCTGCGCGCCCTGCACAGGGCGAGGGCTACCGCGCGGGGCTGTGGGTGCGGGACAGCACCGCGGGCATCGGGATGCTGACCTTTTATGATGCGAGCGGCGCGTTCGCGGGGCTGGGGCATCCCGTGTGCGACAGCGACACGGGGCAGATGCTGTCGGTGTCCACGGGGGAGATCGTCCCCGCGCGCATACGCGACGTGGAGAAAAGCGTTAAGGGTACACCGGGTGAGCTGTGCGGCTATTTTGAAAAAGGCACGCTCGGACGGCTGGCGATCAACGCCGCCGACGGGGTGTACGGCACGCTGACGAACGCCCCCGAGCAGGGCGTTCGGATGCCGATGGCGATGAAGCAGGAGGTCAAAGAGGGCGCGGCGCAGGTGCTGACCACCGTCGACGGCACCGAACCCGCGCTGTACGACATCGTTATCCGTCAGGTGCGGTATAATACCGCGAACGACACCCGCAGTATGGTGATCGAGGTGACCGACGAACAGCTTCTGTCGCTGACGGGCGGCATCGTGCAGGGGATGTCGGGTAGCCCTATTATCCAAAACGGCAAACTCATTGGCGCCGTCACCCACGTACTCGTCGATGACCCAACAAAGGGGTACGCTATCTTTGCAGAGAATATGTTAGAGACTGCACAAAGCGTGGCAGAAAGTAATAGCTTAAAAGAGGCATCATAATATTAAAACCGTTGCAGAAAACTGCAACGGTTTTAATATTAGATAAAAGAAGTTATAAATACGATAAAAGAACTCGCTTGTCACGATAAGGCTTTAGTGATATAATAAAAACATAGAGGGGGTGATGGTATGAAAAAAATGTCTATATGGATGTTTGTGGTTTTCTTCGTTTTGCAGTGTTGTATTTCCGGTTGTACACACTTCGATGACAGCAGCAGCGGTACCTTAGGAGAAGCGTCAACGAGTACCACCACCCATACATCCATTGTTGATGAAGAGACATCAACAACTACGTCCACCGACCAAACAACAGGAAACACGATAATTACAAGTTCTATTACTTCAACCCAAATTACGTCTCAAGAACCGATATGCGAGGGAACAGTTGCGTTTGAAGAATTTAAAAGTGTAGAAGAATTACTTTATTGGATTCATAATGACAATGGTAAAGGTAGTATGTTTAGACAAGCTATAAAAGGGCTACAATTGGATCGCATTATGATAATTGAAGCTGTAGATGATACATTTACATTGGAGTATATAAGAACCTTCCAAAAAGGTAGTGGTTGTGATGCACAAATCGAGTATTATTTTATAAGCGAAAAAGGTGAGCGGGTTGGTTTATTCGTGCAATTAAAGTATATGCATAGATATGTTGATAACATTGGAATATATGTTGATAGCAACAATTTGGATAATGATTATTTAGATTGCTTTGAGTCAACATATAGGGATTTAAACGTGAAGACGGGAGACGGTTCTATGTCTTAATTTGTTGGTCCTATATTGACACACTCGTGTCGGGGTCGCCAGTCATACAAAATGGCAAATTAGTAGGTGCTGTAACCCATGTTTTAGTAGATGATCCAACTCGTGGCTATGCCATATTTGCGGAAAATATGTTGGAAACAGCACAAAGTGTAGCTGAAAACAACAAACTAAAAGATGCATCATAATATTGAAACCGTTGCAGATTTTCTGCAGCGGTTTTTGTGTATGTGTTTAATTTCGGATAAAAGAAATTACAAAACAGATAAAAGATGATGGTTGCACGGGTATGTGAATGAATGATATAATATTATTGAAGAAATATAGAGTTGCAGAAATAGAAGGAAGAGATACTGTGGAGAAACGGATGAGCACATATATAGTGGAAAACGGTTGTAAAAAGCTGCTCAAGTCGGGCGTTTTATTAACAATACTTCGCATTATATCCTTGGTAGTTCTTATGATAACATCATTTGTAAGCATAGATTTGCTGATTAACTTTTTGGCTGCATTGGTACCTTCGATGAATGACGGTATAGGTGCACATACCATTATCTCGGGCGTTCTTTATTTTGGAGATAATTGTTATTCACTCGAAAGATTTTTTGATTACTTTCAAACAAGTTCCCTTATTTCTTTTGTGGTGTTTGTCGAGAATATTGTTTTGAGTATTATTGCCATTACAAAGAAAAGGAAATAGGAAAGAGAAAGGAAGCGATAAGATGAAAAAAAGAATTGCCACACTGAAAAGAATCGTATCTGTGTTGCTATCCGGTATGTTGGTTTTATCTCTATCTTCTTGCAAAGGCACTCCCACTGACAGAGAAGAGCCGTTTTATTACGAGACGGTGTATTGTACCGATGTGCAGGCCACAACAGAGATCGCTGTGGTTGATGGTAAACTCTATTGTAAATGGCTTGATGTGCAATATGACGAAAACGGTATACGTTATGAAACTGAGCGCATAGATGTGATCGAAAATATAGCCGAAAGTCGGGAGTGGAAACGTGTATCAATACAATGTGAAGTAGAAATGGATATGCCTTTTTCTAGCAAAGCGCATATTTATCCTTCTCGAGGAGCAGAAATGGTTATTTCTTATTTTGATAAAGTGTATACCTATCCGCTTTATGAAGAAATTGGCCGGTTTGCTGTGTTAACCGACGAACACAACAACTTCTATCTTTTGGATACAGAAACCGGTACCCAAATTGATTTGCAGTTGAATTTGGAGGATTGGCGCAGTTTTGCCACGGACAATACGAATTATTTTGCCATACTTTCGGCTTTTGCAGACGGGGAATGTAAGCACCAAATCCGAATCTATACACTCAGCCAAAATTGAAAGCAGACGAATTGAAACTGAATAAGACAGAGGACGGTTCTATGTCTTAACTTGTAGTTCCTATTATAACACGTATAGCCAAATATAGAATTCCCATCATACAAAGAAATCGTGCCGATTTGGTGCGGTTTCTTTGCGTTTAGGGAAAATTTTGAAATATTAATAATTCAAAAATATGTTGGTCCTATATTGACACACTCGTGTC
>JAZSHK010000066.1:0-25823 GCA_045533185.1 Acutalibacteraceae bacterium | reverse complement strand
TGTGGCCTGTAAAATGCCCTTCTAGGGCTTATTCAAGCATCCGGCTTAGCCGGAGGTTGTGACTGGGGCGGCTGACGAGGCTCGAACTCGCTACCTCCACCTTGGCAAGGTGGCGCTCTACCAGATGAGCTACAGCCGCGTATCTCGCAACGCAGGTTATTATAGCAAACCGCGCCCGCGTTGTCAAGATGTAATTTCAAAAAAATCAAAAGAAATTTGTCGGCAGCGTTATAATTGGAAATCCTCCGCCTTGTAGGTGTCCAGCTTCGGCTGGCGGTAGGGGATGCGCTTGAGCGGATCGTACACGAACCGACGGCAACGGTGATACATCGGCACGATGCCGCGCTTGGCGCACAGCATCACCCGCCCGTCGGCCGCGCGGCGCGCACGGGCGCAATATTCGCAGCTTGGATTGATATTATTTCCGTATAATTTTCGGCGCATCTGACGAGTCTCCTCTCGCGCAAAATACTTATCCCATATATCATAGCACATCCTTTGGCGGATTTCCAGTCTTTTTTGGATAAAAACACAGCATTGCCGTAAAACTAAACAATAACAGCATCACCGAAGCGGAGGCGGAGGCGTAAAACGGCGCTGCGGACGGCGCGCTGACGGTCGGCAGATCAACGGGGATAACGCGAAACAGCAGGGTGGCGATCAGCCCGCTGACGCATCCGTGGACGAGCCGCCCACCCCAAAACGCCCGCGTGAGGATCTTTTCGCCGTGCTGGCCTTTGAGTGCGACGGCGAGCTGCCCTTGCACAGATAATCCACCCCAGCCTAGACACAAGCACAGCCAGAACGGTGCGAGCGTACCGCTACCGGCGATCGCAATACACCCGCAGCTGACCTCGGTCAGCATCGCCGCGGCGGTGCTCCACGCGCTGGCAGGGATGCCGCTGAAGGCTTGCAACGCGTGCGGCAACCCGCTCGCTTCCCACACCGACAGCCCCGACGCGGCCAGTACCACGAACCCACACATCGTTAGCAGCGCCGCGCAGGTGTCCTGCACAGTCTGCGCAAACGCACGGGGCGGCGAGGCGGCGGTCGGCAGCTCCTGCGCGTTATCCGCGCGTGCTTTGCCTGTGTGAGCGAGAATGATCCCCATTCCGACGGAGGCGGTCGCGTGGGCCGCAAACAGCAGCCAGCCTGCGCGTGTGCTGCCGAGTAGCCCCGCGCCGACCGTGCTGACGATAAACCCCGGCCCGCCGTTGACGCAGAAGAGCGTCATCCGTCGTGCCTCGGCGGCGGTGATCCGTCCGCTGTCCCGTAGTTGCCCGATTGCGAGCGCACCCGCGGGATACCCGCCGACGAGACTGAGAAAGATCGCCGAGCCGCAGCAGGCGGGCAGGCGGAACAGCCACCTTGTCAGCGCGGCACTGAATTTGCTCGGGCGGGTGCACAGCGGCGAATCGGTCAGCACCCCTGCGAGGATCATAAACGGGTACAGCGTTGGAATGATGACCGACGAGCAGACGGACAGTCCGCGGCTGACGCCGTTGGCGAGTGCTTGCGGAAAGCGCAGCATCACAACGGCAACGGCGATGATCGCCGCGCTCACGGCGGCGGTAAACAGCGAGCGCTTGTGCAGTGTGCGAATGAACACGGTTGTCCACTCCTTTCTCCACATTTTATGCGGTGCCGATCTGCGTTATGAGCATTAACCCACTCCCACAGGCATAAAAATAGCGTGATGGGGAGTGTTGTTATGAAGCAGAAACGACGGATGGGACAGCGGTTGCAACGGGCAATGGAGCTGCCCGACGGGTTGCTGACCAATGCGACTTTTATGGAGATCGAGGGCGATTCCCGCGTGGTGATCACAGGGTGTAAAGGGATACACACTTACAGTGAAGAATGCATCTGCTTGTGCACGGCGCGGGGCTCGGTGTCGTTTTATGGACGCGATCTGGAGATGGGTTGCTTGTCCGCGGATGGCGCAACGGTGAGCGGGCATCTGCAACGCATCGAGTTTGACGGGGGAGGCGATGCGTGATGGGCGTTTTTCGCGTTTTTCGCTGGTTTCCCGGTTGGGTGCGGGTGGAGACCGAGGGCGGGTACCCCGAACGCCTGCTCAATGTCATCGCCAAAGAAGAACTCGCGGTGTGGGGTGTGCGCTTTCGGGATGAACGAATGCGGTTTTGCTGCTTTGCGCGCGATTATCGGTCACTGCGCCGCGAAGCCCGCCGCGCCTGCGTACGGATGCGCGTGCGGCAAAAGCACGGGCTGCCGTTTTGGCTTCACCGCTATCGCCGACGTAAGGGGATGCTGGTCGGGCTTGCGTTGTACGCCTTGATCCTCGCGCTGTTATCGCCGCGTATATGGGCGATCGAGGTGGTCGGCAACGGCGCGACCCCGACTGGGGAGATCCTCGCCGTCGCGCAGGATATGGGGGTACAGCTCGGTGCGCGGATGGATGGGATGCAGATCAAACAGCTTGAGATTATGGGACTTAACCGTCTGCCGACGCTTGCGTGGATCTCGGTCAATCCGAGCGGCTGTGTTGCGCGGGTGGAGGTGACCGAGCGTAAGCCGACCCCGCAGGTGCTGGATCTGTCGCAGCCGTCGGATATGGTCGCGGTGCGTGACGGGAAGGTCGTGTCGGTGACGGTGGTCAGCGGGCAGAAATGCGTGATGGCAGGGGAGGCGGTGTCGGCAGGCACGGTGCTCATCAGCGGGCGCGTCGAGAGCGAGCTAGGCGAGCAGCTCTACCGCGCCTATGGCGAGGTGTGGGCGCAGACCGAGCGCCGCATCACCGTGCGTGTGCCGCTGACCTATTATCCCGCAGAGCCCGACGGCTTTGTCGCGGTGTGCCCGACACTGACCTTCCTCGGCTGGCAGATCCCGTTGTATGCCGCGCCGCCGACGGGAGAGGGATATCAGCTGACCGAGCGCGCGCACTTTTTGCAGGCGAACGGGCTGACCCTGCCGCTCGGCATCACCAATCGGTACTACATCCGTACCGAGCGTCCGCGCACGACCCGCACCGAGCAGCAGGCCGCCGATCTGGCGGCAAAACGACTTAAAGCACAAGAGACGTCGCTGTTTGGTGACGGGGAATTTGAGGAGCTCGACCGCACACGAGCGACGGTCGACGGCGTGTACACCTTATCGGTAAAATACCGCTGTCTGGAGAATATCGCGGTGGAGGAGCCGATCACGTAAATTGATGAAAAAAGTTTTAAGAAAAATTTTAGCGATTATGCCTAGTGACAAATGAAAATTTTAGTGATAAAATATAAAAAAGATGAGCAACAAGGAAGGACATTATGACAGAGCAGATCATCAATGTAGAGCGAATGGAGCAGGCGTTGTCTCTGTTCGGCAGTTTTGATTCGAATATCCGCCTCGTGGAGCAGGAATACGGTGTGAGCATCCTCGCACGCGGCACCGACATCAAGATCAGCGGCGAGCCATTGAGTGTCGACCGCGCCGCACGGGCGATCGACGGACTTCTGCAGCTTATCAACCGCGGCGAGGAGTTAAACGAGCAGAACGTGCGGTACGTGCTGATGCTGGTCGGCGAGGGCGCGGAGAGCGCCATCGGCAAGATCGGCTCGGACAGTCTGTGTGTCACCTCAAAGGGTAAGCCTGTTAAGCCGAAAACGCTTGGGCAGAAGCAGTACGTCGACGCCATTGCCAAGAACACCGTCACGCTCGGCATCGGTCCCGCGGGCACGGGCAAGACCTACCTCGCGGTGGCGATGGCGGTGCGGGCGTTCCGCGCCAAGGAGGTCAATCGCATTATTCTGACCCGTCCCGCGGTGGAGGCGGGGGAGCACCTCGGCTTTTTGCCGGGCGACCTGCAGAGCAAGGTCGACCCCTATCTGCGCCCGCTGTATGACGCGCTCTTCGATATGCTCGGCGCGGAGAGCTATCAGCGGTATATGGAGCGCGGTGACATTGAGATCGCCCCTCTCGCCTATATGCGCGGACGCACGTTGGACGACAGCTTCATTATCCTCGATGAGGCGCAGAACACCACCCCCGAGCAGATGAAGATGTTTCTTACCCGTCTCGGCTTTAACTCCCGTATGGTGGTGACGGGTGACGTCACCCAGATCGACCTGCCCGACGGTAAGCAGAGCGGACTGAAACAGGTGATGCGTATTCTGCAGGATGTGGAGGATATCGCTATCTGCACGTTCGGGCAGAAGGACGTTGTACGCCATCAGCTTGTGCAGCGTATCATCGCCGCGTACGAACAATTTGAGCGTTCGAGAGCCAAAGGCCCTCGTCCCAATAACAAAAAAGAAGAAAGGCAAGGCAAAAACAATGGATAAAATCAAAGTCGTAATTGACAATAAGCAAAAGGCTGTTAAGATCCCCACGGGTGTGCGTCTGTTGATCCGTCGTTGTTGTCATGCCGTGCTGGAGCTGGAGGGCTTCGAGGGCTCCGCTGAGGTGGATGTCTCTCTTGTGGATAATGAGCAGATCCGCTTGATCAACCGCGAACAGCGGGAGATCGATATGCCCACCGACGTGCTGTCCTTCCCGCTCGGCGAGAATGGGGTGTATGACCAAAACCCCGCCACCGGCGCGTATATGCTCGGCGACATCGTCATCTCGCTCGAGCGCGCTGAGGCACAGGCGGAGGAATACGGCCATTCCTTCCAGCGTGAGGTCGGCTATCTGACCGTGCACTCGATGCTGCATCTGCTCGGCTACGACCACGTGGACGGCGGTCTTGAAGCGGTGCGTATGCGCGAAAAGGAAGAGGCCCTGATGCTGTCGGTGGGGCTTCCCCGCGGTAGCAGTTACGTGCTGGAGCAACAGTAATGATTCGCGACCGCCGCGAGGCGGTCGCTTTTGAATGAGAAAGGAAGTCATTATGGATACTCTGTCCGCCTTTGCGGCGATCGTCGGTCGCCCGAACGTCGGTAAATCGTCGCTGCTCAACGCGATGGTGGGGCGCAAGGTCGCCATCGTCTCGGACAAGCCGCAGACCACCCGCACCCGCATTATGGGTGTGGTGACGCGGGATAAGACCCAGCTCGTGTTCCTCGACACCCCCGGCAATCACAAGCCGCGCACGCGTCTCGGCGACTTTATGGTGCGTTCGATCGGCGAGGCCGTGTCGGGTGTGGATGTCGGTATTCTCGTCACCGAGCCGCGCGTGAACATCCGCGAGGAGGAGGAGACGCTGCTCGAGCAATTTTCAAAACAGCGTCTGCCGAAGATCCTCGTCATCAATAAGATCGATACCGTCACCGACAAGGGGCATCTGTTGGAGGTCATCGCCGCGTGGAGGGAACGCGCGGCGTTCGACGCGATTTTGCCCGTGTCCGCGCTGACGGGGGACGGGCTTGACGAGCTCTTTACGGTGCTGGAGAGCTTTGCAGTGGAGAGTCCGCATTTCTTCCCCGCGGAGGCGACCAGTGATCAGACCGAGCAGGCGCTCGCATCGGAGGTCATCCGCGAGAAGATGCTGCAGCTGCTGCGGCAGGAGATCCCGCACGGCATTGCCGTCGCCATCGAGCGGATGGGGGATCGCGAGACCGACAAGGGCACCATCATCGACATTGACGCGTATATTTACTGCGAGCGGGACAGCCACAAGGGTATGGTCATCGGCAAGAAGGGCGCGATGCTTAAGCAAATCGCGTCGCTCGCGCGGGTGGATCTTGAGGAACTGTTCGGCGCGAAGGTCAACCTGCAATGCTGGGTAAAGGTCAAGGAGGATTGGCGTAACCGCCAGGGCTTCTTGTCGGGTCTAGGGTACAAACTGGATTGATTTACTAGACATAACAGTTATTGCCGTCTGTATTCGTTCACGGATAGGATACACTATCCGCGAAAGGATGTGGACGGGATGGATGAGCAGGCATTATGGCGGCAGTTTTCGTGCACGGGACGCGTGGAGGACTATCTGCGCTACCGCGGCGTGACCCTGCCGATGAACAACACGAAGGGAGAGGAGGACGCCTATGGCGGGAGCAAAACAGCATTTGATGACCGACGGTCTGATCCTGCGGGATTATCCCACCGTGGCGGAATCTGATCGGTTTGTGGCGGTCCTGACGAGGGATCGCGGGCTTTTGCGCGCCAGTGCACGCGGGGCGAAGAATGTCAAGAGCCGCTTCGGCGCGGCAACGCAGCAGTTATGCTATTCCCGCCTCAGCCTCATTCCAGGGCGGGATAAATACATATTAGAGGACGCGAAGCCGCAGGAGGTATTTTTCCCCTTGCGGGAGGATGTGGAAAAGCTGTCGCTCGCGCAATATTTCTGCGAACTGGCGTTGCATATGGCCCCGACGGAGGCCCCTGCGACGGAGCATTTGCGGCTGCTGCTCAACGCTCTGCACTATCTCAGCGAGGGCAGTCGCGACCCGATGCTTATCAAAGCGGTGGTCGAGGGGCGATTGCTGTGTCTGGAGGGCTACACGCCCGACCTGACGGGCTGCCACCGATGCGGGCGGGGAGAGGATAGCTTGATGTGGTTTTCTCCCGTCGGCGGCACGCTGACCTGCTCGGCGTGCGGGATGCCGAGCGACGGCATCCCCGTCACCGCGGGGGTGCTCGCGGCATTGCGGCATATTCTGCAGGGGGATTTTGCCCGCTGCTTTGCATTTTCTCTGCCTGCGGCGGATACGCTGCAGCTCGCACGGCTGATGGAGCGATTTTTGCTCGCACAGCAGCAGCGGCGGTATAATACATTAGATTTTTATCATACTCTACGACCTGAACTGACATAGGAGAACCGATATGGAGCGGGATTATCGCGCATTAGAACTGGATAAAATACTCGACCGCCTCGCCGCGGAGACCTGTTGTGCGGATGCGGCGGATCTGGCGCGCGCTCTGCGCCCCGAAACGGAGCTTTCGCTCGTACAGCGGCTGGTCGATGAGACGGACGACGCCTGCCGCTTGATGGCGGGTTTCGGCAGCCCGTCCTTCGGGCGGCTGACCAACGTCACCAACGCCCTGCGTCGCGCGGAGGCAGGGGCGAGTCTGTCGCTCGGTGAATTTCTGCGCATCGCCGAGGTGCTGCGGGTCATCCGCTCGCTCGCCGAGTGGCGCGCGCATTGCGCAGGGGTGTCGACCTGTCTCGATGACCGTTTTTCGGTGTTGGTGCCGAATAAATACCTTGAACAAAAGATTTCCTCGGTCGTGGTGAATGAGGAGGAGGTCGCCGACAACGCGTCGCCGACCCTCGCGGACATCCGCCGCAAGATGCGCGCGGCATCTGCCCGCGTGCGCGAACAGCTCGATAAGCTCGTGCGCTCGCCCGCGTATGCAAAGGCGTTGCAGGAGCCGATCGTCACCATCCGCGGCGGGCGCTTCGTCGTGCCCGTCAAGGCGGAGCACCGCGGCGAGGTCGCGGGCTTGGTGCACGATTCCTCGGCGTCGGGAGCGACGGTGTTTGTCGAGCCGATGGGGGTCGTAGAGGCGAATAACGACCTCAAGGTCCTGCGCTCCAAGGAGGAAGCCGAGATCGAGCGCATCCTCTTCGAGCTGTCCGCCGAGGTGGGCGGCTTTGCCACCGCCATCATCGCGGACTATGAGATCATACTGGAGCTTAATGTAATCTTCGCCAAGGGGCAGTTGGCATATAAGATGAAAGCGATGAAGCCTGTGTTGTCGGACGACGGGCATATCCTACTCAAACACGCCCGCCATCCGCTCATTGACGCGAGCAAGATCGTGCCGATCGACGTGGAGCTCGGCGGCGAGTACGATACGCTCGTGGTCACGGGTCCCAACACGGGCGGCAAGACCGTGACGCTTAAAACAGTGGGTTTGCTGACACTAATGACGATGTGCGGCATCCTGCCGCCCGTCAGCGACGGTAGCCGCGTGTCGGTGTTTCGCCGCGTGCTGGTGGACATCGGCGACGAGCAGTCGATCGAGCAGTCGCTGTCTACCTTCTCGGCGCATATGACGAATGTTATCCGCATTCTCGGGGAGACGGACGACAGCAGTCTGGTGTTACTCGATGAGCTCGGTGCGGGCACCGATCCCGTTGAGGGCGCGGCGCTTGCGGTCGCCATCCTTGAGCGCCTGCGGCAGCAGGGCGCGCGTGTCGGCGCAACGACGCACTACGCGGAGCTCAAAGCCTATGCCATCAACACCCCCGGGGTGGAGAATGCGAGCTGTGAGTTTGACGTGGCGTCTCTGCGCCCGACCTATCGCTTGCTCATCGGCGTGCCCGGGCGGTCGAACGCCTTTGCCATCACTGAAAAGCTCGGGATGGACGAGGCGCTCGTCGAGCACGCCCGCGGTTTAGTGTCGGGGGATGATCGCCGACTGGAGGATGTGGTCACGAGCCTCGACACCCGCCGTCAGGCGCTCGAGGAGCAGCTTGCCGAGACCCGCGACGCCCACGAGCGGGCGCGCCGCTCGGCACAGCGTGCAGAGGAAAAGCTCGCCGAGCTCGACGAGCGGCGGCAAAAGGAGCTGGATAACGCCCGCCGCGAGGCACAGCGCATCGTCGAAAAGGCGCGGCAGGAAGCGCAGCGTCTGATGGACGAACTCGACGATCTGCGTAGACAAAAGGAAGCGGCAGACTTTGCCGAAAAGACGCGGCAGGCAAAGAGCCAACTGCGCTCGCGTCTGCGCCGATTGGATGATGCAATTGACCCCGTGACTTCGCTCGACACGGACAGCGATTACGTGCTGCCACGCCCGCTTAAAGAGGGCGACCGCGTGCAGCTGATGGATATGGGCTTGCAGGCGACGGTGGTGAAGGTCCCCGACAGCAAGGGAGTCGTCGAGGTGCAGGCGGGCGCGATTCGCACCCGCACCTCGGTGGAGAATTTGCGGCTGTTCGAGTCTCACCGCGAGGAGAAAAAGGCGCGCAAGGGCACCCCGATGCCGCGGCAGGGCGGGGGACTGACCTCGCGTATGGAGCGTTCGGCGAACACCGACCTCGATCTGCGCGGACAGACGGTGGAGGAGGCACTGTTGGAGGTCGATCGCTTCCTCGATAATGCGGTGCTGTGCGGCCTTGATCGCGTGACGGTCATCCACGGCAAGGGCACGGGCACTCTGCGTGCCGCCGTGCACAGCCATCTGAAAGGCCATCGGCAGGTGAAGGGCTTCCGCCTCGGCGTATACGGCGAGGGAGAAACCGGTGTCACCGTGGTTGAACTGAAATAAGGAATATTTCCAAAAAGGTTGAACGGCATTCGCCGTTCAACCTTTTTTGTTCTATTTGGATGGACAACACCATATACATTGGACAAGAGGTGAGGACAGGCGTGACAAGCTGGGATATTCTGCGGCCGTATCTGCCGCAAGCGTGGATAGCGGCATTGGAAGCACTGTCGCCAAAGGAACAGGCGGGGATACAGGAGCTCCGCTTGCGCGCGGGAGAGCCTGTGATACTGTCCTTTGCATCGGAGGACCGCATCCTTTGTGCGTCAAGGCCGTCAGCTTTACACCAGCCGGACTCGCTTGTGTGCCGCCCCGAGCAGTTGGAAGCCTGCTTTTTGCGCTTTTGCGAGGAGTCGGTGTATGCCCACGAGCAGGAGCTGCGGCAGGGATTTATCGCAGTGCGCGGCGGCATCCGCGTCGGTGTCGCGGGGACAGCGGTGCTCGAGGGCGATCGCGTGCGGGCGGTGCGGCAGGTGACATCCTTGTGCATCCGCCTGCCGCGACGGCATACGGGTTGTGCTGTGTCGCTGATGCCGCTGATCTATTCGGCGGGGGCGGTGCACTCGACCTTGCTGATCGGCGAGCCGTCGAGCGGCAAGACAAGCCTTCTGCGGGATGTTGCCGCCACCCTTGCCGCCCGCCGTGTGCGGGTGGCGGTGGTGGACGAGCGCGGCGAGCTCGGCGGGGTAGACGGTCTTAGCGGCTGCGATGTGCTGCGCGGCTATCCGAAGGCAGTCGGCATCCTGCAGGCGGTGCGGTGTCTGGCACCGCAGGTGGTGGTGTTCGATGAGCTGGGAGACGCGGCGGAGATCGCTGCCATGTCCGCCTGCGCACACGCGGGAGTGGCGACGGTCGCGTCATTACACGGGCGCACACCGCTCGAACTGGCGCGAAAAGCCGCCGTGCGTGAGCTGATCGACCGAGAGGTGTTTGAGCATTGGGTGTTTCTGCAGGGACGCCACGCCCCGGGACGGTGGCGGAAGTGCGTATATCCGGAGGTGACGGACGGTGACATATATTGGCGTTCTGTTGATCGTGGCGGCGGGAGTGGGCTTGGGATTGACTTATGCCCGACGCCTGCGGCGACGGGTTGACGAGCTGTGCCGCATTGAACGGCTGTTGGAGGCTCTGTGCGACCGCTTACTCTATTCCGCACAGCCACTGGCAGTATTGTTTCAGTCCTTCGCGACGGACGCGGTGCTGTCCGACTATCCGCTTGTGCAGGATTCGGTCAATGAATTATGTAAAGGTGCAGACTTTTACACGTCGTTTTCTCGCGCGGTTGAAAAAGCCACGGTAGCGGGTCAGTTAACACCAACACAAGCCGCGTTGCTGACCGAGCTCGGCGGCTCGCTCGGGCATAGTGGGCTGGAGCAGCAAGCACAGCTTATCCGCCATTGCGCCGAGCGGCTGAAACGCGAACGCCGAGCGGCGGATGAACTGGCGACCGTCCGCGGACGGATCTATCCGATGATGGGGCTTGCGGCCGGCGTGAGCTTAGCGCTTCTCCTCTTATAATGAAAGGACAATGGTACTATGGATGTGGATATGATATTCAAGATCGCCGCGATCGGCATCATCGTGGCGGTGCTCAATCAGTTGCTCGTGCGTTCCGGGCGGGAGGAGCAGGCGATGCTGATGACCCTCGCGGGGCTGATCGTGGTGCTGTCGATGGTGGTCACGCAGATCAGCGACTTGTTCGCGACCATCAAGAATCTGTTCGGCCTATGACGACGGGCGAGGTGTTGATCGCGGTGGTCGGAGTGCTGCTGTGCGCGGCGATGCTCGCAGTGTTGTTGCGTACCCAGCGGCCGGAGCTCGCGATGTGCTTGGGGCTTGCCGCCGCCGCGGTGGTGGCGATACTGCTCGTTAGACAGATCGCACCGCTCATCTCAGCGATGCGGCGAATGCTGACCATGACCTCACTGCCGACCGAGGGCTTCGGCGTGGTGCTCAAGGCGGCGGGCGTGTGCCTGCTCACGCAGATCACGGCGGACACCTGCCGCGATGCGGGAGAGACCGCCCTCGCCGCCAAAGCGGAGCTGGCGGGACGGGTGCTGATGCTAATGCTCGCCGTGCCGCTGTTTGAGGAGCTGCTGACACTGGTGACGACGCTGATCGGTGGGCAGGTGATGAGCAGATGAGATGGCGGCGAATATTCATACTGACGGTGGCACTGTTACTCTGCCTGCCTTTGACGGTCAGCGCCGAGACGGCGGAAATGTACGCCGAGCAACTGAAGGCGAGCGGCGCGCCCGAGCTTATTGAGCGCTTGCCCGAAGATGCGCAGGCACTGCTTAAAGCTCTGGAGCTTGACGGCTTCGCACAGAACGGCTTTACGCAGTTGGAGTTATCCACGGTTCTAAACACCCTGCTGTCAGCCTTGCAGAAAACCACCGCCGCGCCGCTGCAGGCGTTGCTGTCGCTGCTCGCGGTGGTGGTGCTGTCGGCGATGTTCGGCGGTTTGCAAGGGCTCACCGATCACACGCCTCTTCGTCAGACCTATCACACCGTGTCGGTGCTCGCCGCCGCGGGACTGCTGCTTACCGCGGTCGGCTCACTGCTGCGCACGGTGCAGGCGGCGGTGGACAGCGTCAATGTGTTTATGCTCAGCTTTGTGCCCGTTTACGGCGTCATTGTGGCGAGCGGCGGCTCGCCGACGGCGGCGCTGTCCTACCAGACCACCCTGCTCACAGCGGCAGAGCTGTTCACGCAAGGAGTGCGGGGTGCGGTGCTGCCGATCCTGCTCGTGTCCCTCGCGCTCGGCTGTGTCGGGACGGTGGCGGACGGGTTTTGCCTTAACTCGTTCAGCGCGACCTTTTATAAGCTCGTGCTGTGGGGGCTCGGGCTGTTCTCCACCGTTTTTTCGGGGGTGCTGTCGGTGCAGCAAATGGTCGCAGCGGCGGGGGATTCGGTGAGCAGCCGCGCACTGAAATTCTCCCTCGCGAGCTTCGTGCCGGTGGTGGGCGGGGTGCTCAGCGAGGCGTATTCCACCGTGATGGGGTGCGCGGGCCTATTGCGCTCGACGGTGGGCAGCTTCGGGCTTGTTGCCACGGCGGCGATCATTTTGCCGCCGCTATTGTCCTGCGTCGGTTGGAGCCTTTGCCTGAGCCTCGGCGGCAACGCCGCGGCGCTCTTTAAGCTCGACGCGCTCGAAAAGCTGTGCCGCTGCATCGGCGGCGCGGTGCGGGTGCTTATTGCGGTGCTGGCGGCGCTGGGCTTAATGATGATCGTGTCGACGTCGGTCGTGGCGTTTGCGGGGAGGCGATAACGTGGAGACATTGCGCGGTTGGGCGATTGCGGTGTGCGCCGCGGCGGTGCTGTGCACCCTGCTGCATCGTCTTTTCCCCGAAACTTCGCTCGGCCGGCAGGGGCGGCTGTTGTTACCGTGCCTGTTTTTGCTTGCGGTGTTCGCACCGTTGCCGGGGGTGACGCTCACCGTTCCCGAGGCGCAGACGCAGGCGGCCGAGGACACGCAGGCACTGAGGGCGCGGATGCTGCAGCAGACGGTGGCCACGGTCAACAAGACCCTGCTGGCGATGGCCAATCAAGCGCTCGATTCCTATGGCGTGCAGGCGAAAAAAGTGGTCGCCGATATGGATATTGCCGAAGATGGGCGCATAAATATGGGACAGATCACCGTATACATAGACAAGGAGACCTTGAATATGGCGGCGGCGGTACGGCAGGTGGTGGAACGCCGCCTCGGCACGTCGGTGGTGATCGCCGAATGGGAGGAAAACGGCGGATGACAGAGCAGATCAAGGCGCCTTTTCGGCGGCTGTTTGCGCAGGGCAAGGATAAGAAGCTGCGTTTGTTGGTGATCCTGGGGCTGATCGGGATTTTGCTTATCGCGCTGTCGGAGTGGCTGCCGCGTCGTCCGCGGGCGGAGAATGAGCAGCCGACGGGCGGCACGGTGTCGGTCGCACAGGTGGAGGCCGCGCTGGAAAAACGCATCACCGCGCTCATCGGGCAGGTGGACGGCGTCGGCGATTGTCGTGTGATGGTGACGCTGGAGAGCGGCAGTCGGTTTGTGTACGCCGCCGACCGCACCTATAACGGTACGGCGGAGAACGACAGCGGCAGCGAAAAAACGCTGCTCGTGGAAACGGACAGCGGTCCGGTGGGATTGCTCGTCACCGAGATCCAGCCGTCGGTCAAGGGTGTCGCCATCGTTTGCGACGGCGGCGGTGACCCCGCGGTGTGCCGTCAGGTGACGGGTTTGGTCAGTGCCGCATTCAATATCTCATCCGGCCGCGTATGCGTGGCCAAACAAAAATAGCGTGATAAGAAGAACGGAGGAACAACGATGAAAAAGTTTTTTGCTAAAAAGCAGTGGATGATGGTGGCGCTGGTCGCGGCGCTGGGCGTGGCGGTGTATCTCAATTATTATTTCACCAACGAGCCGACGCTGTCGGCGGGGGCGGACACCTCGTCCCCGTCATCTGACGACGGCGCGCTCGGGGATGCCTATTTTGTGAATGGGGTCGTCGGCGACGTGCCGAAGGAGGATGCCTCTGCCGACGAGACGCAGACCGGGGATTATTTTGATCAGGCGCGCGCCTCTCGCATCGCGGCGAGGGAGGAGTCGCTGCGGCTGGTGCAGGAGACGCTGGGGCGCGCCGATGCCACCGCGGAGGAGAAAAAGCAGGCGCAGGAGCTCGCGTCCGCCGTGGCACAGCGGGTGCTGCAGGAGAGTAATATCGAGAATCTCATCCTTGCCAAGGGCTTTGCGGACAGTGTGGTGTTCATCGACGGGGATGCGTGCAGCGTGGTCGTGAAAACGGAGCAGCTGCAGCAGCAGGAAAGTCTCCAGATTCTCGAAATTGTGATGGCCCACGGCAAGATTGCGGCGGATAAGGTGCAGATCACCGCCAAGAAAGCATAAATCTTCGAATAAATTTGCAAAAACCATTGCTAAATCGAAAGTTTGTGGTATAATAGAGCCATAAGTATTAAATACACTCTTAACCTAAGGAGGACTTAGCAATGGATGTCAATGAGTTTAAGCCCGCAGAAGGCAGTTGCATCATATCGGAGGATGTCATCGCCTCCATCGCGTGCACGGCGGCGAGCGAGATCCCCGGCGTCGCCGGTATGGCGAAGCGCCCGACGGATCTGCGCGGCATCGTGTCGACCGCGGCACCCAAGGCGGTCAAGGTGACGAATAACGAGCACGAGACGGTGTTGGACGTGTACGTCAACCTCAAGCAGGGGGCGAAGATCCAGGAGACCGCCGCCAAGATCCAACAGAGCGTCAAGTCGGCGGTGCAGTCGATGACCGGTAAGCCGGTCACCCGCATCAACGTGCACGTCGAGGGTATGGTCCTCGAGGAGACAAACGCGTAATACAGCGAGCGAGGCCCTCTGCGGTGGTGGAGGGCTTTCTTGCTATTCTCGGATGTATATTTATACGCAATCAAAAGCGAACATACAGGAGTGTTTATTATGACCAGACGGGAATCCCGTGAGCAGGCGTTTGCCCTGCTGTTTGAAATGATGTTTAACGATCAGCCGGTCGAGGAGCTGGCGGCTGCGGCGAGCGAGGCGCGGGAGACCCCCGTGTCCGCCTTTGCGATGAAGCTCGCGGCGGGCACGCAGGCGCACCTCGCCGAGCTTGATGAGAGGATCGCCGCCTACTCCGTTAAATGGAGTAAGGAGCGCATCTCTCGCGTGGCGCTGTCGGTGATGCGCCTTGCGGTGTACGAGATGCTGTATGAGGAGAGCATCCCCGTGAGCGTCTCCATCAACGAGGCGGTGGAATTGGCGAAGAAATACGGCGGCGACGAGGACGCGCCGTTTATTAACGGCATCCTCGGCAGTATCTCGCGCGAGAATCCCGAGAGCGTATGAGCGGCTTTCTCGGGCTGGATACCAGCAATTACACCACCTCGGCGGCCTATTGCGCCGCCGACGGCACGATTACGCAGGTGAAAAAGCTCCTGCCCGTCAAGGCAGGGGAGATGGGCCTGCGGCAGAGCGACGCGGTGTTTCACCACACGCGACAGCTACCGGATATGGTGGAGGGGCTGCGCGAGCAGTTAGCGCAGGGTGTGCGGGCGGTCGCCGCATCGGACAGACCGCAGCAGACCGACGGCTCGTATATGCCGTGCTTTCTGGTCGGCGCGGGCGCGGCGCGTCAGCTCGGCGCGACGCTCGGTGTGCCGGTGCACTTTTTCACCCATCAGCAGGGACACGTGATGGCGGCACTGGTCGGCGCGGGCTGCCCCGAGTGGCGGGAGCATCCGTTTCTGGCGTTTCACGTGTCGGGCGGCACGACGGACGCCCTGCTCGTGGAACCGAGCCGCGACAGCATTTTATCCTGCCGCGTGGTGGGCCATTCGCTGGATCTCAAGGCGGGACAGCTCATCGACCGTGTCGGTGGGATGCTGGGGTTGGAGTTTCCTGCGGGTCCCGCGCTTGAGCAGCTCGCGCGAAAGGCGCAGCGGGTGTACAAGCCCCGCGTGCCCGTGCGCGGCTGTGACTGTCACCTTTCGGGGGTGGAGAACCAGTGCCGCGACCGTATTCAAAAGGGCGAGCCGCCCGAAGAGGTGGCGCGCTTCTGCCTCGACAGCGTTGCGGCGGCGCTCGACGGGATGACCGCCGCACTGCTGTCGCAGTACGGCGACCTGCCGCTTGTTTACGCGGGCGGCGTGATGTCCAACAGCACCCTGCGCGCGCGTTTCAGTGAAACCTACGGCGGACGGTTTGCGCCGCCCGCGTATTCCGCCGATAACGCGGTGGGTATCGCGTACTTATGTCGTATAGCAGAAGAAGGTGACAGCCGATGAAGGTCGTAACCGTTGGTCAGCTCAACCGCTATGTGCGTATGATCCTTGAACGGGACGAAAAGCTCGCTCAGATCTATATCAGCGGAGAGATCTCCAACTTTACCCATCACTATCAATCGGGGCATATGTATATGTCCCTCAAGGATGAAAACGCCGTGGTCAAGGCGGTGATGTTCCGCGGCCACGCTTCCAAGCTCGCCTTTAAGCCTGAAAACGGGATGAAGGTCATCGTGAAAGCGCGGGTGTCGCTGTATGAGGCGGGCGGCGCGTTCCAGATCTATATCGAGGAGATGCAGCCCGACGGCGTCGGCGCTCTGCAGATCGCCTTCGAACAGCTCAAAAAGCAGCTCTCTGCCGAGGGTCTATTTGACGACAGCCGCAAAAAGCCGCTGCCGTCCTATCCGATGCGCGTCGGCGTCATCACCTCGCCGACGGGCGCGGCGGTGCGGGACATTTTCAATGTCCTCGGTCGCCGATTCCCGCTCGCGCGGGTAGTGTTCTGCCCCGTGCTGGTGCAGGGCGAGGGTGCGGCTGCCTCGGTCGCGGGCGCGATCGAGCGGTTTAACGCGACGGGCGCGGCAGACGTGCTCATCGTCGGGCGCGGCGGCGGCTCGATCGAGGATCTGTGGGCGTTTAATGAGGAAGAGGTCGCCCGCGCGGTTGCCGCGTCGGCGATCCCGATCATTTCTGCGGTCGGTCACGAGACGGATTTCACCATTTGCGATTTTGTCGCGGACCTGCGCGCACCGACACCCTCGGCGGCGGCAGAGCTCGCCGTGCCCGATCAGCATCGGCTGACGGCGGCGGTGGACACTGCCCGCGGACGGCTGTTGAACGGTTGCCGCGCCTGCATTGAGGCGTGCGCCCGCGATCTGCAGATCATAAGGAACAAGCGGTGCTTGTCCGCGCCGCAATATTACACCGAGGAGCAGGCGATGCGGCTGGATATGCTGACCCGCCGCTTTGCTTCGGCGGCGAAGCAGTCGCTCGGCACGGCGGATCGTCGTCTGGCGGCGACGGCGTCGAAGCTCGATGCCCTCAGCCCGCTTAAGGTGCTTGGCCGCGGCTACGCGATCGGCTATGCCGCCGACGGGCAGGTGTTGGACAGCGTCACCCGCACGCAGGTGGGGGACACCGTACACCTGCGACTGACCGACGGTACACTGGATTGTACAGTAAACACGATACAGGAGGCTTGATTATGGCAACCGAATGGACGTTTGAAAAAGCGATGACCCGCCTTGAGCAGATCGTGGCGGCGCTCGAGGGCGGAAAATGCAGCCTCGATGATTCGCTGACATTGTTTGAAGAGGGCACAAAGCTCACCGCCTATTGCAGTAAGCTGCTTAAAGAGGCAGAACAGAAGATCGTCAAGCTCACCGACCTCGAGCAGGGCGGCGTCGTCGAGATGAACGACCGTCAGGGCGAGGATATGGGCGAGGAATTGTCCGATTAAGGAGCGGTTTTATGGCAAGCATATATACTGAAGCCTTGCGCGAGCATTGCGCGGCGTTCGAGCGGGCGTTGCCCGATTATATGCCGAAAACGGGCGGGCTGCAGACGGTTGTCGCCGAGGCGATGACCTACGCCTGCACCGACGGCGGCAAGCGCATCCGTCCCGTACTGACGCTGGAATTTTGCCGTCTGTGCGGCGGCGACGTCGCGGCGGCGATGCCGTTTGCGATGGCGATCGAGATGATCCATTCCTATTCGCTGGTGCACGACGACCTGCCGTGTATGGATAACAGCCTTTTGCGCCGCGGTCGCCCGTCTACCCATGCGGTGTACGGCGAGACGATGGCCCTGCTCGCGGGCGACGGCTTACTCAATCTCGCGTTTGAGACGATGCTGCGCGCGGACAGCCGCGCGACGCTCCCCGCCGAGCGTGTGCTGGGGGCGGCGTCCGCGCTCGCTGATGCGAGCGGCATCGACGGGATGGTCGGCGGTCAGGTCATCGATCTTGCGAGCGAGGGGAAGGCGATCGAGCTGTCCACCCTCGAGGCGTTGCAGGAGGGCAAGACCGCCGCGCTGCTCACCGCCGCCTGTGTAATGGGTGCGCGGCTTGCGGGTGCCGATACCGAGAAGGAAGAAGCGGCGCGCCTGTTCGGGTATAACGTCGGGTTGTCGTTCCAGATCGTGGACGATATTCTGGACGTCACCGCGTCGGCGGACGAGCTCGGCAAGCCCGTCGGCAGCGACGCGGATAACGAGAAGGTGACGTATGTGTCCCTGCTCGGTCTCGACGAGGCTCGCCGCCTTGCCGCCGAGCGCACAAAGACGGCGCTGGAGGCACTCGCGGTGTTCGGGGAAGAGGCTGACTCCCTGCGACAGCTCGCGCAGGCATTGTTGACACGTAATCATTAAGAAGGTGACGATATGATCGAACTCGGGAATATTCATTCTCCCGCGGACATCAAACAACTGGATAAAAAAGAGCTGACCGCGCTTTGCGCGCAGCTGCGGCAGACGATGATCGACACCGTCTCCGCCAACGGCGGCCACCTCGCGTCCAATTTGGGCGTGGTGGAGCTGACGGTGGCGTTGCACAGTGAGTTTACCACCCCGCACGACGTGCTCGTGTGGGACGTGGGCCACCAGTGCTATGCGCATAAGCTGCTTACCGATCGCTATGCCGACTTCGGCACCCTGCGTCGGCAGGGCGGCGTGTCGGGCTTCCCGAAGCCGTCGGAGAGCGAGCACGATTCGTTTATCACCGGTCACAGCAGTACGTCGATCTCCGCCGCCAACGGCATTGCAAAGGCGAAGGCCTTGACAGGCGATGACGGCTACACCGTCGCGATCATCGGCGACGGCGCGCTGACGGGCGGCTTAGCGTATGAGGGACTGAGCAACGCGGGGCGTAGCGACGACCGCCTGATCGTCATTCTCAACGATAATAAAATGTCCATCAGTCAGAATGTGGGCTTTGTGTCCCGCTATCTGACCCATCTGCGCACCAAGGTGCGATATGTGCGCTTTAAGCAGCGCTTGACCAACGGGCTTTCGCGTATTCCGCTTATCGGTAAGCCGCTCAATCGGCTGGTGCACAACTGGAAAAAGAAAATGAAGCGATCCCTGTTCGCGCACACCTCGTTTTTCGAGAATATGGGATTTCACTATATGGGACCCGTGGACGGGCACGACCTCGGCGATCTGACGCAGGCGTTGCGCGCGGCGAAGAGCGTTGACCGCCCCGTGGTGCTGCACGTCGCGACGGTCAAGGGTAAGGGCTACGCCTTCGCGGAGAAGAACCCCGATACCTACCACGGCATTTCGCATTTCGACAGCCGCGAGGGGGCGGTGGCGACCTCGTCGCCGACCTTCTCCTCGACCTTCGGCGAAGCAATGTGCCGTCTGGCGGCGGAGGATGACCGCATCGTCGCGATCACCGCGGCGATGATCAAGGGGACCTGCCTCGAGCCGTTCGCCGCGCAGTATCCCACCCGCTTTTTCGACACGGGTATTGCGGAGGAGCACGCGGTGACCTTCGCTTCGGGTATGGGCGCGGGTGGACTGCTCCCCGTGTTCGCGGTGTATTCCTCGTTTTTGCAGAGAAGCTACGATCAGCTCATCAACGACACGTCGATTATGAACAACCACATTGTGCTGGCGATCGACCGCGCGGGTGTGGTACCGGAGGACGGCGAGACGCATCAGGGTATCTACGACGTCGCGATGTTGCGCGCTATCCCGCACACGACGATCTTTGCGCCGAGCACCTTTAAGGAGCTCGAGCTTCATCTGCGGCAGGCGCTGTACGATACCGACGGCATCGCGGCGGTGCGCTACCCGAAGGGTGGCGAGCACCCGCAGCTTGCCGACTACGAGCCGTCGTATCAGCCGTATACCCTCACCGAGGGTAAGGACAAGAAGCTGTTGCTCGTTACCTACGGGCGCACCTACGGTGAGGTGCTGTCGGCGCGCCGTCGGTTGCAGCAGAACGGCTGCTACCCCGCGGTACTCAAGCTCAACCGCATCCACCCCGTCGAGGAGGATGTGATCGCTAAGATGGCGGAATACGACTGTGTGCTGTTCTTCGAAGAGGTCAGCCGCGCGGGCGGTGTCGGCGAATATGTCGGTAGCCGCTTGGTTCAGAGCGGGTACAGCGGGCATTATGCCGTAAACGCGATCGACATTACTCTCGGCGCGTGCACGACTGAGCAGGGCCTGCAGACGGTCGGCTTGGACGCGGCGGGCATCGGTGCGTTTATCCGCGAGCAGACGGACAAGCTCGCTTGTCCCACGCAGGAGAAAGAATATGACGGCGAATGACGGGGTCCGTCTGGACACGTGGCTGGTGCACAACGGCTATGCCGGTGGGCGCGAGAAGGCGAAGGAGCTGATTGCCGCCGATTATGTGACGGTGGACGGTCGCCCGATCAAAAAGGCGTCCTTCTGCGTCACCCCCGCGATGACGGTGGTCTGCACCGCTCCCGCGCAGAAATACGTCGGGCGCGGTGGCTATAAACTCGAAAAAGTTCTCGCACTTGACGGCATTTCGGTCGACGGAGCGGTGTGTATGGATGTCGGCGCGTCAACGGGCGGCTTCACCGACTGTATGCTGCAGAACGGTGCGGCGCACGTTTTTGCGGTGGATGTCGGACACGATCAGCTACACCCGTCTCTGCGGGCGGATGCCCGCGTGACGGTGCTGGAGGGTACGGACGTCCGCAGCGATGCGCTTAAGGAGACAGTCTCCGCGGGCAGTGTGAATTTCTGCTCGGTGGATGTGTCATTTGTGTCGCTTACGCATATCTTACCGTCGGTGCTGCCGTATTTAGCGAAGGATGCGACTCTTGTCTGCCTTATTAAGCCCCAATTTGAAGCGGGCGTCGCCGACGTCGGTAAGCGCGGTGTGGTCAAGGACCGCCGCGTGCATATCCGTGTGCTGCAGCAGATGCTCGTGCTGTTTGACAGCCTGCATTTGTCGGTGGCACATCTGACCTATTCGCCGATCACCGGCGGTGAGGGGAATATCGAATATCTGGCGGTGCTGGGCGGCTCTGCCGCGCCGACGGTGACGGATGTTGCCGTGGTGGTGGATGAGGCGCGCGCCGCATTGAGAGGAAAACAAAAACAGAGGTGACAACTATGTATGTTGCAGTCATACCGAATAACCGTTCCGCGCAGGCATCGACGCTGACGTCGGCGGTGTGCGAGCGGCTGAAAAACGCGGGCGCCGAGGTGGTCGTGATCAGCCGCGACGGGGGGCTGCCCACATCGGGCGAGATCGTTGCGCGGCTCGATGACTGTGCGGTGGCGATCGCACTCGGCGGCGACGGCACGATTATGCACGTCGCGAAAGCTGCGGCGACGGTCGGCTGTCCCGTGCTCGGCATCAACGGCGGGCATCTCGGCTTTCTGGCGGGTCTCGAGCAGGATGAGCTTGCCGCGCTGGACGGCCTGCTCGACGGCACATACGGCGAAGAAGCCCGCACGCTGCTACGCGTGACGGTGCAAAAGGCGGACGGTGAACATAGCTTCCTCGCGATGAATGAGGTGGTGATCTCCCGCGGCGCGCTGTCGCGGCTGGTCGATCTACACATCGCGGGGAACGGACAGGAGATCCTCTCCTGCAGCGGCGACGGCGCGATCGTCGCCACCCCGACCGGTTCGACGGCGTATTCGCTGTCGGCGGGCGGTCCCGTGGTCGATCCGTCAGTCTCGTGTATGCTGCTCACCCCCGTGTGCCCTCACACACTGGACTCCCGCACCCGCATCCTGCCGTCGGACAGCGTGCTGACCGTGACGGCATCGGCGGCGGACGGCGGGGAAGCCTTTATCACGGTGGACGGCGAGGAGAATATCTCCTTCACCGCCGCCGATCGCGTGACCATTCGGCAGGCGACAAAGACTGCCCGTCTTATTCGCTTAAAGCCCACCACCTTTTACGATGCGCTCAGCCGCAAGCTGACGGATAGGAGGACGTTATGAAGACCAGACGACATGCCAAGATCTTGGAGATCATCAATTCCCGCGCCGTGGAAACGCAGGAGGAGCTGCAGAGCCTTCTGCGCGAGGCGGGCTACGACGTGACGCAGGCGACCGTCTCCCGCGACATTAAGGAGTTAAAGCTTATTAAATCCCCCTCGGCGGGTGGCTATCGCTACACCGTCGCCAAGGGCGGCGGCGAGCATATCTCGGCGAAGTTTCATTCCATCTTCGCCGATTCGGTGACGAATGTGCAGTACGCGCAGAACATCGTCGTCGTGCATTGCCTTAACGGTATGGCGCAGGCGGCGTGCGCGGCGATGGACTCACTGCACTGGAGTCAGGTCATCGGCACGCTGGCGGGGGATGACACCTTCATCTGCATCACCACCGGTGAGCGTCAGGCGGAGGAACTGGTGCTGGAACTTAAGCGACTGCTTAAAGTAGATTGATCAACCTCATTGACGAAAGGTAAGAGGACGTATGCTGCAAAGCTTACACATCGAAAACGTGGCGGTCATCGAGCGGGCGGATATCACCTTCGGTGCGGGGCTCACCGTGCTGACGGGCGAGACCGGCGCAGGTAAATCCATCGTCATCGACGCCATCAACGCCGTGCTCGGCGAGCGCATTACCCGCGACGTGGTGCGCCACGGCGCCGAGCGCGCGTATATCTCTGCCGTGTTCGGGGATATTGCCCCCGCTGTGGTGACGGCACTCGACGAGCAGGGCTTTGCGCTCGAGGAGGACGGTACCCTGCTCATTCAGCGTAGTGTCACAGCCGACGGCAAGGGTAGCTGCCGCATCAACGGCCGCCCCGCGACGGTGTCGGTCCTGCGGGAGATCGGTCGGATGTTGGTCAACATCCACGGACAGCACGAAAATCAGGCGTTGTTACAGGCGGAACGCCATGTGGAATACCTCGACCGTCTCGGCGGTTTGCAGACCGTGCGGGCGGAATATGAGAAGGAATACCGCGAATACTGCCGCATCCAGCGCGCCATCAAGGCGGCGACGATGGACGAGGCGGAGAAGGAGTACCGCACCGCGACGCTGACCCAACAGATCGCCGAGATCGACGCCGCTGCCTTGCGGGTCGGCGAGGAGGCGGAGCTGACCTCGAAGCGGGAGCTTGCCCGACACGCGGGGAAATTGGCGCAGGAACTAACGACCGTGCACGCCGCGCTGGACGGCGAGGACGACGCGCTCGGTGCGCTCGCCCGGCTCACCGACGCGGTGAACGCCTTGCGTGTTGCGGGGCGTGTGTCGGCCGAGCTTGATGAGCTCGCCTCGCGCCTGCAGAGTGCACTGTATGACGTGCAGGCGTGCGCCGAGGAAGCCGCCGAGGCAAAGGCGGCGCTCTCCTTTGACGAGCAGGAGCTCGCGCAGATGGAGGATCGGCTCGCGCTCATCGGGCGGCTGACGAAGAAATACGCCGCCGACGAGGCGGGGGTGCTCGCGCACCGCGATGAGCTTCAGGGACAGCTCGATGCGATCGTGTCGTCGGACGAGTACTTAGCGGATCTGCAGGCGCAGTCGGCGGTCGCGCGGGACGCGACCATCGCCGCATCTGAGCGGCTGACCGCCGCACGGCGGCAGGCGGCGGGGCGGTTCGAACAGAATGTGTGCGCACAGCTGACCTTCCTCGATATGCCGCACGTGCGGCTTGAGGTGTCGATTCAGCCGACCGCGCTGACCGCGATCGGCGGGGATAAGGTGGAGTTTCTCATCGCCTCCAACCCCGGCGAGCCGGCGAAATCCATCGCCCGCACCGCGTCGGGCGGCGAGCTTTCCCGTATTATGCTCGCGCTAAAGAGCGTGCTCGCTGAGGTGGACGACATTGAAACGTTGGTGTTCGATGAGGTCGACAGCGGCATTTCGGGGCGCGCCGCGACCAAGGTCGGGATTTTGCTTCGGCAGATCGCGGGCTGTCGGCAGGTGCTGTGCGTGACCCACCTCGCACAGATCGCCGCCCACGGTCACGAGCATCTGCTGGTGAGTAAGTCGGTCTCTGACGGACGCACCTTCACACAGGTGACGGGGCTTGACGAGGCGAAACGCTGCGAGGAGCTCGCCCGCATCATCGGCGGCGAGGTCACCGACACCACCCTGCAGGCGGCGCACGAGATGCGCGTCAGGGCAGAGGAATAATATAGGATCATATACAAGGCGACAGGGTCATCCTGCCGCCTTGTTTTTACTGTGAGGTTTTACGGTCTATTTCGTGTAATAGGTGAGGGACCTCAAAGTCAAAAAGGAGGTGATAGCCGTGGATAACGGAAAGGACAGCTACGCACGCTTTCTGTCAGGCGACGAGAGCGGGCTGGTGGAGATCATTCGGGAATACAAGGACGGTCTGACCTTGTATCTCAACGGATTTGTTCACAACATCCACCTTGCCGAGGAGTTGGCCGAAGACGTGTTCGTGAAGCTCGGAGTGAAGAAACCGAAAGATAAAGGCGGCAGTCATTTTAAGACGTGGCTGTACACCATCGCTCGACATAATGCGATCGACCATCTGCGCAAAGCCGCCCGAACACGAACGGTGTCGTTGGATGGTTGCGCGAATATGGCGGATGAACAAGAAAGTCTGGAACGGACGTATTTTCGCCGGGAACGCGACGTGACGGTGCATCGGGCGATGGATCGTCTCAAATCGGAATACCGCCAAGTATTGTGGCTGGTGTATTTTGAGGATTTTTCTTACCGGCAGGTGGCGGCTGTGATGAAGAAAAGCGTTCACAGCGTAGAGACACTGGTATACCGTGCACGGCGATCGCTGAAAGCAGAATTGGAAAAGGAGGGCTTTGTCTATGAAAACCTATGAACAAATGGCACGGGATGTGCTGCAACGCATCGATGATATTAACGTAAACTGCCGCCGTCGTCGACAGAACGCGCTACGTGCGATGGTTGCGGTGAGCTGTGCTGTGCTGACGGTGCTTGCCGGTGCAGGCATACCGTCGCTTATGCCGAAAGAGTCAACAGCGTCGGCGGGGGAAACCGTTACGCCGATAGCCACCAGCGTTTTGCAGATCGCGTATCTCAGCGGAAACGGTTGGGATCGCCGTGTGATGAAGGAGCAGATCGAGACACAGATGCGGTATAAGCTGACTGTCACGGATGTGCGCGGACTTACTACAGCACAAAGGGAAGCGTTGCGGCAAGAGAAAGTAGAGCAAGTGCACCAAGAACTGAGCAGGTATTACAGCGACTATAGGAATGGCGGCGGAGGTGTAAACAACGCCTGGGACAATGCGTTGTTCATGATGCTGCGCGGCGGAAACTTTCAACTGGATCTGAACGAGGAGAAAACGGTTGAGAGCATTCGCGCGGAATGCAGTTCTATCCACGGAGAGGCGGAACTCGGTATCCATGCCAAGAGCTTGGCGGGACAGAAGGTTGCTTATCAGGCGAAGTGGTATGACGGGACTGAGCAGCGCACGGAGAAAGAGACGCATAACGGCAATGTTTATCTGCACGCGATGAGCGTTACGCTGGATGGCGCCACCTACGATCGTATTCGAACGGATGGGGAATTCTATATTCGTTGGAAACCGTCCTCTAAATTGTACGAAGCTCTTAATGAAGATCCAAACAAGGCGTTGTCAGACATTTCCGATCAGATGACCATCACCGTCAATTATACAGACGGCTCTCGGGATGATCACAAGATCGATATCGTATTCCACGACGACGGCAATATCGGTGCCGTGTATCACGGTGGGACAACCGTGGAGTGAAAAATCATCTCTTGACATTTCCTTTATAATGTGGTTAAATACCCATATCGGCTATGAAGGGAAGAAGTACCCGTGTCGTGTCTTTCAGAGAGCTGTCGGTCGGTGCAAGACAGCAGAGCGAGCGGCGAAATACATCTCCGAGCCGCTTCCCCGAACAGATCACTCAGTAGGGGGAGCCGTGTGCGCCCGTTATAGCGCAGGACAGCTTCGCTGTCCCTGAGGCTCGCTTTGGCGGGCGAACAGAGGTGGTACCACGATT
>JAZSHK010000156.1:0-3890 GCA_045533185.1 Acutalibacteraceae bacterium | reverse complement strand
GTACCCGGGTTTTGACTGCTTTTGCTGTTATGGTATTCTACATTATAAGCCATAAGATCGGGTTGTTGGATACCGACCAAAAACGGCGATCCCTTACGGTTTCCTTAGTATTTTCTTGAGAACGCTCTTTACTTTTCGTTCTATGCGTCCCATATAACTGCCTCGGCAATACTTATTGACCACTCTGCCGAAATCATCCGATCGTATATCCCGCATAAACCGCTCACGATTTGCCGGACGTGCAGACGATCGCAACATAGACGGGTTGTTTGCAATAGCAGCGTCCGAATCCACCTGCTTCACAATCAGGTTGTTACTGATTTCCTCAAAAACCGCCGCCGCCTTCTCCGTATGGACAAACACCAACGAGGTTCCCTTGTCATCATCCATTACGGGCAACACGTTCTCTATTCCCCAAAAATCAGCCAGCGTAAAATCGCTCGGTCGGTGCTTCCCCTTAAAATGGCACATATAACACGACGGCCGCAAGCAAAGATCGGCAAGGAAGCACTGCATATACGGATCCTTTATAAAAGGCTGTGCATACTTCGAGTTGTCGGCAAAATCAAATTGCACGGAATAGGTTTTCCATCCGGATCTCTTTTGCCGAAAAAGCACCTTCTCGGCCTTGCTCGAGGCAGCCTCTTGCCGATGCGCGACATATCGCTCCCAAACCGCGGGAGAAGGCACGCCGTGACAGATCATATCCTGACAAATCAAGTTGTCATAGTCTTTTCGCAAATACGCCTGCAGGCCGCTTATTTGGCAAGGGGTGCCGGTATACAGCACCAGCCTTCCGGCTTTAAGCTGCTCTTTCGCCCGGCGATAGGTATTACCTATCCTGCTTTGCACGTACTTTGAGCCTTGCAGGCGCTGTAACTCGGTCTTGTTTTCTACCCCGATGTGCTCGATCTGCAATTCATCATCCAGTGCCGCCCCAAAAACGATTCCGCCCTTATCCAGAACGTATTCCGCAATCAAGGTGAACACACCGCCGGACGAACTGTTCATACGAACAGTTTCGTTCTTGTTCACAGCCGCGTACGCCGTGACGGCCGTTGCTTTAGCAACCGGTGCAGAGCTGCTGACGGGGCAGATCTCCTCGCACACATTGCATTGAATGCATTGCGTCTCATCTACATACGGATATAAGAAGCCCTCATCATCCCGCCGCATAACAATACAGCTCTTGGGGCAAGCCGCGGCACAAGCAGTACAGCCGGTACACTGTTCTTTTGTTAATATCTTGATCATATCTGTATGTCTCTCCACATTTTGTGCAAAGTTACTCTAGGGTAGAGCGAAATATCCGAACACCGTTTTGAAAAGGGGGATTTTCGCTCTATATTCGTTAAAATACTCGTAAACCCGCAAGGGTTTACTGCGTTTTTGCCTTGATAGAACAAAAATCTCCTCTTTTCAAAATCGTAGACCTCAAAGCGAGCAGATTTTGAGAGATTTTTATTTTATTTGGGCGAAGCAAGGCTGGCGCCTTGCGAGAGCAAATAGGGTGAAAAGCGCCAAAATCCGCCGCTTTGAGGCGGGTTCGGATATCTCGTTCTACCCTACAGCGAAATTCATTTTCTGCACAAGTAAAAGGACAGCCCGCTCATCCGAGCGGGCTGTCCTTTTATCGTTCCTTATACGTCCTTTTTCATCTGCGGGGCGAGGGCGAAGAACACCATCGCCGTGCGGATGTACGCGATCAGCAGGAGATTCGCCAAATAGCGCAGCGTCGGCAGATCAAAGGAGAACGCCGCGATCGCTTCGGGCAGGCCGCCGAGCATCAGCCACGCGGTGTACACCGTGCAGGCAAGCGCGAGGATCCACTTGACCGTCTTGCCCAGCCGCCGCACCAGCAGCAGCACGAGGGTCGCGATATGCATCACCACGTCAACCGAGAACGGTACGTACAGCGAGAAGCCGCCGACCGCGGTGTTGATCTGCAGAAGCTCACATACAAGGCGCAGTACCACCGCCACGGCGAGCATCACCGTCCATACGCGCTCGGTCTTGCGGTTGCCGAGCCGCCACGGGCGCATCACCGCCGTCAGCGCACAAATGACCCCCGTCAGCCGCGCGATATACGCGCCCAGCCCCGCAAAAAAGCCAATAACCGTGCTCGTATCCAGCGATATGCTCAGGAAAGACGGCACCGCCGTCACGAGATATATCACCATCGGTACCACGATGAGCAGCAACCACGCTACCACCGACCGCGTCTTTCTTCTTGCCATTTTCCGCACCTCCGCGACACGTTGTATTACTCACCCATTATACCAATCGCCCACACTTTTTTCAAACATTTTTTCACAATCGACAGAAAACGGTGGAATATTTCCTTTTCCTATGATACAATAAACGCGTTAAGTCAATAGACAGGACATATAAATTGTATGAGGTGAAAATTATGGAAGGTTTGGTCAACTGGTTTATCGAAACTCTGCGCGGCATTTCGGGCGAATGGGTGTCGTTCATCATCTCGATGGTGCCGCTGCTCGAGCTGCGCGGTGGTCTGCTCGCCGCGTCGCTGTTAAACGTCGACATCCTCACCGCCGTGCCGATCTGCATCATCGGCAACATTATCCCCGTACCCTTCATTCTGTGGTTCATCACCCCCATCTTCACGTGGCTCAAAAAGACCAGGCTCTTCCGCCCGATGGTGGAGAAGCTGGAGGCGAAGGCGCTCGGCAAGAGCGAGAAGATCGAAAAGGGGTATTTCTGGGGGCTGGCACTGTTCGTCGGCATCCCGCTGCCCGGCACGGGCGCGTGGACGGGGGCGCTCATCGCCTCCCTACTCGGTATCAAGTTCAAAAAGGCGTTCCCCGCCATTCTGGTGGGCATCGCCATCGCTACCATCATTATGTCCATCGTATCCTACGGTTTGCTCGGCGCGATCATCCGATAACGCACGCTTGCGGCGTGAATAATCCATCGGCAAGGAACATACAAACGAGGACGGACGCATATATATCCCGTATGAGAAAGGGAAGGATTGATATGATTATGGAGAAGACCGTTTACCGTCCGGAAGGTTCGCTGTTCCACACGCCGGAGAACCAAGCCGCCATCGCCTCGATGACCGAGCTGATGCAGGCGCAGACCGATGGCCGTATTCTCGAAGCGCGCGCCGTGCGCTGCGACGTCGGGCACAATCTCATTGTGCAGCTCCCTTGCGGCGAGGGTATTATCCCCCACGCCGAGGGCGCTGTCGGTATTGCGGAAGGCACGACCCGCGATATCGTGCTCATCACCCGTGTCAACAAGCCCGTCTGCTTTGTGGTTATCGGCTTTGAGCAGACCGCCGACGGCTGTCGGCCCATCCTCTCCCGCCGTCTGGCGCAGGAGCGGTGCCGCACCGAGTACATCGCCCATCTGAGCCGCGGCGACATCATTCCGGCACGCATCACCCGACTGGAAACCTTCGGCGCATTCTGCGACATCGGATGCGGTCTGCCGGCACTCATCCCCATCGCGGATATCTCGGTCAGCCGCATCGCCCACCCGCGCGACCGCTTTACGACGGGGATGGAGATCCTCGGCGTGGTGTCCTCACTGGACAACGGGCGGGTGTGCCTCTCCCACCGCGAGCTGCTCGGCACGTGGGAGGAAAATGCTGCTCTGTTCACACAGGGAGAGACCGTTGCCGGTATCGTGCGCTCGGTGGAGGAGTACGGTGTATTTATCGAACTGACTCCGAATCTCGCGGGACTTGCCGAGCCGCGCGAGGGGGTGCGCGTTGGGCAATATGCGGGGGTGTACATCAAAAACATTCTCGCGGAAAAGATGAAACTCAAGCTGGTGCTGACCGATGCGCAGGATTCGGTGGAACTGCCGCCGCCGCTCAAATATTTTATCACGGAGGGTCATATCGACCGTTGGCAGTATTC
>JAZSHK010000139.1:0-14571 GCA_045533185.1 Acutalibacteraceae bacterium | reverse complement strand
GGTGGCGGCCGGATCCGTACCGTCGCAGTGTGCGGCGGCAGCGGCGGCGATTTTATCGCTGAATTCGCGGGTGAGATCGACGCGTTCGTCTCGGGCGAGGTGCGCCACCACCAGTGGCTGGAGGCGAACGCCCTCGGCGTCACCGTCATCGAGGCGGGACACTACGCGACCGAGGTGCCGATCGTCGACACCCTTTGCCGCTGGCTGCAAGAGGCGTTCCCCGCTCTGACCGTCACGGCATACTACGATAACGCCCCTTATGAAACAGTGAGGTGATCCCCTATGGCACTGGACGGTGCTTTTCTCGCCTGCCTGCGGCGCGAGCTGACCGACGCTCTGCCGGACGCGCGGGTGGATAAGATCTATCAACCCGAACGGGAGGAGCTCATCATCGCCCTGCGGTATCGCGGCGGTGCCGAGCGGCTGTACCTGTCGGCGCACGCCGCCGCGCCCCGCATCCACTTTACCAAAGAAACCCCCGAAAACCCCGCACAGCCGCCGATGTTCTGTATGCTGCTGCGCAAGCGGCTGACGGGCGGGCGGCTCGCAAGCATTCGTCAAGAGGGCTTTGAGCGTGCCTTGTATCTCGACTTCGACTGCATCAGCGAGCTCGGCGACCCCGTGCGTCTGACGCTGGCGGTGGAAATTATGGGGCGGCACAGCAACATCATCCTCGTCGGCCCCGACGGCGTCATCATCGACGCGATCAAGCGCATCTATCCCGATATGTCCTCGGTGCGCCCCATCCTGCCCGGGATGCGGTACGAGGCACCGCCCGCACCCGCGGGCCGCTTTGACCTCTCCCGCCACACCCCCGAGGAGCTGACCGCCGCGGTGCGGGACGGCAAGGACGCGCCGCTCTCCAAGGCACTGCTCGCTCTCTCGCAGGGCTTATCCCCTCTCTCCTGCCGCGAGATCGCCTACCGCGCCTGCGGCGGGCGTGACCCGCAGGTAAGCGACTTGACCGCCGCCGAATGGGGAAAGCTCACCGACTGCATCCGCCGCACGCAGGACGCGGCAAACGGCGGCGGTGTCCCCTATCTGCTGGCAAAGCCCGACGGCTCGCCGCTGGAGTTTAGCTTTCAGCCCATCATCCAATACGGGCTGGAGGCCCGCGGGCAGGAGATGCCGAGCTTTTCGGCACTGCTCGACGCGTTCTATGCGCGCCGTGCCGCCGCCGAGCGCATCCGCGCCCACTCCCACGACCTGCTGCGGGTGCTGACCAACGCCGCTGACCGCGTCGCGCGCAAGCTCGCCAATCAGCGGCAGGAGCTCGCTTCTGCCGCCGACCGCGACATCCTGCGGCTGTACGGCGACCTCATCAACGCGAATATGCACCTCATCCCGCAGGGCGCGGATAAGGCGGATATTATCAACTACTACGACGAGAACTGCGCCACCATCACCGTACCGCTCGACCCCGCGCTGTCCCCCGCCGCCAACGCGCGCCGCTATTATAAGCTCTACCGCAAGGCGCAGACCGCCGAGGAGATGCTCACCGCCCGCATCGCGGCGGGCGAGGCGGAGCTCGTCTACATCGACACGGTGTTCGACGCGCTCTCCCGCGCAGGTAGCCTGCGGGAGCTGGATGAATTGCGCACCGAGCTCGAGGAGCAGGGCTATCTGCGGCGACAGAAGAACGCGCCGAAGAAGAAGAGCGCCCCCCTAAAGCCGCAGGCGTTTTGCTCGGATGACGGGTTTACCATCCTCGTCGGGCGCAACAACCTCGAGAACGACCGCCTGACCCTGCGCACCGCCAAGGGCAGCGACATCTGGCTGCACGTAAAGAACATCCCCGGCTCGCACGTCATCGTGCTGTGCGAGGGGCGCACCCCACCCGACCGCACGCTCGAGCAGGCGGCGATCCTCGCCGCCACCCATTCCAAAGCGGCTCACTCCGCGCAGGTGCCGGTGGACTACGCTCTCGCGCGGTATGTCAAGAAGCCCGCGGGAGCGAAGCCCGGTATGGTCATCTACACCGACAACCGCACCGCCTACGTCACCCCCGACCCCGCCCTTACCGAAAGGCTGCGCGTGGAGGAATAGCCGCGGGACGATGTGAGCATCGTCCCCGCGAGGATTTCTCTTAACGGGCGTTTACGACATCCCGAAAAAGGCTCTCCCTTTGGGAGAGCCCCCGCGTCAGCGGGTGAGCGGGCGTTCCCTGTGACAAAAGGAGAGTTCTTCTCTGCAAAAAGGAAAGGGCGTTGCACACGAACTGTGTGCAACGCCCTTTCGGGTTTTTACGAATCCTTACGCCGCATCAATGCTTATTCGGCATCGACCTTAGCGCCTTTCTTTTTCTTCAGAACGAGCAAGATGATTGCCGCAACCGCCGCCAGCAGCACCACACCGCCGCCGATAGCGACCCACAGGATCCAACCGTTCGACTTATCGTCCTTCTTGTTGTTCTTGTTCGGCTTGGTGTCAGCGGGCTTATCGCTGTCATCCGCAGGCTCGTCGCCGTCGGTGGGCTCGTCGCCGTCCATAGGCTCGTCGCCCTCGGCGGGTGCCTCGGGCAGTACAAGCTCACCCTCGACGAGAATGAAGGTGCCGAGCACATCCGTCGTGAAGTAGGCTACGCCGTAGGTCACCTCATAGTCGATCGCATACAGCATACCGTACGCGTCCATGCCGTAAAGGAACACCTGCTCGGCATTGAAATCCTCGGGGATCGGGATGCCGACCTTTATTATTCCCGACGGCTCGATGAATGCGCCATCGAGCGCCAGAGCGATGTCATAGGCGACATAGTTCTTATCACCGATCACGTCGAGGATCGCCTGCTCCAGTCCGCCGTCGTCGTAGGTATAAACGTCCAACAAAGTGTCCGCATCGAAGGCCGAGCCGTCCTCGTATTCCACGCTGATCTGCGTGTCACGATCCAGCAATGCACTGTTATCCTCGATCACCACGTCGCCGGTATCCATATCGACACTGTCATCAAAGTTGTCTTCCTCTTCCATAACGGTCTCCCACGTCTCGAGCTTGGTGGGATCGATGTCCACGACCTCGAGCATATCATCCTCGTACCAAACGAAGGTGTTATAGGTCAGAAGATTAACGTCCGAGCCCTTCTCGGTCAGCTTCAGATTCCAGAAGTAGATATCCGACTTGCCGTAGTTTTGCGAGGCCTCGAAGGCGAGCGCCATACGAGAGCCGCCGCCGTTCTTCACGTCGTTCTCATTAGTCGTGAAGCTGAAGCTGAAGGTTCCCTTACCGGGGCCCCATAGTTCCGTGCGCGTGCCCGCAATCTCCGTATACTGCGTGCCGGGATGCTCTCTATACTCACCCCACGATGCATAAGGATTGAAGAAATAGGCAAAGCAGTTGGTCTGGACGCACCAATCGAAGGAGATCGTCAGTTCCATACCCTCCTGAACCTTATTCGGGAACAGGATATAGGCCATACGGCTCATATGGGTGCTAAGTTCATGATCTTCCCAATCGTATTTGCTGAAATTGAAGCGATACACATTGTCCTCAACCGGACCGGTGGCCTCGTTCGCGGAGATGATGCCGTCGCCGTTCGCGTCATCGCCCTCGCCGGGGATGATGGGATCAACAAACGTATCGGGATCAACGTCCACCATATACACAAAGGGAGTCGGATTATTTTCGCGATTGAACGTCAGATCCGCATGAGCATAAAGGTTTTTCGTCGTGCCGGTCTTAACGAGAGAGAAGTTCCAGATATACAGCACGCCGCCGGAGCTGTCCTCCGGCTGCTCGATCGCAGGATAGAACTTCGAATGGGTCGCGGTGAAGGTCTTGGTCATCGTTCCCTTATCCGGATAGATCCATTTTTCGCGGTCGCCCCACGTTATGGGGTTATCCGAGATGCCCCAACGCGTGGCATCGTGGATCATCAGGCGATCGCCGTCTTCGTAGTAATAATCAAAACTGAAGGTGTACTCTTCACCGACCGTCAAGGTGGTAAGATTGGTCCACAAAGCATTGAGCGTATTCGTGGTATTCATCGCAGGGAAATCGATCTTCCAGACCGCGTCCCCGGGAATCATTCCATCGTCGCCGAAATCGACGTTCACGCCGTCACCCACGGCATACGTACCCGCGGCGGGAACCGTCAGCACGCCGTCAACAGCCGTGAAGCGCTCACCGGTCTCCTTGCACACGGCGACCACGTCGTAATCGCTCTTGACCGTATACACACCGGCCTCGTCCGTTGCCGTCAGCGCTACGTCATCCGCACAGCGCATCACATACAGCTCACCGTTCATACTCGCAACCGCCGCCGCCAAAGAGGACGAATCGGTCAAATAGGAGGAACATTCCACCTTCGGCATTGCCGCACCGTTGTTCAACAGGATCTGCAGAGCGTTGCCGCTAAGCGTCGTGGGTACGGTGTGCTCGACGACGAAATCGCCGAGGTACAGCTTCTCCACTGTTCCACCGTTGAACGTGATATTGACGTCATCTGTATAGGTGACACCCGCCGTAAATCCACTTTTGCTGAGGTGACCGACGTACAGCCTCTTCACCGTGCCGCCGTTGAGCAGAACATCCGCGCCCGCCATCATGCCGGCTTTGGAATTCGAGGTATTGTGCGTAAAGCGGCCGCCCAATTGCACAATGTCATAGGTACCGCCGCTCACGGTTAAGGCCGTCGGCTCAGTGGGCTCCACCAGACCGGTGCGGCCGTCGCTCGCGTTGAAGTGGCCAAGCCAGATGTTCGGGGCACCGTTCAGCTCGACGTTCGGGCCGATCGCAAGATCAAATTTATTCGTAAAGATCGAGCAACTGTCGGAAACATTGAGCTTGATATTGTCGATCACAATGTCGCCGTAAAGGAACAAATCGTAATCTCCCGCGACCTCACTGATTGTCAGGGTGGAATCCTTGCCCTCGTTGCCCTGAATGGTGATCGGCATCGAGTGCATCTGCGTCAGATCGGCAATGCCCGTCGCCGTCGACATCGCAAAGGCGCTATCCACCGTCAGCGTACCGACGACGTTGATGCTACCAGTCTTAGCGCCGGAGTTCTCGATGCTCTGCACCGCCTTGAGCAAGGTCTTAAAGGGCGCATCGGCGCTCGTGCCGACGTTATCGTCGTTGCCGCTGTCGCTGACGTACACCGTGTGGTTCTCTGCAACGACACGTCCCACGCGATAATTGCCCGCCGGAACAGTCAGCACACCGTCGATCGGCGAATATGTCTTGCTGGTGTCGTCCATATCGGTTGCCACAATGTCAACATCGGGGGCATTGACGATGTACACACCCGCCTCAGCCGTAGCGGACAGGCTCACGCCGGTCGCGCATCGCAGCAGATACAGGCTGCCGCCCATATCGATGGCATCCTGCGCCGTGGGAAGCGAGCCCACCGTCACGCCGTTGTTGAGAACGATCTGCACCGCGTGGCCGTTGAGGCTGGAGGGGTTGCTTAGACCGTTTTTGTTAGTACCGCTGACCCAAGTGTCATCCGTGATATAAATACCGCCGCTGACTTTGCCGCCGTTAATTACAACATTTACATCATCCAAATAGGATGTGCCGCGATTATTCCACTCGGCATTATTTCCGGTAGAGCCGATGATGATCTTGTACGCAGTACCGCCATTCTGTGTATACAAGGCACCATTAAATATATGGTTCTTGTAATTATTCAAATTATTATTAGTAGAACTTGAACAGCTGTCGCCTAATAACACCTGAAAATAATTACCGCCATCGATCGTCAGTTCCATCGGCTTATGCTCAGCATCGTTGAGACCAGACATACCGTAGTCACCCAACACCAGTGCCGGTGCCTTCGTCGGACCATTCGATAAACTGGTGCCCATCGTCACTGTATCGGTAAATACGACGTCCTTTTCTCGCGTCATAAAAGTCAGTTCTTGTGTCGCCGTGTGTGCGATCGTAATATTATCAAACGTAGTCGGACCGCATACCCACAACGAGGTTTTTGCACAATCCAGCGTTGCCTCGGTGCCCGGCGCACTCTGAATCGTGACCGGCTTCGTCCAGTCTGTGGTAAAGCGCGTTGCAGAAGTGCCGTCCGAAGTCATATCATACTGACCGTTCTTTTCATCAGTTGTATACGTGCCGACAATATAAATATCGGCGGCGAGATACGGCGAAGCCTGGATCAGATTCAGCGCTTTGGACAGCGTCTGCACCGCGTTGTCTATTGCAGAGCCGTCATTGGTATCCGCACCGCTCTCTCCATCCACATAGACGGCCATCTTCTTCACGCTGCCGTCCGCGTTCGGGACGAAGGGATAGGTGGAAAGCGTACCACCTTCAGTGACCGTCGCGGTAGAATGGAAGGCTCTATCATTCCCGCAATCACAAACGATAGGCGGATGAACATAGTGGGATTTCTTTGCACCATTTACCGTCATTAATACATCCCACACATACAGCGTCCCCGCCGTGCCAAGAGGTACCGTCAGATACGGAGTCATTCCATTCGTGCAGGTGGCTGAGATCGATGCCGTATGCCTGCCGGGCTGCAACGTAATACTGTTAGTTGCGTTCGAAACTGTACCGCCCCAGGTAACGCTGCTTTCAATCGCCGTACTACCGTCAAAGTAATATTCAAACGTTGCAATCCACTCAGATGCACTCGATACCGCAGAGTAATTACCTAAACCGATTTTTTCTTTCACGGTCGCGCTCGCGTTAAAAGTAATCTCGTACACCGTCGGGTCAGTCTCCTCGCCCACGGCCGCCGCCGTCAGTATGCCCGCCACGGGCACGAGGCCGATCAGCAGTGCAAGGCTGAGCAGAATCGCCAATACTCGTTTTGATCTCATTGTGTATGCTCCTCCCGGAAAATATGGATTGGCGTATTCGGAACTTATTCGTTCCTTCATAACATCCTATCTTAAATTATACAGATTCTTCGAAATTTCGCTTGGAGAAATCAAAACAATTTGACTATTTCAAAAGTGAAAAATATGGCATTTTTAGATAATTCACCGAAAATCCGCCGACAACAGGCACGGCAAACCAAAAAATGGCTTAAAAACGTGCACACTCCCTCAGTCAGCCTGCACAAACCCGAATACAATCGTAGGGGACGGTGTCCTCGACGTCCCGAAAGGCTCTCCCTTTGGGAGAGCTCCCGCGTCAGCGGGTGAGAGGGTGGTCGATGCACGATTTTCTCTAACCCCTCTCCGTCGTGCTACGCACGCCACCTCTCCCACAGGGAGAGGCTAACGGGTATGCAAAACCGCGAATAAGACCGTAGGGGACGATTATCAATCGCCCGTTATGGTTTGCACAGACTTCGGCGGGCGACCGATGGTCGCCCTACGAAAACATTTATGGCTTGCGCTATCGGCAAATAGGCTCCCTCTTTGAGGGAGCTGGCACGACGCAAGTCGTGACTGAGGGAGTTTTGGGGTGATGTTCTCTAAATAATTCTTCCCAAGCCACGCGTCTGACGCGTGGCTTTCGCTTACAAAAAACACCGCCTCGGATGCGCTCCGAGGCGGGGCTTTATTCCTTTATATACTTCTCCACACAGGCTTTCATATCCCACCAGTGCTCTTCCATACACTCGATGAGCTTAAACTGCGTGCGGCAACGGTCGAGATTTTGCCCCTCATACGAGGTCTTGAAATAGGTGTCGCCCTGCAGATAGTCGGTGAGAAAGCGCATCCCGCACTCGAGCGTCATCATCTTCGCGCCCTCGGGCAGCAGGCGGATCTCCTCCGCACCGAGGATGCCGTCACAGCCCTCAAGGAAGCCCTTGGTATACGCCTCGAACAGCTCCATATCCAGCGAGACCTTCGACAGATCGCGCTCGTCCTCTGCGGCGGTGTTCGCGCCGAAGCGGATCGCATCGCCGAAGTCATTGACCGAGAAGCCGGGCATCACGGTGTCGAGGTCGATAACGCACAGAGGCTTACGCGACTTTTCGTCCAGCATCACGTTGTTGAGCTTGGTGTCGTTGTGCGTCACGCGCAGCGGCAGGCGCCCCTCCTCGTATGCCTTGACCAGCACCGAGCAGAACTCCATCCGCTTCTGCAAAAAGTCGATCTCCTTCTGCACCGTTGCCGCACGGCCGCAACGGTCCACCGCTACCGCTGCCAAAAAGTCATTAAAGCGCTTCGGCGTGTTGTGGAAATCCGCCAGCGTCTCGTGCAGCTCGTCGACGGGGAAATCTGTCAGGTGCCGCTGAAACTCGCCGAACGCAAAGCCGCTCTGATAGAAATCCTCGGGACTCTCCGCCTTGTCAAGGCAGACCGAGCCCTCGATGAAATCGTACATACGGAAGCACAGCCCGCTCGTATCCCAATACCGCAAATGTCCGTCGCGCGCGGGGATCATATTGAGCACCCGACGACCGCCGAGGCCCTTGTCGTGCAGGTATTCCGTCACCTTGGCGATGTTCTCGATGACCTGCTCGGGCTTGGGGAACACGTCCCCGTTGATGGTCTGCAATATATAACGCTTGGTGCCGCCCTGCGGCGTCTGCACCGTGATGAGATTGGTACCGTTGATGTGCCCGCTGCCGTAAATGTTGCAGCCGACGATGACCCCGCCGAGATCAAACTGCGCTGCCGCGCGCAGGACCTGTTCAATGGAAATCGCTCGCATAACACATTTTCTCCTCAAAAATCATAGTATGAAACATAACCTTTATCAGTGTAACACACTTTCACGAAAAAGTAAACCGCGATTTTTTTGCAAAAACCTCTTGACAAATCCGTGCAGAGTGCTATAATGGGCACATTCAAGTGAATAGAAAGGCTATGACGAAGACGGCTTTGTACGGGCGTTCACAGAGAGTCGGTGGTTGGTGTAAACCGATAACAAGCGTGCAAAACAGCCTATCCCTTCCGAGCCGGAGCTTTGAAACGGTGCCCGCACCCCAGTAGAAGCCCCCGTGACGGCTGCGTAAAGGCCCGGGCGTTGATGGACGCCGATGAGGGGTCGCATCTGGCGACAATTTGAGTGGTACCGCGGATGTGTTTATACACACTCGTCTCAAGATCTGAGACGGGTGTTTTTTATTACCCAAAATCATTTATTAAAGGAGGAATTGACATGGCAAACGTTGCAGCAGACAAGCTTTTCGAGGTGGCTCGCCGAATTCGGGAGATGCGCGAGATCGCGGGCTACACCGTCGAGCAGATGGCCGAGAAGACCGAGGTCAGCGTTGAGGAATATGTCAAATTGGAAGCGGGCGAGCTGGACTTCCCCTTCTCCTTCATCCATAACTGCGCGCAGGAGTTCGGCATCGGAATGTCCGACCTGCTGGAGGGTATGACCAGTGCGCGTCTGACCTCCTACACCGTCACCCGCAAGGGGCAGGGACAGACCACCGCGAAGGAGGACGGCATCTCCATCGCCAACCTCGCACCGAAATTCCGCGATAAGATTGCCGAGCCCTACTGGGTGCGGTACGACTACGATCCCTCGCAGCAGAATAAGCCCATCCACCTGACCAGCCACAGCGGACAGGAGTTTGACCTCGTCATCAGCGGTAAGCTCAAGGTGCAGGTCGGCGACCACGTCGAGATCCTCGGCGAGGGCGACAGCATCTACTACGATTCCTCTACCCCGCACGGAATGATCGCCGTCGAGGGGCAGGAGTGCGTGTTCTGCGCGGTCGTGCTCCCCGGTGAGGACACCAAGGAGGAGCAGGTGCGCCGCAGTCTGGTGACCGCAAAATCCTCCGAGCCGCTCGTCTGCGAGGAATTCGTCAAGACGGAGGAAGACGAGCACGGCGCTCTGCAGCACATCGAATTCAAAAACACCGAGCGCTTTAACTTCGGCTTCGACATCGTCGACGGCATCGCGAAGAAATACCCCGACAAGCTGGCGATGCTGCACCTCGACAAGCACAAGGTCGAGCGCCGCTTTACCTTCCGCGACATCAAGCAGTACTCCAATCAGGCGGCCAACTACTTCACCTCGCTGGGCATCAAGCGCGGCGACAAGGTGATGCTGGTGCTCAAGCGCCACTACCAGTTCTGGTTCTGTATGGTCGCACTGCACAAGCTCGGCGCGGTGGCGATCCCCGCCACCAACCAGCTCAAGGAGCACGATTTCGAATACCGCTTTAACGCGGCGGGCGTGTCCGCCATCGTCTGCACCGCGGACGGCGACACCGCCGACATCGCGGCGGCGGCGGCCGAGAAATGCCCGCAGGTGACCACCAAGATCATCGTCGGTGCAGAAAAGGACGGCTGGCACGACTTCGACGAGGAGTTTAAGCTCTTCTCCCGCAAGTTTGTGCGCCCCGAGGACGCCTCCGCGGGCGACGACACGGCGCTGATGTTCTTCACCTCCGGCACCACGGGCAACCCCAAGATGGCGGCGCACAAGCACACCTACGCGCTCGGCCATTTCGTCACCGCGAAATACTGGCACTGCTGTGAGCGCGACGGTCTGCACCTGACCATCTCCGACACCGGTTGGGGTAAGTCCCTGTGGGGCAAGCTCTACGGCCAGTGGCTGTGTGAGGGAGCGGTGTTCGTCTACGACTTTGACCGCTTCGACGAGAACGACATCCTGCCGATGTTCGCCAAATACAACATCACCACCTTCTGCGCACCGCCGACGATGCTGCGTATGCTCATCCGCGGCGACCTGAGCAAATACGATCTTTCTTCCATCCACCATATGACCACCGCGGGCGAAGCGCTCAACCCCGAGGTATATAAGCAATTCAAGGCGGCGACGGGTCTGGAGATCATGGAGGGCTTCGGTCAGACCGAGACCACCCTCGCCATCGCCAACCTCGTCGGCACCGTGCCGAAGATCGGCTCGATGGGCAAGGCGTCTCCCCAGTTCGACCTCGACATCGTCGATCCCGACGGCAACAGCGTCGCGGTCGGTGAGACCGGCGAGATCGTCATCCACACCGACAAGTCCGTCCCCTGCGGTCTGTTTAAGGAATACTACCTCGACGATGAAAAGACCAAGGATGCGTGGTATGACGGGATGTATCACACGGGCGATACCGCATGGCGCGACGAGGACGGCTACTTCTGGTACGTCAGCCGCGTCGACGACGTCATCAAATCCTCGGGCTACCGCATCGGGCCGTTCGAGATCGAGAGCGTCATTATGGAGCTGCCCTACGTCGTGGAATGCGGCGTGTCCGCCGTGCCCGACGAGGTGCGCGGACAGGTCGTCAAGGCGAGCATCGTGCTGACAAAGGGCACCGAGCCGACCGAGGAGCTCAAAAAAGAGATCCAGACCTACGTCAAGCAACACACCGCCCCCTACAAATACCCCCGCGTGGTGGTGTTCCGCGACGAGCTGCCCAAGACCATCAGCGGCAAGATCCAGCGCAACAAGCTGTAATCGCTTTCACTCGCGCATTTTATCGAAAAAAAGCGTTGACAGCGCAAACGAGTTATGATATAATCGCTCATATATTGTAATTAAATAATAAAGGCGCTGACGAAGAGGGCGCAGGGAGTTCATCCTCCAGAGAGATGGCGGTCGGTGCGAGCCATCGGTTGACCCGTGCGTTTGTAGCTTCTGAGCCGAGAGGAAGAAAGCCCGCTTGCGGGCAAGTAGAACCTCTCCGTGATTGCTGCGTGAAGGCATAGGGGTTGCTTGATCCCGAGAGAGTGGTTATCTGCCCAAGGCAGATGGCAATTTGAGTGGTACCGCGGGTGTCTTGATTTTTCAGCACTCGTCTCAAAGTCATAACTTTGGGACGAGTGCTTTTATATCGTCCCGGAAACGGAGAAAATGGCTATGGAAATCACCGCATTAGACTTCAAAATCAAAGAGATGGCGGGGCGTATCCGCGCTCTGCGTGAGATCGCGGGCTACACCGTCGACGAGATGGCGACCAAAACGGGCGTATCCGTCGCAGAATACACCGAATGCGAGGCGGGCGACCGCGATCTCGCGTTCGCCTTCATCTACCGCTGTGCGATGGCGCTCAACGTTAACGTTACCGACATCATCGAGGGCTACAGCCCGACGCTGAAATCCTACACCGTCACCCGCGCGGGCGCGGGACAGAAGGTATCGCAGGCACACGGTATGACCTACTACAACCTTGCCTACGCCTTCCGCGACCGTATCGCGGAGCCGCTGTACGTACATTGCGTATACGATGCCGAAGCGGAAAAGCGCGACATCGAGCTTATTTCTCACGCCGGACAGGAGTGCGACATCATCATCAGCGGTCAGCTCAAGGTGCAGGTCGGCGAGCACACCGAGGTGCTCGGCCCCGGCGACAGCATCTACTTTGACTCCGATACCCCGCACGGTGAAATCGCTGTCGGCGGCGCGGACTGCATCTTCTACGCGATCGTGCTCAACCCGACGGGCGAGCCGATCCCCGAGCTGACGGTGGAAAAGACGGTCACCGAGCGCACGAGCGTACATAAAGACACCAAGGATCGCATCTATAAAAAGTTCATCGACGTGACGGAGAACGATAAGGGCACCCCCACGTCCATTACCTTCAAGAACACGGAAAAGTTCAACTTCGCGTTCGATCTGGTCGACGCGCTCGCCGAGCGCGAGCCGGATAAGCTCGCGATGCTGCACATCTCCCGCGATCACACCGAGCGTCGCTTCACCTTCAAGGACATCAAAAAAGCGTCCGCTCAGTGCGCCAACTACTTTAAATCCCTCGGCATCAAGAAGGGCGATCGCGTGATGCTCATTTTAAAACGGCACTACCAGTTCTGGTTCGCGATGATCGGCCTCAACAAGCTCGGTGCCATCGCCATCCCCGCCCCCAACCAGCTCGTTGAGCACGATCTTACCTACCGCTTCCGGGCGGCGGGCGTGAGCGCGGTGCTGTGCACCGCCGACGGCGACACCGCCCATCAGGTGGATCTCGCCGCCGCGCACTGCCCCGATCTCAAGCACAAGCTGATCGTGAACGGCACCCGCGAGGGCTGGCGCAGCTTCGATGAGGAATACACCCTCTACTCCACGCACTACAACCGCACCGAGGATGCCCCCGGCGGCGACGACCTGATGCTGATGTTCTTCACCTCCGGCACCACGGGCTATCCCAAGATCGCGGCACACAACTACAAATACGCGCTCGGTCATTTCCACACCGCCCGCTACTGGCACGACGCCGACCCCGACGGCCTGCACTTCACCATCTCCGACACGGGCTGGGCGAAAGCGATGTGGGGCAAGCTGTACGGCCAGTGGCTGTGCGAGGCGGCGACCTTCGTCTACGACTTCGATCGCTTCGACGCGGCGGATATCCTGCCGATGTTCGCGAAGTACAAGATCACGACCTTCTGTGCGCCGCCGACGATGCTGCGTATGATGGTAAAACAAGATATTTCCAAATACGATTTCTCCTCCGTCAAGCATATGACCACCGCGGGCGAGGCGCTCAACCCCGAGGTCTACCGCCAATTCGAGAGGGCGACGGGTCTGCAGATCATCGAGGGCTTCGGCCAGACCGAAAGCACAATGATCATCGGCAATATGGTGGGCGCATCGCATAAGATCGGCTCGATGGGTAAGCCCGCCCCGATCTATGACGTGTCCATCGTCGATCCCGACGGCAACCCCGTCCCTGTCGGTGAAACGGGCGAGATCGTTGTGAGTGTCAAGGACGGCGCACCCTGCGGTCTGTTCACGGGCTACTACAACGCCCCCGACAAGACCGCCGAGGTATGGCACGACGGCTTCTACCACACGGGCGACACCGCGTGGATGGACGAGGACGGCTTCTACTGGTACGTCGGCCGCGTGGATGACGTGATCAAATCCTCCGGCTACCGCATCGGCCCGTTCGAGATCGTAAGCGTGATTATGGAGTTGCCGTATGGCCTCGAGTGCGGCGTGTCCGCCGCCCCCGGCGAGACCGGCGAGATCGTCATCCGCACCGACAAGGCGGTGCCCTGCGGCCTGTTCAAGGAGTATTATCTGGACACCGAAAAGTCCGCCGATGCGTGGCACGACGGCCTGTACCACACCGGCGATACCGCCTGGCGGGATGAGGACGGCTACTTCTGGTACGTCAGCCGCGTGGATGACGTGATCAAATCCTCCGGCTACCGCATCGGGCCCTTTGAGATCGAATCGGTCATCATGGAGCTGCCCTACGTGGTGGAGTGCGGCGTGTCCGCCGTTCCCGACGAGGTCCGCGGTCAGGTGGTCAAGGCCAGCATCGTGCTGACCAAGGGCACCGAGGGCACCGACGCGCTGAAAAAGGAGATCCAGAACTACGTCAAGGAGCACACCGCCCCCTACAAGTACCCCCGTGTGGTGGAATTCCGCGACAGCCTGCCCAAGACCATCAGCGGTAAGATCCAGCGCAATAAACTGTAAATCATTCCAATTCTCAAAATCTGTTGACAAACCCGCTTTACTGTGTTAAAATATTCCCAAACTTTCATACTTTAAAGGCGTTGACGAAGAGGGCAGAAGCCACGGTCCCTCCAGAGAGACAGCGGTCGGTGCGAGCTGTCGGGAAAGGGTGTCTGTTTGTAGCTTCTGAGCCGAGAGAAAGAAAAGCGGGTTCTCCGCCCAGTAGAATCTCTCCGTGATGACTGCGTAAAAGTCTAGGAATTGCTGGATCCCGAAGAGGGGCGGTTGCTTGACCGCAATTTGAGTGGTACCGCGGGTGCTGTTGTTTTACCGACA
>JAZSHK010000130.1:0-10073 GCA_045533185.1 Acutalibacteraceae bacterium | reverse complement strand
AAATAGAATAAAAATCTCTCAAAATCTGCTCGCTTTGAGGTCTACGATTTTGAAAAGAGGAGATTTTTGTTCTATCAAGGAAAAAACGCAGTAAACCCTTGCGGGTTTACGAGTATTTTAACGAATATAGAGCGAAAATCCATCTTTTCAAAACGGTGTTCGGATATTTCGCTCTACCCTAAGGAGGTACACGATGAAAAAACTGACAGGTTTACAGCCCGCACGGGTGTTTCATTATTTTGAGGAGATCGCCGCCATCCCGCACGGCTCGGGGAATACCGCCGCGATCAGCGATTACTGCGTCGCCTTCGCGAAGGCGCACGGCCTTGCGGTCACGCAGGACAAGCTCGGCAACGTGATCATCAAGAAACCCGCGACCGCAGGCTATGAGGAGCATCCTGCGGTCATCCTCCAAGGGCATCTGGATATGGTGTGCGAGAAAGCGCCCGATTGTGCTATTGATTTTGAAAAAGACGGGCTTGATCTCGCGGTCGACGGCGATTGGCTGTTTGCCAACGGCACGACGCTCGGTGGCGACGACGGGATCGCGGTCGCGATGGCGCTCGCGATCCTCGAATCGGACGATCTGCCGCACCCGCCGCTGGAGGTGCTGTTCACGGTCGACGAGGAAATCGGTCTGCTGGGCGCTGCAGGCTTGGACGGCGCACCCCTCGACGGTCGCCTGCTCATCAATATCGACTCGGAGGACGAGGGCGTATTGACGGTCAGCTGCGCGGGAGGCGTGCATGCCGATGTCACGCTGCCGATCGAGCGCATCGATAATACCCGGAACACCTATAAGATCACGGTTGACGGACTACAGGGCGGTCATTCGGGTGTCGAGATCGACAAAGGGCGGCTAAACGCCAACATCGTGATGGGACAGTTCTTGAGCTCGCTCGAGAACTATCGCATCGTTCGCATCGAAGGCGGACAGAAGGACAACGTCATCCCACGTAGGACGACCTGCGTGCTGGCGGCGACTACGGATATTACCAAACTCGGTGAGGACTTTGCGCGGGAGCATCGCGTGGAGGGTGACTCCGATCTGACCGTGACGGTCGAGCACGCGATCGCGGAGAATTATACCCTGACCGATGAATCCACTCGCCGCATCGTGGAGTTTCTGACGACCGTGCCGAACGGGATCATCGCGATGAGCGAGGAGATCGACGGGTTGGTGCAGACCTCGCTTAATTTGGGTGTTCTTAAAACCGAGGGTGACGTGATCAAGGCGGGCTTCGGTCTGCGCAGCAGCGTCAACGCAGAGAAGGTGGCACTGCTCGATCGCGTGAAGGCGGTCGCGGAAGCCTGCGGCGGCCGTTGCGAGAGCAGTGGCGATTATCCTGCGTGGGAGTATCAGCCGAATTCCCGCCTGCGGGACACGATGTGTGCGGTCTGGGAGCGTCTGTATGACGCACAGGCAAAGGTCATTGCCATCCACGCGGGGCTCGAGTGCGGCTTCCTTTGCGAGAAGCTTGCGGGCTTGGATGCGGTGTCCATTGGCCCCGATATGCAGGATATCCACACCTGCCGCGAGCGGCTGTCGGTATCCTCAGTCGAGCGGGTCTACCGCTATGTGTGCGAGGTTTTGAAGAGCTTATAATAGTCTAAAAGGCGGAGAGCATATTGCTCTCCCCCTTTTATCTTGTCTTATTTCCACTCGATAAAGTGGTAACTATCCAGTATCTGGTAATACCGTGCCAGTCGCTCATACAGTGGGTGGGCTTCCTCGCCGAAATGCTCGTCGACGAGCTTGCCGAGCTCGGTAATGGACATCTCGCCGTCCATCAGCGGCCAGACAAAGCTGCCCATCTTATCGAGATGAATGTAGCTGACTCTCGGGCGATCGAACAGCTTCTGCGCGATGCGGTTCGCCCAACCGGTGTTCTCGATCTCCAGCGTGACGATGCCCTCGCCGTCAGTCGTCCATTGGATAGCCGACGGACGGCAGGGGATACGCTCCAGATAGTTCTCAGGGATCACGATCGGTTTTTTCTTCATATTATTCTTCCGTCTTCTTCGGCTGCTTTTTCCAGATGGTGAAAGCGAGCAGAGAGAGGATGACCAATGCAAAGACGATCACCGAGCCGATGGTGGCCGCCCAGCCGGGCAGATTGAGCACGCCGGAGAGATCCAGCAGCTCGCCGACGCCGAACACGGCGAGAACAGCCAGCAGAATGCCCACTAAGCCTTCGCCCGCGATCATACCCGAGCAGAAGAGAATGCCATTGCTGACCGTCTGCTCCTTCTTGTTGCCGTCCTTTATCTTGTCGAAGAACCAGCGGATGATACCGCCGACCATAATGCAGGCGTTGAGCTGCACGGGCAGGTAGATACCGATGGCCACAGGCAGAACGGGGATGCCGAGGATCTCGACTACGACTGCCAGACATACGCCGATGAGGATCAGACCCCAGGGCAGGTTACCGCTCATAATGCCTTCAATGACCATCTTCATCAGGGTCGCCTGCGGAGCGGCAAGCTCTTCCGTGCCGAATCCCCAAGCGGCATCCAGCAGGTTGAGGGTCGCACCGATGGCGAGGGCAGAAGCCACAACGCCGATGAGCTCGCCGTACTGCTGCTTCTTCGGGGTCGCGCCGAGAAGATAGCCGGTCTTGAGGTCCTGCGAGGTATCGCCGGAGATGGCGGCCACGATGCAGATGATCGAGCCGATGGCGATCGCCGCCTGCATACCGTGGGCGCCAGCCTCACCGGTGAGCTTGAGGATCAGGGTGGCGATGAGCAGCGTCGCGATCGCCATACCCGAAACGGGGTTGTTACTGCTGCCGACCAGACCCACCATACGGGAGGACACGGTCGCAAAGAAGAAGCCGAAGATCACCACGATGATCGCGCCGACCAGCGATACGGGGATCGCGGGTACGAGCCACACAGCCAACGTCAGGATGAGGATCGCAATGAGCACGATCTTGAGGTTGATGTCCTGCTCGGTGCGGGCAGCGCTCGCGCCGGAGGAGACTGAGAAGCCCTTGATCGAATCGCGGAAGGTGCGCACGATGAGCGGCAGGGATTTGATGAGGCTGATGATGCCGCCTGCTGCCAGAGCACCCGCACCGATATAACGAATATAGGTGCCCCAGATGCCGTCAGCGCCGTCTGCAGCGAAGATCTCGCCGATGGTCTCGGTGCCGGGGTACATCAGCATATTGCCGCCGAACAGCACGATCAGCGGGATGAGAACGACCCAGCTGATGATACCGCCCGCAAACATATAGGACGAAATGCGGGGGCCGCAGATGTAGCCGACACTCATCACAGCGGGGTAGATCTGCGTGCCGATGGTGCCGGGGTAGTTCTTGAGAGAACCGCGCAGGTTGATCTCGCTCGGGACGAGCTTCAGACCGTCGATGATAAACTTAAAGATCGCGGCGAAGCCCATACCGGCAAACACGGTGGAGGCGTTCGCGCCGCCCTGTTCGCCGGCAAGCAAAACCTCAGCGCAGGCTTGTCCTTCGGGATAGGGCAGAGTGCCGTGCTCGCGCACGATGAGGGCGTTGCGCAGCGGCACCATAAAGAACACGCCCAGCAGACCGCCGATGAGCGCGATAAGGGTGATTTCCAGCAGACCGGGCTTCTCCATCACGCCTTCGCTTGCCCACAGATACAGAGCGGGCAGGGTAAAGATCGCGCCAGCGGCGAGGGACTCGCCCGCAGAGCCGATGGTTTGCACAAGGTTGCTCTCCAGGATGGAGTTTTTGCGCATAATGACGCGGATGACGCCCATCGCGATAACGGCAGCGGGGATAGAGGCCGACACCGTCATACCGACGCGAAGCCCGAGATAGGCGTTCGCGGCACCGAATATCACCGCCAGAAGGATGCCCATAATAATCGACGTGACCGTCAGCTCAGGGGTGACCTTGTTCGCGGGAATATACGGCTGAAATGCTTTTTTCTCTTCCATACTATTCTCCTGTTCATTATATTAAAAAAACAATCGCTCGGATTGTATTTTCCAAAAAACACTCAATAATTTTACCATAACAGCCAATGGCTTGTCAACAAAAATGCCCTATATAATAAAGGTAAATTAATGGTTGTGTCCGATAGTTCATTCGTGTATAATGGAAATCAGTATGATGATGAGGTGAGTTATGGATATTCGCGTGTTTCATTCGCTTCCTGCCGATGCGCTTTCTTTGCGTGTCACCGTGTTTGTGCAGGAGCAGGGGTTTGTCGACGATCCGGATGAAAACGATGGGTTCGCCACCCATCTGGTGATGTACAGCAAAGAGGGCGAGCCGATCGCTACCTGTCGCGTGTTCCCGCGGGGAGATGCGGGCGAGTTCGCGCTCGGTCGCTTTTGTGTAAGAAAGGACTTTCGCGGACAGAACATCGGCAGACAGCTTCTGACGGCTGCGGAAAGGGAAGTCGCATCGCTGGGCGGCACGGCGATCGTACTTCATTCGCAACTGCACGCCAAGGGCTTTTACGAGAAGTGCGGTTATGCAGCCGAGGGAGTTATCGAATATGAGCAAAATCATCCGCACGTATTTATGAAGAAGGCACTGTGATGAAAAAGCAAGCCCGACCAAAAGGTCGAGCTTGCTTTTTGGTGCGGATAAGAGGACTTGAACCTCCACCGAGTTGCCCCGACTAGAACCTGAATCTAGCGCGTCTGCCAATTCCGCCATATCCGCATATTCTATTATGTTCTCGGCTGACCGCCGCGGAACGAATAGAATTATAACGCGGGTTTAGCGGTTTGTCAAGGGCTTTTTATAAGTTTTTTCGGAAAATTTGAAAAAGTCAGCGTTTGACGTTTGCACCGAAGAGCTGCACCCAGTAGAAATGCCCTTCGTGTTCTAGACAGACGATGCTGATGTGCGTGAAACGGGGCTCCATAATGTTCGCTTTATGACCGGGGGAGTCCATCCACGCCTTAAACACTTCCTCGGCGGACCGATGCCCATCGGCAAGGTTCTCACCACGGGCGTTGTATTTGACCCCTTCTTCGTCAAAGACAGTATCCCATCGATCCTTGTCGGGCCGCTCGTGCGCCCAGTGGACAGTGATCTCCTTAGCGCGAATTTTGGCCGCGGTCATCATATTGCCTGTATCCATCGTTAGCTCGCCTAAGCCGGATTCCTTGCGCGCTTTGTTCAGCATAAGCAACACCGCATCAGCCATATCGTCGTGGAATGTGCCGTTGATATTAGGCGTGTGGTGGTCTTTCTTGGTGGTGGTTGCCGAAGGCGCATTGGTTTTGCTTGCCGTAGTCGTCTTGGTTGCGGAAGAAGACGGCTTTTGAGTAGAAGCGGAGGTCTTGCCGGTCGTTTTACCTGTCTTGCTTTGTGTCGCTGTAGTGGCTGCAGTCGACGTTGACGCAGCGACAACATTTGTGCTGCTTTCATCATTCGGGACGGTCGTGGTGGTTGTGGAATCGGAAATAAGACTGTTGACGATCGACTCAACATCATCAGCCAGAGGGATGCTGCTGCCGTTTTCGTCGTGAATGGTGATGTCAACGGAGCATCCGCCGAGCAGCGACAGGCACAGAACAATAGAAAGAATAATGCACAGCTTTTTCATAATATTTCCTCCTCAATGGGTCGCGCGGTTCTTGGGATAATACTGTTCAAAGATAAAGGTGTCAAATGTTTTCAATGCAGTCGTTTCCTGCTCTTTGTCAGTGATCGTCCAAGCGGCGGTCATTGGGCGGAATAGGGAACGGCATAGTTTAAAAGCAAATTTGTTTCGGTATTTGTAGTCGTAGGCGATAAAATCCGGTCTGGTAAGAAAGTTGGTCATCAGAGCGCCGAGAGCGACGCCTTGCCAGAAGGTGACCTCTTTAACATCCTCGTAGCAGGTGGACAGGATACCACGAATGACCTGTGGCTGGTTTTTACGGAACCAGCGGACCATAAACGGATTAAAGGACTCGATGCACAGAGGTCCCTTGTACTGCGCGAGCAACGGCCACGCCTCCGCGCACAGCGCGGTGTCGCTGTTGGCACCGTAGCTTTTGATCTCACAGAGGAGCGGTGTGTCGCCGAGTAGTTCGAGTGCGTCCTGCAGTAGCGGGACGTGTTCCTGCCCGCCTTGGAGAGTGAGCTCTTTCAGCTCATCATACGTCAGCGAGTCAACGCGCTTATTGACGCCGCACATACGGGTCAGATCCTTGTCGTGGAACACGACGATCTGTCGATCGGCAGTGAATTGAATGTCCAGCTCGACGCCGTAGCCTGCGCGCCTTGCCCTCTCAAAGGAGGCAAGAGAATTTTCGGGAGCCTCGCTATCCTCGGTGTGCAGACCGCGGTGCGCAAAGAACGTGTGATCAAAGGGCGCGGTGTCGCGGTGACGGCGAGGGGCGATGGCGCACAGAAACAGTCCTGCAATCAGCAGAAGGATGCCGAGGAAAATATAGACTATGACCATAAATCAATCCTCAACGTCGAAGTTCTCGAGCAGAGACTTCTTGGACGTGACGGTCGTGTCGCCGTGGTGGACGAACAACATCGTGACGAACGATGCGGCGACGAACAGCGCAGCATAGGGGAATAGAACCTCATAGCTGACGTGGCTGAGAAGCCAGCCGGCCGTGATCGGTGTGATCGTCTGCGCCGCCATCGAGAAAGTGTAATAGTAGCCGGTGAACTTGCCGACTTCAGAGCCCTTACACATCTCGACGACCATCGGCAAGGAATTGACGTTGATTGCTGCCCAAGCAAAGCCGATGAGCAAAAACAAAGCAAACAGGATCGGGGAGAATGCGCCGACTGTCACAGTGTAGACCCAGCCTGCCGCAAAGCAGGACGACAAAACGGCGACGCCGATAAGGATGGTCTTTTTGCGACCGATGCGGGAAGCCAACCCGCCAATCGGGATATAGGAGATGATCGCACCCACGGTTGCGACGGTCAGGCAGAGCGAAGCGTCGCCGAGCGCCATATCCCATTTAGTCTCGGCATATTTCGTAAACCATGTGGTGACGGCGTTGTAGCCGATGAACCACAAGCTGATGGAGACCAGCAGGAACCCGAGACTGCGCTTGACCGCTTTGGGTAGGTGTTCATTGCCGTTCTCATCGGCGACGGTCAGGTTTTCTTCGGGATGGGACTCTTCGTACGCTTTGATCTCAACCTCGATCTTGCGCTCGCGGATGGTGAGCAGCAGCACGACCACCGCAATCACCATAATACCGCCAACGATCGCAAATAGTGGGAGGTAGTTGACGTGCGGCAGGTTGCCGACTCTTTTGGAGGAGTACAGCACGCTGGTAATGATAAGATACAGCACACCGCCGGCCGCGCCCATCAGGTTGATGACGGCGTTACCCTTACTGCGCAGAGGCTTGGGGGTGACATCGGGCATCAAAGCAACTGCCGGAGAACGGTAGGAACCCATGGCAATCAGCAGCAGTCCGAGCAATACGACAAAGGCGATGAACAGCGCCGTCGAGGGAGCGGCATAAAACGCGTTGTCAACGAGCGGCAGGATCAGCATCAGGCATACAGCGACAGCGGTACCGACTAAGATGTACGGTGAACGCCGCCCCATCGGAGAGTGGCACTGATCGGACAGCTTGCCGAAGAAGGGCAGCAGGAACAGCGCCAGCACATTATCGGCAGCCATAATGGCACCCGACCACGCCTCGTCCAGTTTGAACGTATTGGTGAGAATGAGCGGGATGACATTGTCATACATCTGCCAGAAAGCGCAGATGGATAGAAACGCCAAGCCGACTAAGAATGTGCGTTTATAATTCAGTTTCATTTACGGTCACTCCTTGTTTGCGGTACTCGAAAATCACTCGTCGCAGCAGGGATCGTTCTTCTTGATAACAGGATCGGGGGTCGTGTCGGGCGGGGTGGTATCGCCGAGCCCCGAGGCCTCGCTGAACATTACATCACGCGTGACCGCGTTGACCGTGTCGGTGGGAATGATGATCTTGGCTGCGCGGCCGTCCGCCATACGGACGAGCGCGTCGTATTTCTTGAGCTCCAGAACAGAGGCGTCCGCGCCCGCTTCGCGCAGCAGGCGAATGCCCTCGGCTTCCGCCTGACGGGCGAGCAGAACCGCCTTCGCCTCGCCTTCGGCGCGGGCGATGCAGGCGTCGCGCTCGCCTTCGGCGGCGAGGATCGCGGCGCGCTTTTCGCCTTCGGCACGGGTGATGGCGGCGGCCTTGTGACCTTCCGCCTGTAACAGAGTCTCGCGGCGATCGCGCTCCGCCTTCATCTGCTTTTCCATTGCCATCTGGATCTCTTTCGGCGGGATGATGTTTTTAAGCTCAACGCGGCCGACCTTGATGCCCCACTGATCGGTTGCATCGTCAAGAATGGCGGTCATCTTGCCGTTGATGGTGTCACGAGAGGTGAGGGTGCCGTCGAGCTCCAGCTCGCCGACAAGGTTACGCAGGGTCGTCGCGGTGAGGTTGGCAAGTGCGTTGATGGGATTGACAACGCCGTAGGTGTACAGCTTGGCATCGAAGATGCGATAGTACACGACCGTGTCGATCTGCATCGTGACGTTATCCTTGGTGATGACGGGCTGGGGAGGGGAGTCGAGCACCTGCTCCTTGAGCGTGATCTTTTTGGCGACTCGCTCGAAGAAGGGGATCTTCAGATGCAATCCTGCGCCCCAGGTCAGGCGATATTTGCCGAGGAACTCGGTGACATACTCGTGTGCCTGCGGTACGACCCGCAGATTGCAGAGAACCACGATCGCGATGATGACTAAGATTGTAATGATGTATTCCATAAAACTTTCTCCTTTCGCTTGTGCCAATTTACTAATAAACTATACCATATTATTATGAAATATGCAAGAGCGTTTTCCCTGTTGCATCGCGCGTAAAATTATGCTAGAATAATTGCGTGAAAGGAGAGGTGTATGATGCAACAAAAGTATCTGTTGTTTGATCTGGACGGGACGCTGACCGATCCCGCCGAGGGTATCACCAATTCCGTGATGTACGCGCTGAAAAAGTTCGGCATTTTCATCGAAGATCGCCGCGAATTGTATCCCTACATCGGGCCGCCGCTGACCGATTCGTTTATGCGATACCACGGCCTATCGGCGGCTCAGGCAGAAAAAGCCTTGGGGTATTATCGGGAATATTTCAGCGTTAAGGGGATGTTCGAAAACACCCCATACAGCGGTATAACTGCTTTTCTCGAAGGACTGAGCAATAATGGGTATACGCTGTTGATCGCCACCTCGAAGCCTGAGGAATTCACCGTGCAGATCCTGCAACATTTTTCCTTGGATAAACATTTTGCTTTTGTCGCCGGAAATACGCTCGACGAGTCCCGCCCGACGAAGGCGTCGGTGATCGCATATCTGCGTGAGCAGTACCCCGCGATTTGTGCAGAAAATGCGCTGATGATCGGCGATCGGAAATTTGACATTGAGGGAGCGCGGCAGAACGGGCTCGCGTCGATCGGGGTGTTGTACGGTTACGGGTCGCGCGAGGAGCTGGAAAGTGCGGGCGCAACGGCGCTCGCCGCCGATCTTGATGAGCTGACGGCGGAGATCCGACGGTTATTGCCGTGAAAAATGCGTTTTTTCGTTAAAAATCCGTTAAAAATTTGTCGTTTTTCCCTTTACATTATCAAATATTTGTGCTATTATATGCGGTGGTGTGTCGGGATTTTGCGGTCCCGTGCATATAGACCAATATTACATTCCCAAAAGGAGGACATATCTATGGCAAGAAAGTTTAAGACCATGGACGGTAACAACGCTGCGGCTCACGTATCCTATGCGTTTACCGAGGTTGCGGGTATCTATCCGATCACCCCTTCCAGCCCTATGGCCGACTACGTAGACCAGTGGGCTGCCGCCGGTCTGAAGAACATCTTCGGCACGACCGTTAAGGTGTCCGAGATGGAGTCTGAGGCGGGTGCCGCCGGTACTGTGCACGGCTCTCTGAACGCCGGTGCGCTGACCACCACCTACACCGCTTCTCAGGGTCTGCTGCTGATGATCCCCAATATGTACAAGATCGCGGGTGAGCTGCTGCCCTGCGTGTTCCACGTGTCTGCCCGTTGTGTGGCTTCCCACGCGCTGAACATCTTCGGCGATCACTCCGACGTGTACGCTTGCCG
>JAZSHK010000010.1:0-34331 GCA_045533185.1 Acutalibacteraceae bacterium | reverse complement strand
GCAAGGCGGACTGCTGTATTTTGGGGGTTGGCAAAGCGCAAAAACTGTGGTATACTGTCATTGTATGAGTATTCCTACCGAAGGAGGACTTCCCTATGGATAAGGAAAAAGAACTGGAACTGCAAGCCGACGAGGTTAAGGAGACCGAGACGGTCGAACCCGCCGAGGTTGCGGAAGAAGCGCCCGTCTCCGCACGGGTAGACGAGCACGGCCACCGCCGCGGGAAAAATAAGCACGCCGCCCTCATCGGCGGTCTCATCAGCTTTTTGAGCATTATCGGCGTCGTCGCCATTATCTGGGGCGGCGTCTGGTGGGTGCGGCAAGCCGCCGACACCACCGCGCTCAAAGAAGAGTTCTACTATTTCCTCGAGCCGGTACTCGCTTACTCTCCCGAGCCGTTTGAGGACATCACCGCCGTCGAGCAGGATGCCTTCCTTGACGCCGCCGCCTACCGCGTTTCCATCGCGGAGCAGATCCGTATGATGCAGGAACAGCAGAAGAACAGCAGCGCCGAGGTCACCTGCAACTACGCCGTTGACGATCAAGGGCGCATCGCCATCCCTGTCGCGGAGATCGAGCAGTCCTATCGCACGCTGTTCGGCCCCGACGCGCCGCTCACCCACCGCTCGGTGGAGGCGAACGCGCTGACCTACAGCGAGGCAGACAACTGCTACTATGTGCCGTTCAACGAGCTGATGACGGGCTATCATCCGGTCATCGACTCCATCAAGCGGCGAAGCGGCACCTACACCGTGCGCGTCGGCTTTGTCGCCAACAACGACATCGCCATCGACGACCACGGCAATCAGGTTGCCCCGACCGCGGATATGGCCGCCTACTACCAGACCTATACTTTCACACGCATCGACAACGACACCTATTATATCAGCGCTTGCGCGCACGAATAAAAGCACTAACGCGGCTGTGCACATCCGAGCCCAGCGGCGTTTTTCGCTTTATTCTACCACATAGTCTGCTGTTTCTGCGAGCAGGCGCGCACCGAGGGTAACGGTCATCGACAAGCCCTCGGGGACGTATTCCTCGTGCTCGACGCTACCCTCTCGGCGGCACTGCTCAGCGAGCGCGCCCTTCGAGAAGGGCAAAAGCAGCTTCACCTTGCGGCGATCGGGCGGCAACGCCAGTGCCACCGCCTGCAGCAGCTCGGGAACGCCCGCGCCCGTCGCGGCGCTGATATATAAGCACCGCCGATCGGTCTGCTCGGCGATCTCGGGGACAAGGTCGCACTTGTTCATCACCTGCAGAACAGGGGTGTCGCCGCAGCCGAGCTCGGCAAGCAGATCGCCCGTCACCTGCAGATGCTCCGCGGCGTGCGGGCTGGACGCATCGCAAATATTGAGGATAACATCCGCCTCCACCGCCTCCTCCAGCGTGGAGTGGAAGGCCTGCACAAGCTGGTGCGGCAGGCGGCGCACAAAGCCGACGGTGTCCACCAGCATAATTTCCCGCCCGTCGGGCAGGCGCAGGGCGCGCGCCGTCGGGTCGAGGGTGGCAAACAGCTTATTCTCCGCGAGCACCCCTGCATCGGTCAGGCGGTTGAGCAGCGTGGATTTGCCCGCGTTGGTATAACCGACGATGGCGACGGTGGGGATGCCGTCCTTGCGGCGGCGCGCGCGGCGCAGCTTGCGCTGGCTCTCCACCTTTTCGAGCTGCTCGCGGATCGCGCTGATGCGGCGGCGGATATGGCGGCGGTCACTCTCTAGCTGCGTTTCACCGGGACCACGGGTGCCGATGCCGCCGCCGAGACGCGACAGTGCGGTGCCCTGTCCCGCGAGGCGGGGCAAGCGGTATTGCAGCTGCGCGAGCTCCACCTGCAGGCGACCCTCCGCCGAGCGCGCCCGCCCCGCGAAAATATCGAGAATGAGCGCGGTGCGGTCAATGACGCGGCAGGGGAAGATCTCCTCGAGATTGCGCAGCTGTGTCGGAGACAGCTCGCGATCCATAATCACCAGATCGATGTCCTCGGCGGCACACTGCGCCGCCAGCTCCTCTGCACGGCCGCTGCCAAGGCAGGTCGCCTTGTCGGGGGCTTCCTTTTTCTGCGTCGCGGTGCCGACTACCTCGGCGCCCGCGGTCGCGGTCAGCTCCGCTAACTCCGCGAGCGACACCTCGGCATCAAACTCGCCCGTATCCACCGACACGAGCAGCACCCGCTCGGGTGCCTGTTCTTCAATTTCGTGTAACGGCATCGGTGCATACCTCCTAATCGCTTAAACCTACAGCATTATGTATTTTATCTCAATCGTGAGCGTTATACACAAACAAAAAAGCGTCTTTGTATGGGATTTGCGCCAGATCCTGCCTGTCGGATATTTCGATGATCGCATCCATCATAAGACGTTCTTCCAATCCGGTCGTGTTTGCTTTTTCCAACTCGGACAGAAAGACGCCGACCGTGTAATCTCCGGCATCAATGATCGCTTGCCATTTTTCCGGATTTGCCTCAATGTAATCCTTTGAATGGCTGCTTAGCCCAACGCTTTGAGTCGCGGCAATATCCGAAACATATTGAAGGATCGGCGGGTGTCGGAAGCTCGCAAGGTTTAATGCCAGTATCACAGCACCCACCACGGCCGAAAGGATGATCGCGGCCTTTCGGCAGACTAAGTAAAAACCACTCGGTTCTGCGTTAGCCGCATCACTGATAAAAAAGCTTAGCCGGATCTTTTCTACAGCCCACGTCACCTTTGGCACAAGCGCCTCAATAACCGCCAATAAAAAGAACAGGATCCCGACCCAAAGGAGATCTACACTGCGGTGGGTGATCCACCCTATCACTATAAGTGCCAAACTGCACAAAACACCGATAAGGGATGCAAGACCCAACACCTTATCCGATTTGCTCACAAAAAGCGGATCCTTTTTGTTATACATTTCTTCCAGCTTTTCATCGACCTTATCGCGCATCTGTTGCTCATCCACGGCAGACAACTTATCCCCCAACTTTTCGTTGCAATCGACGCAGAAAAACCGCTCATCGGAATTATACGCCCCGCATTTCGTGCAGATCTTCATCATTTTCACTCCCTTTCGCTTAAGTATATCATAGTCCCACCCACATCTGCAACAAAAAACACACTTTTTCGCATCGGTTGTGCAACCTTTCCAGTAACTCACCGAAAAATTCTGTAAAAATTTGTCGCCCAACCGCAAACTCATAGTAGAAATATCGTAAACTTTATGATACAATAGGGTTGTACAAAAAAGATGCGGTCGTTTGCCGCGGGCGAACGGTCGGAGAGGGGTAGGAATTATGGAAAAGATCAGCAGTGAAAACGTCTTTGCTCAGGACGGGCACAACGCGCCCTTGCGCATCATCGCGATGAACGGTGCTCAGGAGCTGGGCGCCAAGATCGAGGGACATCTGCTTAACTGGGCGCACAAGTGCGGCCGCGACGACGAGAGCTTCCACGTTGAGGTCGACTGTCCGCGCTTCTCCTCCGGCGACGGTAAGGGCCTCATCAAGTCCTCCATCCGCGGCGATGACCTCTATATCCTCGTTGACGTGGGTAACTACAACTGCAAATATAAGATGTACGGCTTCGAAAACGCGATGTCGCCCGACGATCACTATCAGGATCTTAAGCGCATCATTCAGGCGACCGGCGGTAAGGCGAAGCGCATCAACGTCATTATGCCCAACCTCTACGGCGGGCGTCAGCATCGCCGCAACTACCGTGAAAGCCTCGACTGCGCGGTCGCGCTGCAGGAGCTGCACGCGATGGGGGTTGACAACATCGTCACCTTCGACGCGCACGACCCTCGCGTGTGCAACGCGGTGCCGCTGATGGGCTTCGATAATCTGATGCCCTCGTATCAGGTGCTCAAGGCGATGTTCCGCTCCATCCCCGACTTTAATCCCAACCGCGACAATCTGATGGTCGTCAGCCCCGACGAGGGCGCGCTCAACCGCAATATGTACTATGCGGTCAATATGGGCGTCGAGATGGGTATGTTCTACAAGCGCCGCGACTACTCCCGCGTCGTCAACGGCCGCAACCCCATCGTTGCGCACGAGTATCTCGGCACCTCCGTCGAGGGCAAGGACATCTTCATCGCAGACGACATCATTGCCTCCGGCGAATCGATGCTGGACATCGCCTATGAGCTCAAGAAGCGCAAGGCACGCCGCATCTACGCCTACGCCACCTACGCGATCTTCACCGCCGGTCTGGAGAAATTCGATAAGGCGGTCGCCGACGGCATCGTCGACGGCGTGTTCGGCACCAACCTCACCTACCGCACCCCCGAGCTGCTCAGCCGCGACTGGTTCCACGAGGTCGACTGCTCCAAGTACATTGCCTACTACATCGCCGCGCTCAACCAGAACGTGTCGATCAGCAACCTCATCGATTCCCACGACAAGATCCAGCAATTGCTGGAGAAAAAGCGCGGTTGATCTCCCTCATTCGATCCTCGCGGGGTGCTCTTTTTGAGCACCCCGCGCTTTTTTCGAAAAATGCGTATTTGTTCACATTCTGTTCGTTATTTTTTCAAAAAAATGTGTTTATAATAAAATGATAAACCCTATTCAGGAAGGAAGCGCTCGCTGATGGATAAACGGCTGCTGCTCATTATGAACCCCTATGCCGGACAAAAAAGCGGCAAGAAGCATCTTGCCGACATACTCGAGCTGTTCTGCAAGGCGGACTACGTGCCGACGGTGTTTATGACCACCGGCGTCGGCAACGGCTACGCCCTCGCCAAGGCGCACGCCGCAGCGCACGACCTCGTCGTATGTATCGGCGGTGACGGCACCTTCAACGAGGTGGTGTCGGGGGTCATCGACGCGGGTACGGACGTGCCGATCGGCTATATCCCCTGCGGCAGCACCAACGACTTTGCCTCGGGGCTGGGACTCAGCAAAACGCCTCTGCGTGCGGCGCAGGATATTCTCGAGGGCTGCCCCAAGACCTACGACGTCGGCCGTTTCGGCGAGCGGTATTTTTCCTACGTCGCGTCCTTTGGCGCGTTCACCCGCGCCTCCTACGCTACCCCGCAAAACCTCAAAAATGTGCTCGGGCATCTTGCCTACATCCTCGAGGGCATCAAGGATCTGCCCAACATCCGCCCCGTGCATATGCGGCTTGAGACCGCCGACGCGGTCTTTGAGGACGACTACATTTTCGGCGCAATCAGCAACTCCACCTCACTTGGCGGCATCCTGACCCTATCCAAGGACGTCGTGGATATGAACGACGGGCTGTTTGAGCTTCTGCTGGTCAAATACCCCAAGACCGCCGCCGAGCTTAACGAATGCATCCGCTGTCTGCAGGAGAAGAACTACCACTCCCCGATGCTGACCTTCCACTCCACCGACCGACTGACCGTCACCGCCGACGCGTCGGTCGACTGGACGCTGGACGGCGAGCACGAGCCCGGACATGCGCAGGTCACGGTGGAAAATCGGCACAATGCGTTTCGTTTGATTACTGTCACGAAGGAGAATGCCCGTTGAGCGACAAAGCACCCGACAAAAAGCAAGCCCGTCTCGAAAGAACGCGCAACGTCAAGACCCAGATCCGCGAGCACAAGGCCGTGTTCGCCGTCTACGTCATTCTGCGCGTCATCGTCATCGCCTCGCTGGTGCTCGCCATCATCCGCGGCGAGTACGAGAGCGCGTTCGTGTGCGTGCTGGCGCTGGTACTGTTTTTGCTGCCGCATTTCGTGGAGCGCACCTTTGTCATCGACATCCCCGACACGCTGGAGATCATCATTCTGCTGTTCATCTTCGCCGCGGAGATGCTCGGCGAATTGCAGAATTACTATATCCAGTTCCCCTACTGGGACGTGATGCTGCACACCGTCAACGGGTTTCTCTGTGCGGCGGTCGGTTTCTCGCTCGTCGACATTCTCTGCCGCAATAAGCAGGACAAATTCCGTCTCTCTCCCCTGTATATGGCGATCGTGGCGTTTTGCTTCTCGATGACCGTCGGCGTGCTGTGGGAGTTCTTTGAATACGGGATGGACTGCATTTTCCACACCGATATGCAGAAAGACACCGTCATCCACGCGCTGCACTCGGTCGCGCTCGACCCCACCGCCACCAACACCGTTGTCACCCTCGACGGGGTGCAGAGCGTGACGGTCAACGGCGTCGATCTCGGTCACGGTGGCTATATCGACATCGGACTCATCGACACGATGAACGACCTGATGGTCAATTTCGTCGGCGCAGTGGTATTCAGCGTCATCGGCTTCTTCTATATCAAGCACCGCGGTCGCGGTAAGGCGGGGCGCTTCGCCCGTCATTTCATTCCCACCATAGCGGAGGATTCCTCAGATGAGCAAGCAAAAACAGGTAACGAATAGCCCTCGCTGGCAGCAATATCACCACTGGCTGTACGTGATCGTACTACCGGTGTATTTGGCGCTGTTCTTTATCACCGAGCATTTCATCGGCACGGATGCGAGCTACACCGTCATCTACCACCCACTTGACGACCTCGTCCCATTTTGCGAATGGTTCTACATCCCCTACGTGCTGTGGTATCCCTTTATGGGACTGGTCGGGCTGTATCTCGCCTTTAAGGACGGCAAGGGATTCAAGCGCTATATGACCTATATCGGCATCAGCTTTATTGCCGCGATCGGGCTGTTTGTGGTCTTCCCGAACGGGCAGGACCTGCGCCCCGACATCGCCGCGCTCGGGCGGGACAACCTCTTCACCCGCGCCGTCGCCGCGCTGTATGTCGCGGACACCAACACCAACGTCTGCCCCAGCCTGCACGTCGTCGGCTCAATGGCGGCGGTGTTCGGCATCCTCCACCACCCCCGTCTGCGCAAGACGGTGTGGCTGCCGATCGGCGGCATCATTCTCGCCGTGCTTATTTGCCTGTCCACCGTCTTTCTCAAACAGCATTCGGTGGTCGACGTGTTTGTCGGCATCCCCTACGGCTTTCTGATATACGGGGCGGTGTATTGGCTGCCCGCGCTGTGGAAAAAACGCGGCAGCAAGCGATCATCCCCACCTATTGCCGCTGAAAAACCGTGATTTCTTGTGTATTTTGCCTAATTTTTGGTATTATTTCTCGCAAAACGTGAAATGTTTTCGGCATTTTACAAAAATATTTGCATTATTTGAGGTTGTAGTATATAATGGTATAGACGCTGTACCGCCGACGGTCCCGTCGGCGGGATATTCTTATCTATGGAGGCTACACGATGAGTAAGACTGAAACAGCGACCAAGAAACCCTCGGCGGCTTCTGTCAAAGCCGACCTCAAAAAGCAGCTCACCGAAAAGCTGCTGCATAATTTCTCGGTGCAGCCCGAGGACGCCACCAACGAGCACCTGTACAACGCACTGGTGTTGGTGCTGCGCGATCGGATGCGCTTGAGCCGCGTGGACTACATTCGTCGCGCCCATAAGCAGGACGCCAAGCAGGTGTATTATATGAGTATGGAGTTCCTGATGGGGCGCTCGCTCAAAAACACGCTGTATAACCTCGACCTGACCGATGCCGCGGCGGCGGTGCTGGGGGATTTCGGGGTGAAGCTCGACCGACTCTATGACCTCGAGCCCGACGCAGGTCTCGGCAACGGCGGCCTCGGCCGTCTCGCCGCCTGCTTCCTCGACGGTCTGGCGACCAACAGCATCCCCGCCATCGGCTATTCCCTCTTATACGAATACGGCATCTTCCGTCAGAAACTGGTCGACGGCTGGCAGACGGAGCTGCCCGACTTCTGGCTGCCCGGCGGCGAGAGCTGGCTGCTCCCCCGCCCCGAGCTGGCGAAGGAGGTGTACTTTGACGGCTACGTCGATGAGTGGTGGGACGGCAACGGCCTGCACCACATCGAGCACCGCGACGCCACCGTCGTCATCGCCCAGCCCTTTGACCTGATGGTCGCGGGTAAGGACGGGCGCGGCGTGTCTACCCTGCGTCTGTGGCGCTCCACCGCCCCGGGTATGGATATGTCGCTGTTCAATCAGGGCGAATATATGCGCGCAATGGAGCAGAAGGCGATGGCAGAGGTCATCACGCAGGTACTCTATCCCGCCGACAACCATCGAGAGGGCAAGAGCCTGCGCCTGTCGCAGCAATATTTCCTCGTGTCCGCCTCGGTGCAGGACATCGTGCGCCGTCACCTCGAGAAATACGGCACGATGGATAACCTGCCCGACCTCGCGGCGGTGCACATCAACGACACCCATCCGACGCTCGCCATCCCCGAATTGATGCGTATTCTGCTCGACGAGTGCGGCTATAGCTGGGAGGCGGCGTGGGACATCGTCCACCGCACCTTCGCCTATACCAACCATACCGTGATGGCAGAGGCGCTGGAGTGCTGGCCGGAGGATCTGTTCCGCCAGCGTCTGCCCCGCATCTACCAGATCGTGTGCGAGATCAACAAGCGCACCAGCGAGCAGATGATGGCGGCGACCGGCGGTGACCGTGAAAAGGTCAGCCGTATGGCGATCATCAGCTACGGTGTCATCAAGATGGCGAATCTCTGTGTCGCCGCCTGCCACTCGGTCAACGGCGTGTCACAGCTTCACAGTGAGATCGTCAAGCACACCGTATTCCCCGAGGCGTACGGCGTCGCACCCGAGAAATTCACGAACGTCACCAACGGCATTGCCCACCGCCGCTGGCTGTGTCAGGCGAACCCCGAGCTGGCAGGCTGGATCCGCGAACAGATCGGCGACGGCTTTGTCCTCGATGCCGCCGAGCTTGAGAAGCTCATTCCCTACGCCGACGATGCCGCCGCGCGCGAGACCTTTATGGCGATCAAGCGCCGCAACAAGGAGCGACTCGCCGCCTACGTTGCGCGCGAAAACGGTATTACGCTGGATGCAAATTCGCTGTTCGACGTGCAGGTCAAGCGCCTGCACGAGTATAAGCGCCAGCATCTCAACGCCCTGCATATCCTAAGCACCTATCAGATGCTTAAGGATAACCCCAATATGGCGTTCACTCCCCGCACCTACATCTTCGGCGCGAAGTCCGCGCCCGGCTATTTCCTCGCCAAGGAGATCATTCGGTTCATCTGCCGCCTCGGTCAAATGATCGAAAACGATCCCGCGGTACGGGATAAGCTGAAGATCGTCTACATCGAGGACTACCGCGTCACTCTTGCGGAACTGCTGATGCCCGCCGCCGATATCAGCGAGCAGATCTCGCTCGCGGGCACCGAGGCGAGCGGCACGGGCAATATGAAACTGATGATGAACGGCGCGATCACCCTCGGCACACTCGAGGGTGCAAACGTCGAGATCTGTCAGGCGGTCGGCGAGGAAAATATGTTCCTCTTCGGTATGCGTACCGAGCAGGTCGAGGCGCTGAAGCGCCAGGGCTACGATCCCCGCGCCTACTATATGGAAAACGCCGCCATCCACCGCGCGATCGACACGATGTTCCAAGGCTTCGAGGGACGCAGCTACAGCGAGATCGCGGGTTCGCTCATCAACGGCGACCCCTATATGGTGCTCGCGGACTTCGCCGACTACACCCGCGCACAGAAAGCCTCGGGCGAGCTGTACCGCGACGCGGATGCGTGGGCGAAAAAGGCGCTGCTCAACACCGCCTGCAGCGGCATCTTCGCGTCAGATCGCTCCATCCGCGACTACAACGAGCGCATCTGGCACGTCAAACCCGTCAAAAAGTAACATCCCTTTTCTTTCGGTGCGAACAGTTTGTTCGCACCGAATTTTTTTGCTTTTTTATCGAAAAAAGCGGTTGCCAAACCGCGAAAGCTGTGGTAAAATGTAGGTGTATAATTTTACGCAAAGAAAGGGGTGTGACGATGGATATTCAGGATAAGATGCGCTTAGTGCAGGAGCTTGTCCCCGGCAAGCAGATCACCATCGCGCACATCATCGCCAATCCCGACGAGATCATTTACCGTAAGCTCGGTCTTGACCCCGCGGTGGATTACAGCCGCGCCGCTATCGGCATCGTCACGATGTCCCCCGCCGAGACCGCGATCATTGCGGGCGATATCGCCATCAAGACCTCGGGCGTGGAGCTCGGCTTCGTCGACCGCTTCAGCGGCACGCTCATCGTTACAGGTCGCGTGTCCGAGGTGGATGCCGCCCTGCGCGCGCTGACCGACTATTGCCGCGACACCCTCGGCTTCACGGTCTGCGACATCACCAAGACGTAATGAAGAAGATCATTCTGATGGGGCGCGTCGCCAGCGGCAAGACCACGCTGATGCAGGCGCTGCGCGGCAAGGCGATCCATTATCACAAGACGCAGTATATCCGCCACTCGGATGTCGTCATCGATACGCCGGGCGAATATGCAGAAACCCAGCACCTCGGGCGCGCGCTCGCGCTGTATACCTATGAGGCGGACGTGGTTGGGCTGCTGCTCAGCGCGACCGAGCCGTACAGCCTGTACCCGCCCTGCGTGACCCCCTGCTGTAACCGCCCCGTTATCGGCATCGTCACCCATATTCACGAGCCGGACGGCGACCCTGCCCGCGCGGAGCGCTGGCTGAGGCTCGCGGGCTGCACGACGGTGTTCCACGTCGACAGTACTACCGGCGAGGGCGTGCGGGATATCCTTAACTATCTGCGCGAGCCGGACGATCCCCCGATCGAATAAAATGTACAAATCCCCCATCCGACGGATGGGGGATTTGTTGTGTCGTCATGGATTTTTACGGGCGGATGTGGGCATCCGCCCCTACAAGCCTATTTCCAGTTGCGCAAAAATCTCCACGAAGCGTCCCCGACCGCCCACAGAACGAAAACGCGGACTGGATCAGTCTACCACCTTACGGCGAACGCTTGCTTTTATGCTCCTTATAATAGTCGTATAATTTGCGCACACCCCGCCCGATTACTGTGACAACCACACCAATCAGCTCAAACGGCCAAGTAAACATCGCGCTCCAAGACGGCGGATCAGGTTTGCGTCGAAGAGCCACCCTGGTATATCGCTCACAACACTCACATATATACAAACACTCGGATATCACAAAATCATCCTCTGTGTAATTGGTGTTATGCATTTTGTTCCAACACTCTAAACAATACTCCGCCATATAACTCACGCTCCAAATTGTTCTGTATTACGAAACATTATACCACCTTTCTGGGGTATTATCAAGAAAAATGTTCACAATACAGAACGAGAGGTGAGCGGGTTTTGAAAATACGACCGGATAGAAACATTGGCTCGAATATTCAAGCCGCTCGCTACGCGAAAAAGATGACACAAGACGACGTGATTGCAAAATTGCAATTGATGGAAATCAACATCTCCCGCAGCACCTATGCAAAAATCGAAACGAATCGCATCAACATCCGTGTTAGCGAATTGATCGCTCTCAGCAAAATATTGGGTGTTGACTACAATTATTTCTTTCAAGATCTGACAATATAGAATGGCAATTTAAAACCCGTCCGCGTCCCGCAAGGGACACGGACGGGTTTTTCTCTTTACATCTCCGGTTCAAATACCGGCATCAGCTCGAGTTTGAACTGATTGATGCGGTGCAGGCGGTCGATGCGTGCCTTTTTGTCGGCGTCGTCGATCTCGCCCGTGCGGATGTAGCGGTCGAGCTCGGCGTAGGTGAAGCCGAGGTTTTCCTCGTCCGTCTTGCCGCACAGTCCGTCGATGGGGGTCTTTTCCACCAACTCGGCAGGTAAGCCCAGCAGATGCCCGATCTGCTTGACCTCGGCAACCGTCAGACGGCTCAGAGGGCTGAAATCCCCCGCCGCGTCGCCGTAGCGGGTGGAATACCCCACCCAGTCCTCTGACAGATTGCAGGTGTTCGCCACCCGTCCGTTGCAGCTCTGGGACACCGCGTACAGCGCCGCCATACGGATGCGGGGCGGCAGATTCGTGCGGCTTTGTGCCGACAGCGGCACGGTGTCGGGGATCGCGGCGGTGAGTCCCTCGACCGCCGCCTTGACGTTGACAATATGATAGGTGATACCGAGATGGTTGACGAGCTGCAGAGAGCAGTCAATGTCCGCCTGCTCGCCGCAGGGCATCAGCACGCCGATCACCCGCTCGCGCCCGAGCGCTTCCACGCACAGGGCGGCGACAACGGAGCTATCCTTGCCGCCCAAAATGCCGACGACCGCGTTGCAGTCGGGGCCGTTCTCGGCAAAAAATCGCCGTATCCATTCAACGCACGCATTCTTTACTTTGAGCGCATCAAACATAATAACACTCCTTACAGCCCATTGGCCGCCTTAAACTCCAAGAAATCGTCGTAGGTCATCATCTTATCCAGCAGCTTGCCGTCCTTGAGCTCCATAATGCGGTTGGCGACCGTCTGGATAAACTGGTGGTCGTAGGACGAGAACAGCACGTTGCCGCCGAACGCCTCAAGACCGTTGTTGACGGCGGTGATGGATTCGAGGTCGAGGTGGTTGGTCGGCTGATCGAGAATGAGCACGTTGGAGCCGTACATCATCATCCGCGACAGCATACACCGCACCTTCTCGCCGCCCGACAGCACCTTGACGGGCTTGAGCACGTCGTCGCCCGAGAACAGCATCTTGCCGAGGAAGCCGCGCAGATAGGTCTCGGTGTTGTCGTTCGAATACTGGTTGAGCCACTGCAGCAGGTTCATATCGTTGCCCTCGAAATAGGCGTTGTTGTCCTTCGGGAAATAGGACAGGCTGGTCGTACCGCCCCACTTGTAAGTGCCCGCATCGGGCTCGAGCTCGCCCGTGAGGATCTTAAACAGCGTGGTGGTCGCGATCTCATCCTGACCGACAAAGGCGATCTTGTCGCCCTTATTGACACGGAAGGTGACGTTGTCCAGCGCCTTCACGCCGTCCACTGTCTTGGTAATACCCTCGACGGCGAGGATCTCCTTACCCGCCTCACGATCCATCTGGAAACCGACATAGGGGTAGCGGCGGGAGGACGCGGGCATCTCCTCGACGGTCAGCTTGTCGAGCAGCTTGCGGCGGGAGGTCGCCTGACGGGATTTCGACTTGTTCGCAGAGAAGCGCTGAATGAAGCTCTGCAGCTCCTTGATCTTTTCCTCGTTCTTGCGGTTCTGCTCGCGCATCATCCGCTGAATGAGCTGGCTGGACTCGTACCAGAAGTCGTAGTTACCGACGTAGATGCGGATCTGCGTATAGTCCACATCGACGATATGGGTGCAGACGTTATTGAGAAAGTGACGGTCGTGGGACACGACCATAACCGTGCCCTCATAATCCATCAGAAAATCCTCCAGCCAGCGGATGGAGTCGATGTCGAGGTGGTTGGTCGGCTCGTCGAGCAGGATGATGTCGGGCGCGCCGAACAGCGCACGCGCGAGCAGGACTTTAACCTTCTGCTTGTCCGCGAGCGATCCCATCATCTCGTACAGCAGATCGGTGGATAAGCCCAGACCCTGCAGGATCTGCCCCGCCTCGGTCTCGGCCTCCCAGCCGTTCATCTCGGCAAACTCGCCCTCGAGCTGTGCCGCCAATTCGCCGTCCTCGTCGGAGAAATCCTCCTTCGCGTACAAGGCGTCCTTCTGCTGCATAATTTCATACAGACGGGGGTTGCCCTGAATGATGGTGTCAAGCACGGTGAACTCGTCGTAGGCGTAGTGATCCTGCTTTAACACCGACATACGGGTGCGGTGGTCGATGATGACCTCGCCCGTCGTCGGCTCGAGGTCGCCCGACAGGATGCGCAGGAAGGTCGACTTGCCCGCGCCGTTCGCGCCGATGACGCCGTAGCAGTTGCCGCCGACGAATTTGAGGTTGACGTGCTTAAACAAGTTTTGCCCGCCAAAGTTAATGCTGAGATCCGAAACTGTAACCATAATGTCCTCCTAGCTTTTGCCGAAAATCCAAATTCGGCACACATACCCTTTTAGTATACTGGAAACGAGCGGAAAATGCAACCGTTTCGGGGCGTTTTTTGGAAAATAGGCGTGATGGCACAAAGACGAAGTCGCTGTCGTGCAAAAATTTGACAAGGATTTCCGTATATGATATTCTGTAAGTGATGACAACGTTCCAATTTTTCCTTGGAGGTGTCGAAATGAAACAGTTGAAACCGGTAATCGCTTTGATCGCGGCAGGGATCGTGCTGTGCGGAGTGTGGTTGCTGTTGATCGCGCCCGCGAGCCGTACGGTGGATTTTTACGGCACGGTCGAAAGCGTGCGCGTCGACGAGGAAAACGGCAGTGTATATGTTGTCGCTACGCAAGAACTCACCGACTTCACCTGTACGATCGAGATCAAAAAGCACACACGATGCAAAGAGGTAGATGGAGCGAAAATTGACCCTTTCAAGCTGAAAGCAGGCGATAAAATTCAGCTCAATTTCCGCGAAAAGCCGCAAGAGGTCGACGGCATCTATAAAGCCGTGGCAAAATCAACGGTTAAGGTGTATGTACGGGCGTCGGCTGTCGCAAAAATCGGGGATTATCCTATTACCGAATCCACGCTCGAAGAATATATGCTCCTGTTAAGTGTACAAAACAACAGCGAAGACCCAACAAATCCGTTCATCTATATCGGATGATAAGTAAGCAAATGTCTAACGCTTTACGAATCGAGCGTTCAACAACAGAAAGACGCCATCCGCTCGCGGATGGCGTCTTTCTGTTCTTATTCTCCGAGCTGTTCCTTTACCCATTTGATCTGCGCTTCGACCGAGGCAACGGACGTGCCGCCCTCACTGATGCGCTTCTCGACACAGGTCTTAAGGTCGATCGCCTCGTACACGTCCTCCTCGATGAGGGGGCTAAAGGACTTATACACCGCAAGCGGCAGGGCATCGAGGGTGGTCTTATCCTCGATACACTTCGCGACCGTGCGGCCCGAGATCTTATACGCGTCGCGGAAGGGCAGACCCTTGCGCACGAGATAGTCCGCGAGGTCGGTGGCATTGATGAAGCCGCCCTTCGCCGCCGCGAGCATCTCGTCGGCACGCACCTTCATCGTCGCGATCATCCCGACGAACACCTCAAGACACATCTTGACGGTGTCGCAGGCGTCGAACACGCCCTCTTTGTCCTCTTGCATATCCTTATTATAGGCGAGCGGCAGGCCTTTGAGAGTGGTGAGCAGCGCCATCAAATCGCCGTACACTCGTCCCGTCTTGCCGCGCACCAGCTCCGCCATATCGGGGTTCTTCTTCTGCGGCATAATCGACGAGCCGGTCGTGAACGCATCCGACAGCTCCACAAAGCGGAACTCCCAGCTCGACCAGAGGATCAGCTCCTCTGAGAAGCGGGACAGATGCATCATCAGGATGGACAGCGCGCCGAGCAGCTCCGCGCAGAAATCGCGGTCAGACACGCCGTCGAGGCTGTTGCGGCAGATATCGTCAAAGCCAAGCTTCGCCGCCTCAAAACGGCGGTCGGTCGCGTAGGTCGTGCCCGCAAGCGCACACGAGCCGATGGGCGACACGTTCATCCGGCGGCGGCAGTCCGCGAGACGGTCGCGGTCGCGCGTAAGCATCATCGCGTACGCCATCAGGTGATGGCCGAAGGTGATGGGCTGCGCGCGTTGCAGGTGGGTGTAACCCGGCAGGATGACCGCCTTGTTCGCCTCGGCCTGCTCGACGAGCGCACCGAGCAGGCTGCATAGCAGCGCGTCGATCGCGTCGATCTCCTCGCGCAGATACATCCGCACGTCCAGCGCGACCTGATCGTTGCGGCTGCGCGCGGTGTGCAGCTTCTTGCCCACGTCGCCGAGGCGGGCGGTAAGCACCTGCTCCACAAACATATGAATATCCTCGCAGGTCATATCAACCGCGAGCGCGCCGCTCATCAGGTCGTCGAGAATGCCCTGCAAACCGTCGATGAGCTGCGCCGCCTCGTCGGCAGTGATGATGCCCTGCGCGCCGAGCATCGCGGCGTGCGCCATACTGCCCGTGATATCCTGCTTGTACATTCGGCTGTCAAAGCCGATGGATGAATTAAAATCGTCTGCGATCTGACTGGTGACGCCGTCGGTGCGTCCTGCCCACATCTTCGCCATAGTTTTCCACTCCTATATCTTTGTTCACTATCAGAACCAGAAGCCCAGTCCCTCTAATAAAATTTTGATTCCCATTAAGATCAGTATACTGCCGCCGAGCCGCTCGGCGAAGGTCTTATGCCGTGCGCCGAACACGCTGCCGAGCTTGACCGCGACGGCGGACACGACGAGGGTGATAACCCCGATCGCGGCGATCGCCGGCCACAACTGTGCCCAATCAAGGTAGAACGAATAGGACACGCCGACGGCGAGCGCGTCGATGCTCGTCGCGACTGCGAGCGGCAGCATCGCCGCGGGCGAGAAGCACGCGGAAGCGCAGTTTTCCTCCTTACCGAAGGATTCACGCAGCATATTGCCGCCGATGATGACCAGCAGCACGAACGCGATCCAATGATCGTAGCGGTTAATGTGATCCGCGAAGGTGCGTCCGAGCGCGTAGCCGATCAGCGGCATCAGCGCCTGAAAGCCGCCGAAATACGCGCCTGCAATGAGGCAATGACGCGGCCTCGCCTGCCCTGCGGCAAGTCCCTTACAGATCGACACGGCGGCGGCGTCCATCGACAGCCCCAGACCGATAAGCAGCAGTTCCACAAAGCTCAAAATTCTTCTCCCCTATTCATTCCATAGGTATGTTGGTTATCTTAATGATATTCAATCGTTACAGATGCACAAAATGCAGCATCTGCCCTGCGATCACCAGCACGATCATCCACACGACAAGCGCGGTGAGCGCGAGCATCAGTGGACGGCGGCGGGCGGGCGGCTCGTGTGCACGGGTGGCGGCGATCAGCACCGCCGCGCGAATAAGCGTCGCGAGCGGCACAGCCGTCCATATAAGCATCAGGAGATTGGACGCGGTGTCCGCGCCCGCGGCGGCGGGGTTATCCATCCCACCGTAAAGGAAAAACAGCACGAGCCACGCAAACAGCGCGCCGCCGCCGACACCGCCGAGCAGCGCAGCGTCCGCCCCGCGGCGCAGGAACACGCCCGCGCCGAGCAGCACGACGCCGCCATACAGTAGCCACCGCAGCGCACGTAGGATCGCGACGGCGGAGATCGCCGTCAGCTCTGCCTGCAACCACCAGCTAAGCGCGATAAGCGCAGCGGTCAGCGTAAGATAGGCCGCCGCCTTGACGATGCGGCTCACGCCCGATGCCATTTGACACCCTGAGGCGTATCCTCAAGCACAATACCCATCGCGCCCAGCTCGTCACGGATGCGATCCGCCTCGGCCCAGTTTTTCTCCTTGCGGGCGGCGGTGCGCGCGGCGATCAGCTCCTCGATCGCGGCATCGTCCTCGCCGCTCTCCTCGCGGGCGTAGCAGAGCCCCAGCACGTCGGTCAGCTCGTCGAACAGCGCCTTGCCCGCCTCGATGGTCGCCTTGGTCGCGGTACCCGTCGCGAGCAGGACGTTAATATCCTTGACGAGCTCAAACAGCGCGGCGATGCCGTCGGCGGTATTGAGGTCGTCGTCCATCGCGTCGATAAACTGCGCACGGCGAGCTTCTACCTGCGCGACAAAGGCTTCGTCCGCATCGCCCGCAGGGGCGTTGCCCAGCGCGAACGCCATCGCGTTCTTGCAGTTATACAGACGATCCAGTGCGCCGATGCCCTGCTGAATGATCTCGGTGTTGTAGTTAATGGGACTGCGATACGACGACGAAATGAGGAAGAAACGGATCGGCTCATAGCCGAACTCCTTCGCTACATCGCGCACGGTGAAGAAGTTACCGAGGGACTTGGACATCTTCTTGTTGTCGACGTTGATATAGCCGTTGTGCATCCAGTAGCGGGCGAACGGCACGCCGTTGCAGCACTCGCTCTGGGCGATCTCGTTCTCGTGGTGCGGGAAGATCAGGTCCTGCCCGCCGCCGTGGATGTCGATGGTGTCACCAAGGTAGCGGCGTGCCATCGCGGAGCACTCAATGTGCCAGCCGGGGCGACCGTCGCTCCACGGGGACGACCAGCTCGGCTCGTCGGGCTTGGCCGCCTTCCACAGCGCGAAGTCCAGCGGATCTTCTTTCACCTCGCCGACGGCAATGCGCGCGCCGCTCTCCAGCTCGTCGATCGGCTGGTGCGACAGCTTGCCGTACTCGTCAAACCTGCGGGTACGGAAATACACGTCGCCGTTCGCGGCGGTGTAAGCATAGCCCTTCTCGGTCAGCGTGGTGATGATCTGCTGGATCATATCGATGTTTTCGGTCGCCTTGGGATGGGTGGTCGCAGGACGAACGCCCAGACCCTTCGCGTCGGTGCGGAATTCCTCGATGTATTTCTCTGCCACCTCTTGGAAAGTGAGACCTTCCTCATTGGCGCGGCGGATGATCTTGTCGTCGATGTCAGTGAAGTTCTGCACGAAGTTTACCTCGTACCCGCGCCACTCGAGATAGCGGCGCAGAACGTCAAAGATGCACAAGGGACGGGCGTTGCCGATGTGGATGAAATTATACACCGTCGGGCCGCACGCGTACAGGCGTACCTTGCCTTCTTCGATGGGGGTGAATTCTTCCTTCTGTCGGGTCATTGTGTTATAGATCTTCATCATTACTCTCCTTTATCTTCCAATGCGGAAATGCGTTCTTCCAGGCGGGCGAGCTCCTGCGCGACGGGGTCGGGGATGTGGATCTGGTCGAGGTCCTGCACCTTTTCGCCGTCGCGACGTACCACCTTCGCGGGGATGCCGACGGCGGTGCAGTTATCGGGAATGTCGGTGAGCACCACCGCGCCCGCGGCGATGCGCACGTTGTTGCCGATGGTGATGGGGCCGAGCACCTTCGCACCCGCGCCGACCATCACGTTGTTGCCGAGGGTGGGATGGCGCTTGCCCTGATCCTTACCCGTACCGCCGAGGGTCACGCCCTGATAGATGGTGCAATCGTCCCCGATCTCGGTAGTCTCGCCGATGACGACACCCGTGCCGTGGTCGATGAAAAACCGCTTGCCGATCGTCGCGGCGGGATGGATCTCGATGCCCGTGCGGCGCACCAGTCGCTGGGATACCCAACGGGCGAGCAGGGGATGCCCCTTCTGATACAGCCGATGCGCGCGGCGGTGCGCGCGCAGAGCCTTATAGCCGTTGTACAGCCACCATACCTCAAAATCCGATTGGGCCGCAGGGTCACGCTCCCGAATGGTGGCGATGTCCTCACGCATTTGTTTGAACATACCGATTCCTCCCCTAAAAAATTACACCTCCGCCACCCCAAGGGTGACGGAGGTGAGATCAGTCTCACGGTTCCACTCCGCTATACTCATCGGCTCCCAACAGAGCCCAGCCCGATAACGAGGGCATCCCGCCGAACGATACGCGGCGCAGGGACTGCGCTTTCCCGTTCGGAGCGGACAGGTGCATTTCGCCGTGTCGTGCGCCGAGATCGCTTGCAGCCGTGGCGATCTCTCTCTGTTGCGCCGTGCGCGGGTACTTCTCCTGCCCATTGCTTTATTACTATTATAGCCAAATTTTTCAATTTGTCTACTGTTTTTTAATTTTCCTTAAAATACTGGCGCAAATTCCACACGTACTGGACACCCGACACCACCGTGGCGATGACCGAGATCCAGATCAGCAACAAGCCGATGCTGATGAACACAATTCCCGCCACCCAGTTTCCGCTGAGCAGCTCGCAAAGCTGAAACGCCGCGAGCATATAGATGATCGCGACCATCTGCATCACGGTCTTGAGCTTGCCCGCAAAGGAGGCCGCGACCACCACGCCGTCCTTGGCGGCGAGCAGGCGCACCGAGGTGACCGCAAATTCGCGGGTAAGAATCAGCATCACCGCCCAGCACATAGACGCATCGGGCAGCTCACACATAATACCGAGAAACGCCGCCGTGGTCAGCGTCTTATCCGCCAGCGGGTCAAGGAATTTGCCGAGGTTGGTCACCAATCCGTCGCGGCGGGCGATCTTGCCGTCGAAATAGTCGGTCAGCGACGCGACGATGAAGATGAGCAGCGACACGCCGTAATGAAACGGGAAATCGATGAGCAGCACCGCCAAAAACACAAAGGTCAGCACGCAACGAACGATCGTCAGCTTGTTCGGTAGATTCATTCGACCATCTCTCCTATCAGATCCCAGTCCATGGTATCGGTCACGGTTACCTGCACGAAATCTCCGGGTTGTACGCGCGAGGTCGGGATAAAGAATACCTTGCCGTCAATATCGGGGGCATCCCCCTCGCCGCGGCCAAACCAACACTCGGCGTACTTATCAAAGCTCTCCACGAGCACGGTCAAGGTCTTTCCGATCATCGCCTCATTGTGGCGATCCGAGATGCGGCTCTGCTCCTCCATCACGATGTCGCGGCGGCGGCACTTCACCTTTTCGGGCACCTGATCGGGCAACGCGGCCGCAGGGGTGCCTTCCTCCGAGGAATACGCAAAGCAACCGAGACGCTCAAACTGCGCGTCCTGAATAAACGCACACAGCTCCTCAAAATCCTGCTTCGTCTCGCCGGGGAAGCCGGTCATCACGGTGGTGCGCAGGGTGATGTTCGGGATCTTCTCGCGGATGCGCTTGACCAACGCGGTGAGCGTTTCACGGTCACCGGGGCGGTTCATCGCCCGCAAGACCTTGCCGCTTGCGTGCTGCAGCGGCATATCCATATAGGGCAGCACCTTCTCCTCGGTCGCCATCACGTCGAGCAGCTCATCGGTGATGTGCTCGGGGTAGCAGTACAGCAGACGGATCCATTTGAGCCCGTCGATGCGGCACAGCTCGCGCAACAGCTCGGGCAGGCGTACCTCGCCGTACAGGTCTTTGCCGTAGACGGTGGTGTCCTGCGCGACGAGCACCAGCTCCTTCACCCCGTCGGCGACGAGCTTTGCCGCCTCGGTGAGAATGTTCTCCATCGGGCGGCTTCTCAGTCCGCCGCGGATAAGGGGAATAGCGCAGTAAGTACAACGGTTGTCGCATCCGTCGGCGATGCGCAGATAGGCGAAGAAGTGCGGGGTGGTCTGCAGGCGATCGCCCTCCAGCGACCAGCACGCCTTCGGCGGGAAGCGGTGCACGCTCTCACCGTCGGTGACCTTCTGCACCGCCTCGACGATGTCGCCGTTTGCGCCAAGTCCCAGCACGCTGTCGCACTCGGGAAGCTCCGCCACCAGCTCCTGCTGATACCGCTCGGCCAGACAGCCCGTCACAATGATGTGCTTGATCTGCCCCTCTTTTTTCAGCTGGGCAAACTCCAGAATATTGTCGATGGACTCGCGCTTGGCGTCCTCAATAAAGCCGCAGGTGTTGACGATCACCACGTCGGCCAGTCCGCTCTCGGCGGTGATCTCAAAGCCTGCCTTCTCCAATTTAGCCAGCATCAGCTCGGCGTCCATCTGGTTCTTCGGACAGCCGAGGGATACCATACCCACTTTTACAGCCATTCTGTCTCCGTCTCCTCGAAATTGCTTTGCGTTGCCTCGTCGTATGCGGCGATCGCTCGTCGGATCGCCTCGTAGGAGAAGCCGCGCCGTGCCAAAGCCGCCATCACCTTCTGTCGGGATTCGCGGTCGGTCATCTTATTATAATATTTTTTCTCGATAAGTGCAAGTGCGAGTTTATGATCCTCGCAATCGATCTCCTCGGCGGCATAGCCCGCGGTCTCGCGATCCACCCCGCGACGCTGCAGTTCCTGCGCGACACGGCGCTTCGGGTACTGTTTTGAACGGCTGAGGCTCTGCGCGAGCCGCCGGGCGTATCGCTCGTCGTCGAGCAGTCCCACCTCGCTAAGTCGCTCGACAACGCGTGCGGCAACCTCGGGGCGCGCCTCGGTGAGCAGCTTTTTCCCGAGCTCCTTGCAGGCATAATCCCGTAGGCCGAGCAGGTACAGCGCGCGGTCCCGCGCGCGGTTGTATTCCGACGTTTCGAGCAGGACGGCAAGCTCACCCTCAGTGATGCCACCGCCCACACGGTAGGCGGACTCGTCAAAGGTGCGCACATCCACCGTCGGGCCCTCCTGCCCGTCGAGCACCAACAGATATACACTGCGCCGTCTTCGGCGCGCTTCGGTGATGATCATAGCATTCTCCTACGCAGAAAAGGGCAGAGAAATTCTCTGCCCTTTGTTTCTCTCATTTAGTCATCGACGACGATGTCGATCTGTGCCTTGGCGGCGGCACTCGTCACCTGCGGCGCGGCCGCGAGGGGAATCTCCACCGGCGCGGGCGCGGCAGACACGGCGGCACGGGTACCGGGCACGAGCTTGTGCATATTCTCGCGCACCTGCGCCTCGATCTCCGCCGACAGCGCGGGGTTGTTCCTCAGCAGGTCGCGCACGTTCTCGCGACCCTGCGCGAGTCTCTCGCCCTTGTAGGCAAACCACGAGCCCGACTTCTCCACGATGTCCAGCTTGACCGCCAGATCGACCAGCTCGCTGTCCTTGGAGATGCCGATGCCGTACAGCACGACAAACTCCGCCTGCTTGAAGGGCGGGGCGAGCTTATTCTTCACGACCTTGACGCGGGTGTGGGAGCCGATGGCGTCCTGCCCGCTCTTGAGCGTCTCGGTGCGGCGCACATCGAGGCGCACCGACGCATAATATTTGAGCGCGTTACCGCCCGAGGTGACCTCGGGATTGCCGTACATCACGCCAACCTTCATACGAAGCTGGTTGATGAACAGCGCAAGGCAATTGGACTTGGACACGACGGGAGCAAGCTTACGCATCGCCTGCGACATCAGGCGCGCCTGCAGGCCGACGTGAGCGTCGCCCATCTCGCCCTCGATCTCCGCACGGGGAACGAGCGCCGCGACCGAGTCGAGCACCACGATGTCCACCGCGCCCGAGCGAATGAGCGCCTCCATGATCTCCAGCGCCTGCTCGCCCGTATCGGGCTGAGAAACCAGCAGAGAGTCGACATCCACGCCGAGTGCGCGAGCATACACGGGGTCAAGCGCGTGCTCGACGTCGATATACGCCGCCTCGCCGCCCTGCTTCTGCGTCTCCGCGACGACGTGCAGCGCGAGAGTGGTCTTACCCGAAGCCTCGGGCCCATAGATCTCAACGATGCGCCCCTTCGGCAGGCCGCCGATACCGAGCGCGGCATCCAGCGACAACGAACCCGTCGGCACGGCGTCGACCTGCATCTTGCTGTTCTCGCCCAGACGCATCACCGAACCCTTACCGAACTGCTTTTCGATCTGCGCGAGCGCCATATCCAGCGCCTTGCGGCGTTCGCTCACCTGCTCATCCGCCTTATCGGCGGTCTTTTTGGTCTTTTCTGCTTTTGCGGCCATTTTTCAGCCCTCCAAAACGTCATTTTACTCCCTTCGGGAGCCATTGACTGCATTATACACCAACAAAATCCAAATTGCAAGAGTTTTTCGAACATTTGTTCACTTTTTTATTGCTTGACTCCCGAAACCACCCGCTCGACCCCGCCGAGATCGCGCACAATGCGCACATCGGCAAGTCCCGCGGCGGCAAACAGCGCGGCGACATCCGTCGCCTGTCCGATGCCGACCTCGACGGCGCAAACGCCGCCTTCGCGCAATTTCGGCAGCCACCGTTCGGTGATCGCACGGTAGAATACGAGCCCATCCGCGTCGCCGTCGAGCGCCATTCGCGGCTCGCGCCGGACCTCGCGCATCAGACCGTCAAGGTCTGCGGTCGGGATATACGGCGGGTTGGATACGATGGCATCAAGCTCGCCGTCAAACGCGTCCGCGTCGCGCAGGACATCCGCTTGCTTCACCGTCACGGCGTACTGCGGATAGCGGGCAATGTTCTCCCGCAAAAAGGGCAGCGCCGCGTCCGACAGCTCCACCGCCGTCACCTGCGCCGAGGGGTAAAGGCTCGCGAGCCCCAGCCCCACACACCCACTGCCCGCGCACAGATCGAGCACGCGGGGGCTATCCATCCCCATAAGGCGGCGCGCCGTCTCCTCGCACAGGCACTCGGTGTCCGCGCGGGGGATGAGCACCCCCTCGCCGACTTTCAGGGTAAGCGTAAGAAAGTCCCATTCACCGAGAATATACTGCAGCGGTCGTCCCGCGGCGCGCTCGTCAAGCGCGCGGGCAAGCACCGCCGCCTGTTCCTCGGTTAGCGGCGTATCATCAGGGACGTGGCCGCGGGTAAGCCCGCCGAAGTCCTCCAACAGACACCGCGCGTCGAACGCCGCATCCTCACAGCCGCTGTCTTGAAGACGGGACACTGCGGCGGAATACCACTGACGCCGTGTTATCGCCGTCACCAGTTGTCCGCCTCACTGTCGGCGGGGATGACCGCCTCGAGCGCGGTGATCGCGCACTCGATCATCCCATCCTCGGGTTCCTTCGTCGTCAGATGCTGCAGCCACACACCGGGGGCGGAGATGATGCGGGTGATCACATTATCGTGGCGACCCGCGAGCTTAATGAGCTCATAGCCGACGCCGACCGACACGGGCAGCAGTGCGAGCTTCACCACCGTGCGCAGCCACGGCGTGCTGATCGGGATAAGAATGGAAATGATCACGCCGACGAGCAGCATCAGGATCATAAAGCTCGTGCCGCAGCGCGGGTGAAAGCGGCTCTGCTCGCGCACATTCTCCACCGTCAGCGGCAGCCCCTTTTCGTAGCAGAAGATGGATTTATGCTCCGCGCCGTGATATTGGAAGGTGCGGCGGATGTCCTTCATCTGCGTGACGAGCACCAGATAGACAATAAAGATCGCGATGCGCAGCACGCCCTCAAACAGCCCGCGCAGATACGCGTGGTCAAGGGCGGGCACGGCCTTGGTCAGCCAGCTAAAGAGCTGGATCGGCAGCCACATAAACAGCACGAGCGACAGCGCCACGCCGAGCACCGCCGCGACCGCCATCAGCGCGTTCATCAGGCGGTGCTGTTTTTTCTCCTCCTCCTCGGTCTTGGGGCCCTCCTCGTCCTCGAGGCCCGACAGCTCCGCCGAGCGCATCAGGCACTTATAGCCGTACCGCATCGAGTCGATAAACCCAAAGATGCCGCGAATAAACGGCCATTTGGTAAAAGCGGGGCGATTGGAAACGGGATTTTCCATCTCCTCGACCACCATCTCACCCGATACGTGGCGCACCGCCATCGCGGTCTTTTCGGGACCGCGCATCATCACGCCCTCAATGAGCGCCTGTCCGCCGATGGAGGTCTTCTTCATCGGGCACGCTTGTTCTTTTGCCATAGTCATTCTTTCCTTTCTATTCCTGTGCGAGGGGTAAGGTCACCGTCACAGCGGTGCCGACCCCGAGCTCGCTGTCGATCTCCAGCTGTCCGTTGTGCAGGCGGACGATCTCGTCCGCAAGCGCCAGCCCGATGCCCGAGCCGGGGTTGCCGGGGTCGGTCTGATAAAATTTCTCCCGCACCTTCGCGAGCTTTTCCGGCTCGATGCCGATGCCGGTGTCGCTGATGACGATCTGCACGCCCTGCGGCATCGCCGCCGCCTCCACACGCACCCGATCGTCGGGACGGGAATATTTCACGGCGTTGTCGAGGATGTTGACCAGCACCTGCTTGACGCGGTCGGCATCCCCCGTCACGGGCGGCAGGGAGTCGCACGGACAATATTCCAAACGGATACCCGCGCGGGCGGCGCGATCCCGAAACAGGAATACCGCCTCCTCCAGCTCCGCTAAAATATCCAGCTTCATCAATTTGAGCGTGATGCGCCCGCTCTCCATACGGGAGAAGTCGAGCAGCTCCTCCACCAAGCCCGAGAGGCGGGTCGCCTCCTTGCCGATGACCGCCATCCCCTGCGCCATCAGCTCCCGATCCTCGGGGGCGGCCTGCAGGGTCTCGCTCCAGCCCTTGATGGCGGTCAGCGGGGTACGTAGCTCGTGGGACACGGAGGAGATAAACTCATTTTTGACCTGTTCGGCGGCGCCGATCTCCCCCGCCATATAGTTAATGGAATCGCACAGCCGTCCGATCTCGTCGTCGTAATGCTTATCCAGACGCACATCGTACTCCCCCATCGCGATGCGGCGGGCGGTATGCGACACCGCCGCAACGGGATTGACAATGGAGTTGATGAAATACAGGCCCGACAGCGACACGAAAAACACGATGAGCAGAATAAGCCCGAACAGCAGCAGCGACAGTAGCACCACCTGACGGTTGACCAACGTCAGCGACACCACATACCGCAGTGCCCCGACGACCTCGCCGTCGGCATCCTTTTGCAGGACGGTCAGCGCCATGGTCTGTTCGCCCTCGACGTTGCCGCGCCAGCGGCCCTTGCCGTCCTCACTCTGCAACGCCAGACGGAAATCCATCGGTGCGACCGTCTCATCCGGCACGAAGCCGCCCGAGGACAGCAGCACCTTGCCGCCCGCACCGAGCACCTGCAGCTCCATCTTATCCTTGTCGGTAAAATACGCGATCAGCTCGCGGCTGCCGGTGTTCCAGTTGGTCGCCTCGGCGATCGAGGTCATCTCCATCGTGCGCTGATACAAGGCCGCGCGGCTGTCCAGCGCGCTCTCCACGCTCTGATAATAGTAATACCGCAGCATCAGCGTGAACAGCACCTGCAACACCAGCAGAAACACCACCACCACCGCAAACACGTGGGTGAGCCATCGGCGGGTCAGGCTGTTGCGCGGAAACAGCTTCTTCGGCAGGCTGAGCACCCGCTTTATCCGTTCCATTGATAGCCCTTCCCCCAAACCGTGCAGATATGGTGCGGAACCGACGCATCCTCTTCGATCTTCATACGCAGGCGGCGGATGTTGACATCCACGACCTTATCGTCGCCTGCATACTCATCGCCCCACACCTGCCGCAGAATCTCCAGACGACCGAGCGGCTTGTGCGGGTTCTGAAAGAAATATTCCATTAACTGATATTCCATCTGGGTCAGCTCGATCGGCACACCGTTCTTACACAGCTGCCGTTGCCGCAGATGGAGAGTGAACGCTCCGCTCGTGAGCCGCTCAAGATAACTGACCTCGGACGCAGACGCCGCCGATGACAGACGGCGGTCGAGCGCCGCCACACGCGCAAGCAGCTCGGCGATACCGAAGGGCTTGGTGACGTAGTCGTCCGCGCCCATCTTCAGCCCATTGACCTTCTCCGCTTCCTGCGTGCGGGCAGTGAGCATAATAATGCCCATCGCCGCATTCTGCGCACGCAGGCGGCGGCAGGTCTCAAACCCGTCGATGCCGGGCATCATCACATCCAGCAGCGCAATCGCGACGTCGGGATGCTCCTGATAACGCTCGAGCGCCTCTTCGCCCGAGCCCGCCTCGATCACCGCATAGCCCGCGCGGCGCAGATTGACCACCACAAACGAGCGGATGGAACCTTCGTCTTCACAAACCAGAATCTTCGTCATCGATCCTCCGCTCCTTTCAGTCGGTCAGCCGCAGCACCATATACCGCACGGTATCGATGTCCAGCTGCTCGTCGTCAAACCACACCTCACAGCCGCCGTAACCGTCGGTCGCCTTAAAGAGGGTGGTATACTCCTTCTCCCGATCCTCGGCGATCGGACGCAGGCGCAACAACGGGCGTCGGCTCTCCGCATCGAATACGGTGAGCAGCCGCTCGCCCTGTATATAAGTCGTCGTGACCGTTTCTTTATATTGCTCGCCGAGCACCACCAGATACCCGTCAGCGGCATTGATGACCGTCGACATTTTCTCACTCCAACCGCCCGTAGCAACGTCCCATGCCATCCAATCGGTGCGATAGGCGTGGTCTGCGGTGCTGTCGCTGACCGCATAATTCGGCAGCAGCGTGCACAGCGGAATTTCCACCTGCGCATCGCCGTCAATATCCCGCATTGCGAAGCCCGCGGGACGGGCGGTGACGGTGTTGACCCGCCCCGTCTGATTGCACAGGGGGGCGTGCAGACCGTCCGCGTCGTAATAGAGCAATTCCGTGATGGCGGTGTCGGTACCCTTGACGGCGTCGACGTACAGACCGTGGACATCCGCCGCGAGGCGGCACAGCGTCATCGCGCCGAACTGCTGGATCTCCGCGTCCAGCATCACCTGCCCGAGGGGGGTAAGGGTGTCGCCGCCCAGTGTTTCCAGCGTCGCCGTGACCTCGCCGCCGCCCGCAATACGCAGAAGCAGCAGGCTGTCCCGCCCGTCGGCGGTCATATCGCCGACGAACAGGCGGTTATACACGCGGTCATCCGACAGCCGCGCCAGTCCCTGCGCGAGGGAAAACACCGTCAATCGGTGATCGCGGCTGTTATAGGTATCCCAGCCCGTCATCAGCTCCGCTGTGCCGTCACCGTCGAGATCGCCGAACGCGACCTGCAGAATATCCGCCGATGCGCCGACCACGTCCGCCACCGACATCCACTCGTCGCCCTCGCGGCGAAGCAGATTGATGTGTGTGTCGGTCGGGACGGCAGACATCGCATAGAACGCCAGCGCAAGCGTCGCCTTCTCCTCGGCATCGGTCAGCGGCTTGCCCGCGGCGTCGCACAGCACAAACGCCGCGGTGTGATCGCCCTCAACAGGGTAGCAGAGGGTATAGCGGCTACCCGCCTGCCCGCTGTCGCGGATGTAGGTCTCCAGTGCCGTCTGCACCGCCTGCTGCTCGCCCTGCGTCTTGGGCGGGCGCAGGAACTGCTCCACGTCCAAGCTGCAGCCGCTGCACAGCAAAAGGACAGCCATTATCGCCGCCACCGATCTACGCATTCTGCGATTGTTCACAGGCTGTCACTCCTTTACGTTTTATCTTATACAGTATACTCTTAAAAAGCGCGTTCGTCAACCGCGTAGCAGTGCCCGTCGCTCGCGATGATCGGGCAGATATTTCGCCACCAATGCGTGAAACGCCGCACTGTGGTTATGATGGCGGATATGGGCAAGCTCGTGCACCACGACGTAGTCGATCGCCTCGGGCGGATACTGCATCAGCCGCCACGAAAAGCAAAGGCTGTTCTTACTGCTGCAGCTACCGAAGCGCTTTTCGGCGCCCGTGATACGCACCGCCGTGGGGACCAGCCCCATCTGCGCGCTGTAATAGGCGACCCTCTGCGGGATGACCTCGGAGGCGAGGGCGCGCAGGCGCGCTTCCTCCTCGGGTGTGACCTGCCGTGCGGCGGCCGCCGCGGCACGCTCACGCCGGGTGACAAGATGCCGCGCGATCCACCCCTCGTGCGACGCGACAAAGCGCTCGATCTCCCGCTTAGAGCACCGATGCGGCGCGCGCACCACCACCCGCAGATCGGCGGTGACCTCCAAACCGAGCGTGCGGCGGGACGAGCGGATAAGCTCATAATCGGTCAACGGCATTCACCTCTTTTCGCTCTATTTTATCACACCCACGCGTGACCTGCAAGCGGGATGCAGAAAAACATTGCACAATGATGAAGATTATGGTAGAATTCTAAATATGATCATCAATGACAAGGACGGTAACGCTATGAAAACGATCGGCATCATCGGCGCAATGGACTCGGAGGTACGCCACCTTATCGCGCGGCTCGAAGGCCCCGAAGCCCACGAGATCGCGGGACGCACCTTTGTGCGCGGCACGCTCGCGGGCTGTGACGCCGTCGTGGTGCAGAGCGGCATCGGCAAGGTTGCCGCCGCCGTCACCGCGCAGATCCTCATTGACCGTTTCGGCGTGGACGTCCTGCTCAACAGCGGGATGGCGGGCGGCCTTGACCCCCGTCTCGCGGTCAAGGACCTCGTTGTCGGTACCGCCGCCGTTCAGCACGATTTCGATCTGACGGCGTTCGGTCACGCGCCGGGGTATATCTGCGGCGAGGACGACACCGTCGCGACCGCCTTCCGTGCGGACGAGGAGCTCGTCGCGCTGGCGCTCGATGCCGCCGCCGAGGTACTGCCCACAGACAGCAAGGCGATCACCGGCGTCATCGCCTCGGGCGATGTTTTTGTCGATGACAGTGCGCTTAAAGCCCGCATCATCACCGAGTTCGATGCTGCCGCCGCCGAGATGGAGGGCGCGGCGATCGCCCAGACCGCCGACGCCAACGGTGTGCCGTTCCTCATCCTGCGCACCATCTCCGACCTCGCCGAGCATCAGGCAAACGTGTCCTTTGACGAGCTTGAAAGGTACGTCGGTCAGCTTGCCGAAGACATCACCGTCGCTCTGCTCGAACGGCTCAAAAACGCATAAACTTTGCCCTTCGCGGATAGGCTAAAACAAAAAAGGATTTTAGCCGATGAACGAGAATTTTCAATTCCCGCCGCCGCAACCGCCGATCCCGTTTCGGCTGCCAAACAGGCGACAAACCCATCACACTGCAAGGAGACAACACGATGCAGCCACACATCATCCCGCTCAAACACGATATGACACTCATCCGCCTGTCGGGTGAGCATTACCGCACGAGCCGCCTGACGGCGGTGCTGTCGGTGCCGCTCGCCGAGTCGACCGCGGCAGGGTACGCCATCCTGCCGGGACTGCTCACCCACTCCTCCCGCCGCTACCCGACCGTCGCCGCCCTCGCCGAGCGGCTGGACGATCTTTACGGCGCGGCGGTGCGCGCGGCGGTCGAGCGGATCGGCCGCTTTCAGACGCTGACCTTCTCCGTGCGCTTTTTGCGCGAGCAGTACACCTTCGGCGGCGAGGACCTCACCGCCGATTGCGCCGAGCTGCTGCTCGACCTGCTGTTTGACCCGTTGCTGGAGGACGGCGCGTTTACCGAGCAGGATTTTGCCCGCGAGCAGCGGTGTCTGCTCGAGCGGCTGCAGAGCGACATCAACAATAAGCGCCTGTACGCTCGTCAGCAGTGCGAAAAGCTGCTCTGCCCCGACGAGGCGTACAGCGTCAATCCCGGCGGCACGCCCGACACCGTCGCCGCCCTCACCCCGACCGCGGCGGCCGCGGCACGCGAGCAGCTGCTCGCAGGCGCGCGGATCCACTGGATCTATCAGGGCGACGCAACTCCCGACGCGCTCATCAGCGCGATCGAAGCGCGCTTTGCACAGCTCCCCTACCGCCGCGCGGCACAGCCGACGGTGGATAACACCTACGTGATGAAGCAGAGCGAAAAGGCCGAAGAAATGCCGCTCAAGCAAGCCAAGCTCGTGCTCGGCTTCCGCATCGCCGCGTGCGAGCCCGACGGCGACGTGATGGCGGCGCGGCTGATGAACACGCTGTGGGGCGGCAGTCCGTCCTCCCTGCTCTTCCGCCACGTGCGGGAGGAGCAGAGCCTCTGCTACTATTGCTCGTCCTCCTACGACCGCTTCCAAGGGGTGATCCTCGTCGACAGCGGCATCGAGGCCGCCGACGCCGACCGCACCCGCGAAGAGGTGTTAAAGCAGCTCGACGCCATCCGCGAGGGCAGCTTCTCCGACGATGAGCTCGAGGCGGCGCGCCGCAGCCTTGTGCAGCGGTTCACCGCGATGAACGAGACCCCCGCCGACCGCGAGGTATGGACCATCGGGCAGACGATCTACGACCGCTACATCACCCCCGAGCAGGCGGTCAGTGCCCTGCTCGCCGTCACCCGCGAGGACGTCGTGCGGGTGGCAAAGCTCGTGCATTTTGACTCCACCTATCTGCTGCGCCCTGCGGCAGAATAACGAAAGGACGGCCCGCTATGCAAGCCTTTACCCACCCTCTGACGGGGGATACCTTCTACCGCACGACTCATCCCTCGGGGCTGGACATCCTCGTGTGGCCGCAGACGCACGCCTGCTCCGCCTATGCGGTGTTCGCCACCCGCTACGGCTCGGTGTACAACACCCTGCCCACCGCCGACGGCGGTATCGAGGTCGTGCCCGAGGGCATCGCCCACTATCTCGAGCATAAGCTGTTTGAGAGCGAGGAGGGCGATGCCTTCACCCGCTTCGCCGAGACGGGCGCGGACGCCAACGCCTACACGAGCTTTGAGCGCACCGCTTACCTGTTCTCCGCGACCGAGAACATTCTCCCCTCGCTGGAAATTTTGCTCGACTTCGTCCAGCATCCCTATTTCACCCCCGAAACGGTGCAAAAGGAACAGGGCATCATCGGGCAGGAGATCCGGATGTGCGAGGACGACCCCGACCGCTGTGTGCTGTTCAATCTCCTGCAGGGGATGTACCGTAACCACCCTGTGCGGGTGGACATCGCGGGCACGGTGGAATCCATCGCGGACATCACCGCCGATCTTCTCTACCGTTGCTATGACCGCTATTATAATCTGCACAATATGTTGCTGGTGGTGGCGGGCAGGATCACGCCCGACGAGGTGCAGGACGCCGCCGATCGGCTGCTGAAGTCCGCGCCCAATTTCCCGCCGTCTCCCTTCGCCGTCGACGAGCCCGCCGAGGTGTGCGAGACGTACGTCGAGCAGGCGATGCCCGTCGCGGCACCCCTCTTTTACCTCGGCTTTAAGGAGCCGCAGGGGGAAACGAGTGCCGTCACCGTCGCGGGAGCGCGACTGCTGATGGAGCTGATCGCAGGCAAGAGCAGCCCGCTGTACGCGCGGCTGATGGAAGCGGGGCTCATCAATGAGCAGTTCGGCACAGAATATTTTAACGGCCCCGCCTTCGGCGTGTGGCTGTTCGGCGGCGAATCCGCCGACCCCAAACGCGTCGAGACCGAAGTGTGTACCGAGATCGCCCGCCTGCAGGCCGAGGGTGTTCCGCGCGAGCGTTTTGACGCGCTCAAAAAGGGCATCTACGGACAGATCGTCAGCGGGCTGGACGACACGATGAACGGCGGCGAGCTGATCCTCAGCCATCTGCTCGACGGCATCGCGCCGCTCGGCGAGCTTGACGCCCTCGCCGCGATGACCGCAGAGGAGATCGACCGTCAGCTGCGTGAGCGCATCCTTGTCGGCAACCGCACGCTGTCGGTCGTGAAACCCGACGGCAGCATCACTTAACGCACAAACACTATCTCGGGCGAATGGCGCGAAGCGACATTCGCGAGGGGGCGACCACCGCTTCAATCGGCTCATACGCACTACGCGTCGCCCCGTTACATAGAAAGGATGAACGAAATGCCTTCTTTAATGACCCTCAGCCACTACATAGAATTCCCGAAACTCGGGTGGAAGCTGCCGCTCGACGACACGCTGGCGGAGTTTCGCATCGGCGGGATGGACTTCACCATCAAGTGGTACGGCGTGATGATCGCCATCGGCTTTATCCTCGCGGTGATGTACGGTCTCTACCGCGCAAAGGATTTTGACCTTGACCCCGATCGGATGATCGATATCGCCCTCATCACCACCCCCATCGCCTTTATCGGCGCGCGGCTGTATTACGTCTTTTTCAGCGCCGATGCCGCCGCCTATCTCGCCGACCCCGTCACCATCCTGCAGATCTGGAAGGGCGGGCTCGGCATCTACGGCGGGGTGATCTTCGCCTTCGCATTCGGTCCGCTCATCTGCCGCTGGCGCAAGCAGAGCCCGCTCGCGATGATGGACATCGCCTCGATGGGCTTTCTCATCGGACAGGCGTGCGGTCGCTGGGGCAACTTCTTTAACCAGGAGGCCTTCGGCGGCAACACCGACCTGCCGTGGGGTATGACCGGCGATATGATCCAAGCGGGCATCCATGGCAGCGGCTACGACACCGCCCTGCCCGTGCACCCCACCTTCCTGTACGAGTCGCTGTGGTGTGTCCTCGGCTTCGTGCTGCTGCACATCCTTTCCAAGCGGCTGTATAAGTTCAAAGGACAGCTCTTCTGCAGCTACATCATCTGGTACGGCGTCGGTCGCTTCTTCATCGAGGCCACCCGCACCGACAGCCTGATGATCGGCACGATGAAGGCGTCCCAGCTCGTCGCGATCCTCGCGATCATCGGCGGTGTGCTCGGGCTGTGGTTCCTGCACCGTCGCGCACAGGCACTGCCTAAGACACTGCTCGCCGACGGCGACACCACCCTTGACCTGCCCGCCGAGGACGGCGAGAAGACCGAAGAAGAAATCCCCGAGGAGGAAACAGACAATGGCAACGAGAATTGACGGAAAAGCCATCGCCGCGGACATCCGCCGCGAGATCGCCGAACAGGTAACTGAACTCAAAAAGCAGGGCATCACCCCCGGCCTGGCGGTGATCCTGGTGGGCGACGACCCCGCCTCCTGCACCTATGTGCGCAATAAAACCAAGGCGTGCGACGAGGTCGGCTTCTATGCCCGCCAGATCAATATGCCCGCCGACACCACGCAAGAGGAGCTGCTCGCGCAGGTCGAGGAACTCAACACCGACCCCGCCATCCACGGCATCCTCTGCCAGCTCCCCCTGCCCCGCCACCTCGACGATAAGGCGGTCATCGCCGCCATCTCCCCCGACAAGGACGTCGACGCGTTCCACGCGGCGAACGTCGGGCACATTATGATCGGCGATCACCGTTTCCTGCCCTGCACCCCCGCGGGCGTGATGGAGCTCATCCACCGCACGGGCGTGACGGTCGAGGGCAAGCACTGCGTCGTCATCGGGCGCAGCAACATCGTTGGTAAGCCCATGGGCATGCTGCTGCTTCACGAAAACGGCACGGTGACCATCTGCCATTCGCGCACGAAGGATCTCGCCGCCATCTG